>NZ_AQPF01000029.1:0-50227 GCF_009846745.1 Alcanivorax xiamenensis | reverse complement strand
ATACCAGTGCTCCAGCTACGATCGGTGTGGATGCCCTGGCTCCAGCCGCGCCGACCATCGAAGATGCGCTGGACGATGTGGATCCCGGCACCGGCCCGATACTGCCCGGCGGCAGCACTAACGATGATACGCCTACTCTGAGGGGTATGGCGGAAGCCAACAGCACCGTGGAGATTTTCCAGGATGGTGTTTCCGTGGGCACGGTGCAGACCGATGCCAGCGGTAACTGGAGTTTTGTCGTCCCGGCCGCACTGGCCGATGGTACTTATGGCTTCACGGCCACGGCCACGGACGAAGCGGGCAACACCTCGGATCCGAGTACCTTCTTTGATGTGACAGTGGACACCGTTGCTCCGGATGCGCCGACCTTGAGCATCGCCGATGCCGCCGACGGTATCGTCGACAGCAACGAAATGGTGGACGGGGTACAGGCCGAGGTAGGCCTGCCTGCCGGCGCCGAGGCGGGTGATGTCATCATTCTGACTTTCACCGGAGACGGCGGCGCGGTCTACACTGCTGAACACACCGTAACCACGGATGAGGTAACCGCGGGTACGGCCAATGTGGATGTGGCCCAATGGCTGGATGACGGTACCTACACCGCTACCGCCACGATCACCGATGCGGCGGGCAACGTCTCGCCGGATTCCAATTCGGTCGGCTTTGACGTCGATGCTTCCGGTCCGGTAGTGAATGTCGATGGCGGCAGTCTGCTGGGATTGATTGGTGTGGAAGCGATCGGGCTCCTTGATCTCAACCATCAGATGTTCTCTGCCTACGACCCGAATAACAATCTGGCGTCGGTCACTATCGAGATGTCTTCGCTGTTGAGCATCAACCAGATTCTGGGGCTGTTGGGAGCAGGGAACCAGACTTTGAACTGGTCTCAGGCGCTGGCTGATGAATTGGGACTGGATATCCAGTTCAGCGACTACAATCTTTTCCCTCTCAATCTCACACCGACACTGACGATTACCGCGGCGGACGGCGGCGCCATCGATAATCTCGCGATCAACGAGTTTTTGGCTTCGATCTATCTGGCGGATGCCTTGCTCGGAACCGATCTCGGATTGCTGCCAAGCTATACCATTACAGGGGAGGACCTCGACGGGCAGACCGCTACCGACAGCGTTACCGATCTGGCCGAGCTCAGCCTGTTGAACGCGGCGAATAATCCGGTGACTGATGGCACCTCGGGTGCCGACACCCTGGAAGGGACGGCGGGTGGTGATCGTCTCTATGGTTACGATGGTGACGATGTACTCAACGGCAACGCCGGAGATGACTGGCTGCGCGGTGGCAACGGCAACGACACCCTCAATGGCGGGGACGGTAACGATACCCTGGTCTACGAAGGCCTGGGTAACGATACTTTCGACGGCGGTGCCGGCGAGGATACATTGCTGTTGACTGGTGATGGCATTTCTCTCGACTTCGTTGACAGCCTCGCGGGCGACTATGTCGACCCGGCGACGATCAACAATATCGAGCATCTGTCGATCAGCGGCACCGGCGCCAACGAGATATCCATCGACCTGGCGTCGTTGATCGCAATGACCGATGCCAACAATGTGCTGTTCATAGACGGTGATCAGGACGATACGGTGGAACTGATCGGAGATTGGCAGAGTACCGGTACCTCCACCGTGGACGGCACCGATTACGTGGTCTACAGCCAGGAGGGCAATCCCAGTGAACTGTGGGTTCAAAGCGGCATCTCGGTGATTTAGTCCGCCGGCGACGCGCACCGGCACCGGGCCAAGAGGTCCGGTGCCTTCTTGGGGAAAACGGCAGTCAGGGATCTAAATGCGGTCTCATGGAAGCAAGGGCGTTCATCGTCCATACCTGTTAATGATCGTGATGCTGTGCGTTTGCCTTGGCGAGGCCCGGGCAGGGGAAACCGGTTTCGATAACGGTGCCAGGCAAAAACCTACCAAGGACGTTGCGGCATACGGAAGCGAAGCGGAACTCGATATTGTCAGCGCGGTTCAGCGGGCGGTGGATAGCCATCCTGTTATCGCTGAATCCATAGGCCGCCTGTTTCAGCAAAACGAGCAGGTGGCGGTGGCCCGCGCGGGCTATTATCCCGAGCTCAGCGCCGGTCTGAGCCGTGGTTATCGAGACTCCACCGGACGCTCCGAAGAGGCGCTGACTGCTTCGGCTTCCCAGATGTTGTATGACTTTGGCAAGGTCTCCAGTTCCGTTGCGGCGGCCTCCCATGGGGTGGAGCGAGACCGGGCCAATGTACTTTTGGCAGTGGACCAGCTAGCTCAACAGACCGCGCTGGCGGTGATCGAGGTTCAGCGCTATCAAACGCTGCTGGCAATCGCCGAGGAGCAGGTTGACGCCATCGGAGAGTTGCAGGAACTGGCGTCTCAGCGGGCCGCCAAGGGCGCGGCTACCCGGTCGGACGAAATTCAGGCGCTGTCCCGAAAAGAGGCGGCACAAGCCACGGTTCTGCAGTTCCAGGCGCAAAGCGATGCATGGCAGCGCAATCTGCAAAGTCTGCTGAATGCCCCCGGGCCGGTTAGGGTATCTCCAGCGTTTCCTAATCATCTGGCTGATGCCTGTCTGCTCGTGGAGGAGAACTTCGACAATGTGCCCCGAATCATGCGGGCGGAAGCGGAGCGGGAGGAGGCCCGTTCCCTGATCCGGCAGGCGCGGGCGCAGATGTTGCCAACCTTCTCGATCTCCGCGGATTTCGAGCACTATCTGAACGATCGCCCCGCGGAACTGGAAGCCATGGATCGTGACAATGACGTTTTCGTTTCCGTGGGGGTAAGCAGCAAGTTGTTTCAAGGCGGCGCGTTAAAGGCCCGCCGACGCGCGGCGGACTACGCCCTTGAGGCGGCGAATGCTGCCCGGGACGCCGCTTACCGGGAAGTGTCCCTGGGGTTACGGGAGGCAAAGGTACAGACACTGAGTCTGTCAGGGCGCCTCGAATTACTGAACAACCGTTATAACAGCATCGCCGAGACACAGAAGCTGTATCGGCAGCAGTACTTGTCCTTGGGAACGCGTTCATTGCTGGACATCCTCAACACGGAACAGGAAATCCATCAGTCCCGCATCGAACAACAGAATACCCGATTTGATCTGCGCCGCTTGCAAATCGACTGTCTTTACAACGTGGCGGAAATTCGCGCGGCGTTTGGTTTGAGCAGCGCCGCCGTACAGGGAGTGCCGATTCAGCCATGAATACCCAGGATGCGGAAGAACCCCCTGTCGAAGTCTCGCCGGCTCCCGACTACGGACCTTGGACCGAGGCCATGTTGGCGGTGGCCCGGCATTACCGTTTGGAATATTCCGAGGAGAATGTTCATCTGACCGCTGCCTGGAGCATGGGGCAGAGCTCGGGCGACGTGCTGAAGGCCATGGCTCGCCAATTGGGCCTGGCCTGCAAAATTGACGAGTTGGATCGGATGCCACTGACCCCTTGGCGGTTTCCCCTGGTGGTGCAATTCAAGGACGGTCAGGTGGCGGTGGCCGAAAGCATTGGTGGTGATGGGACGATCACTCTGTCCTATAGTGGTGATCAGGGCCTGAGGAGTCAGCTTTCTCGTCAGGAACTGATCGACAATGTGGTTCTCACTCTGATCCTGAGACCGGCCCGGTCAGCCCCCGACGCCAGGGTGGACGACTATGTGCGGCCTTATCAATCGAGTTGGTTCCGACGTATCATTCTTCGTGATCTGAAACCCTACGGCCATGTGATGTTGGCATCGCTGGCCGCCAATTTATTGGCGCTGGCCGGCATTCTGTTCTCCCGCCAGGTCTATGATCGGGTGGTCCCGGCGGAATCCTACGCCACTTTGTATGTGCTGTTCTCCGGTGTGCTGGTGGCAATGGTGTTTGACTTCATCCTGCGCAGGAGCCGTGTTCATATCACCGACCTGCTGGGGAAACGAGCCGACATGCGGGTGTCGGATCGGGTTTTTGGCCACGCGTTACGCATAAAAAACTCGGAAAAACCCAGATCCACCGGATCCTTCATCGCCCAGATTCGCGAGCTGGAGCATATTCGGGAGCTGCTTACTTCCAGTACGGTAACCGCCTTCGCGGATATGCCTTTCTTTTTCCTGTTCTGCTTCGTGCTCTGGTATATCGCCGGGCCACTGGTGCTGGTGCCATTGGCGGCGGTGGTTCTGATGATCATCCCTGGCCTGTTGGTGCAGAGACGCTTACATGTTCTGGCCAATGAGGCCATGCGCGAATCATCTTTACGTAATGCCATGCTGGTGGAGACCATCCAGGGGCTGGAGGATGTCAAGGCGTTGCAAGCGGAAGGGCGCTTCCAGCAGCAATGGAATCACTACAACGCGGTCACCGCCGACGTGAATCTGAAGCTGCGCAATATCGCCAATACCCTGGTGGTGTGGAGTCATACGGTACAGAGTGGGGTGTTCGCGGTCATAGTCCTGTTCGGTGCGCCGATGGTGATGGAAGCGGAGTTGTCGGTGGGGTCGCTGGTGGCAGCGTCTATCCTGGCCTCGCGCATGATGGCACCGATGTCTCAGATCACCCATGTGATGAGCAAATGGCAGCACGCCAAGGTGGCGATGAGCAGCCTGGATCAGATCATGGAACGTCCAGTGGACCATCCCGAGCAAGAGAAGCGCGTTCACCGGCCGTTCGTTACCGGCCACTATCAGTTCAAGCAAGCGGTGTTCCAATACCCGGAGGCCCCCACCGCCGCTTTGGCGGTGAAAACACTGGCGATAAAACCTGGAGAGCGTATTGGTGTGCTGGGGCGCAACGGCGCGGGCAAGTCCACTCTGTTGCAGGCCCTGGCCGGCGCCATCGAAGCCGGATCCGGACAGGTTCTCCTGGACGGCGTGAATCTTACCCATATCGACCCGGCGGATGTTCGCCGGGATGTCGGTCTCCTCAGCCAGAACGCGCGGCTGTTCCACGGCACCTTACGGGATAATCTGATGCTGGGCGCGCCCCATGTGTCCGACCAGGAGTTACTCGCAACCATGGAAATGACCGGCGCCAGCGATTATCTGAGAGCGCTGCCCGACGGGCTTGACCATCCGATTCTTGAAGGCGGGCTTGGCCTTTCCGGTGGCCAGCGCCAGTCTCTGTTGCTCTCCCGTTTGTTGTTGCGACAACCCAATATTCTACTGCTGGATGAACCTACCGCCTCACTGGATGAGACGGCGGAGAAGAAATTCATTCAGAGAATGAGTGACTGGCTGGACAACCGAACCCTGGTGGTGGCGACACACCGGATGAGTATGCTCAATCTGGTGGACCGTATCATTGTATTGGAAAATGGGCGGATTCTACTCGACGATACGCGAGCCAAAGTCCTTCCCATTCTATCGAAAAAGGCACCGGTTCAATCCGCGAAAAAGAGCGAGGAGGGGAACCGGTCATGAAGGACAAAAGGAAAGCCACCACGCCCCACCCGGCGGAAGCCACGGGGTTGTCGATGAACGCCGCTGGAGGGGCGGCCTCTTTGCTGGACTACGACAATGATCATCGCCACTACAACGACGAGGTGGACGATGCCACGGTGGTTCGTTCAACCCGTATTGTGTGGCTGGTTTGCCTGGTCATGGTGGCGTTACTGGTGTGGTCCTATTTTGCCAAAGTGGTGGAGGTCTCCACCGGCGATGGCCGTGTAATCCCATCTTCCCGGGAAAAGGTCATCCAGTCTCTGGAGGGCGGAATCCTGATGGACCTGAGGGTCAGGGAAGGGGACATCGTCGATGCCGGGCAAGTGCTGGCTCAGTTGGATCTGACCAAGACCGAGTCCAGTGTGGAAGAAAGCGCGGCCCGTTATCGCGCGGCACTGGGGACCGTTGCCAGACTGGAAGCGGAAGTCAACGAGACGCCGTTGATCTTCCCCGAGGCGCTACAAGCCTATCCCGAGCTCATCGCCGCCGAGACCGAGTTGTATGAAACACGGCGACGGGGGCTGCGATCGTCCCTGGCCGGGGTCCATAAGTCCCAGCGTATCGTGCGCGAAGAGTTGCAATTGACCGAATCGCTGCTGGAAATCGGTGCCGCCAGTAACGTGGAAGTGCTGCGCCTACGGCGCCAACTGTCGGAGCTGGAGCTCAAAGCCAGTGAGATCCGCTCTGAATACCTGATTCTGGCGCGGGAGGAGCTGGCCCGAGCCGAGGCGGAGGCCAGGGCGCTGTCCTCGGTGGTAAGAGGGCGCTCGGATGCTCTGTCGAGACTGACACTGCGTTCGCCGGTGCGTGGGGTGGTGAAGGACATTGAAGTGAGCACCCGGGGCGGGGTAATTCCTCCCAATGGCCGTCTCATGGAAATCGTGCCGTTGGATGATCAGTTGCTGGTGGAAGCACGGATTTCCCCGAGAGATATTGCCTTTATTCATCCCGGGCAACCCGCCAAGGTAAAGATCACTGCCTATGACTACACCGTTTATGGCGACCTGGATGGTGAAGTGGCGATGATTTCGCCGGATACCATTCAGGACGAGGTCAAGCCGGAGATATTTTACTACCGCGTGTTCATCCGTACCAAAACGGATGCTCTGATCAATGATGCGGGTAGCCGGTTCCCGATCGTACCGGGGATGATCGCCAAAGTGGATATCCGCACCGGCGAGAAGACCATTTTCGAGTATCTGATGAAGCCGATCGACCACGCTGGAGAGGCCCTGCGGGAACGCTAGCTCCGGATGATTGCCGACAATCAAACCGTGGGGGAGCTTTCCCCCTTGACGCGTCGCTGGCGCGGGCTTACTGCATGCCGGCCCATTCCAAGCCATTCCAAAGAGATAAAATCGAAATCGGCGTCCCCGGGGGTTCTGAACGGACTGGCCGGTCGGTCAATTCAGACCTAGCGCCGCTGTGTCCATCTTTTATTGTGTTAACAGCACACGGCAGATTTGCTGATTGAGCGTTGCTCATAGGGACCATGGTGGAACAAGTGAGCAGAAAATAACCATTCAGGTTTGTGCCGACGAGACTCAAGTAACAACAACGAATGAAAGGAGCTCGAATATGCAGGCTGTTTCCAGCGAGATCAAAGCACCGTCCTTATTCCTGTTCTGGGCGGAATGGCGGGCTGCCTTAGAGTTTGGAAGTCTGACTTTATCCCTTCCGTGGCTCGGAACCCTGCCCAAGGGGGACGGCCATCCGGTATTGGTATTACCAGGACTCAGCGCTGATGATTCCAGCACCGTGGCGTTACGAATGTTCCTGCGTAATCGCGGCTACGAACCTTACGGCTGGAATCTGGGACGTAATGTGGGCTATCGCTCTGGTATGCGCGAACGGCAGATCGAACGATTAAAGGAAATCCACGAGCGGCATGGCCAAAAGGTAAGTCTGATCGGATGGAGCCTGGGGGGACTTTATGCCCGTGAGCTGGCCAAGCAGGCGCCGGATCTGGTGCGCCAGGTGATCACCCTGGGATCGCCGTTCAAGGGAAACCCCAGAGCCAGTAACGCCTGGCGCCTTTATGAATCCTTGTCTGGTCACTCCGTGGACAAGGTGCGGGAATCCCTGCATGTTGAGGTGCCGCCGGATGTACCCTTCAGTTCAGTGTATAGCCGCACCGATGGCATAGTGGCATGGGAATGTTCCATCGAGGAAGAAGGGGAAAAACGCGAGAATATCGAGATCAGAGGCAGCCATTGCGGCCTGGGGCATAATCCTCTTGCCTATTATGTGATCGCTGATCGGCTGGCGCAGAAGGAGGGTGGCTGGCGTCCCTTCAAGGGCGGGGAAGCCTATCGGGGCTGGTTCCCGGAACCGGCGCGGTACGCCGATATCGCATCGTAACATAGGGTCGACTGGCGCCGTGACAGGCGCTGGTTCTCGGTGTCGCCGGTACTTCAATTGGTACCAGGAGTGCTGGTGTCACCGCTTTTTTACTCATGGATGGATGTGTCCATGAGTAGCGGCTTTTTCATCTCAAAAATAATTCCATTCCCTTAAGATTTTACCAGGAACCAGATAATTAAATGCTTGACCGGCGATGCGTTCAGCCGCTAATTATTAGGGTGTTGCACCGGGAGAAAGACGATGCCCGCATTAAAACAACTAAATGAACGCGATCCGGTAATACCCGTTATGGTAGACGACTTTGTTCCTGCTTCCGAAAGATGTGTCAATTTTACTCACTCCATCACCGCTATCATCCAACAAGTCGAATCACAAACGGGCGCCGCGCAAAGGATACTGGATGGGACGGGTCTTGAGGTGCCGATGCTGACCAGGCACACCACGCGCACTTCCTGTCAACACCTTGAGAGAGTGGTCCGTAATACCTTGAACCTGATGCACGACACGGATGTGGCCCTGCGGGCAGGTCGGAGGATGCATGTGACCAGTTATGGAATGTATGGCTACGCTTTACTGAGCAGTGCCAATTTCATTGATGTGTCGATGGTCAACAACAAATACATCCTTTCCGGCAGTCCGTTTTGCCAGGCCCCCATGATTCTGCAAGACAACGGTGGCTACTGCACTCTCACACCAAGGCAATGGGCTGATCCCGCGGATATGGCCTATCGATTCTCGGTGGAGTTCGCGTTGGCCGCTCATCTGTCGGTTTGCCGGGATGTGACCGGCGGCAGATTCCGGTTTTCGCGCGTGGAGCTGGCTTACCCCCGCCCCCTCTATGGCCACGCTTATGAAGAAATCCTGGAATGCCCGGTATCCTTTGATCAAGAAGAGAATATTTATCGCTTTGAAGCGCCAGGCATGCAGGATCCCTTACCCTTTGCCGATGCTCGCACCAATGCCATGGTGTTGGAAATCTGCGAAAAACTCCTGAGCGAACTCAACGTCTCGGGTGGGATCGCCGCTGATGTGCGCGAGCTGCTGGTGGAGTACGTTGGCCATTTTCCTGACCTTGAGGGGGTGGCGACGGAGTTGGGTATGCATCCGAGAGCGCTGCGTCGCAGACTTACCAATGAGGACACCTCCTTCAGGGAGTTGCTACGGGATGTACGGATGAGGCTGGCGGTGGAGTACTTGCGCAAAACCGAACTGACCAACGAAGAGATTTCCTGTCGATTGGGCTATTCGGACGCGGCCAACTTCCGCCATGCCTTCAAACGCTGGACGGGATGCTCTCCGTCCGAATACCGGGGAATGGATCCAAACGGCGATTGAGCGGGGCTCCAATCTCCATTTCCAGGTACTTTTTTTCCTCCTTGAAAGCAGTCTTATCCGCAGCGGTGTGGGATGGTCCCATGCTGCTGATCATCCGGCCTTGTCTGTCCGTAAATCACCGGACGAAAGGACGCTGAGCACCTTTTCCGACGCCTCGTGCGGAGCACTATATTTATTGGAGAAAGAGTGCTGCCGGCACCGCGAAATGACATCGGTCATGAGGCCCCGGTAGCAGCACGGAGCGACGAAAAGTGCGCTAGAGGTAGTGGTACGAAAGGCCGAAAGGATAAGACATGAGCAATAAGCGGGACGATAGTACTTCTCAAGATCCCTTTGAGGCATGGCGCAGCTTTCTGACCGAGGCGGAAAGGAATATCAACGAGAGCCTCAGCAAAGCAATGGCCACACCTCAATACACTGCGGCGAGTCAGGGCGTCTTGAAGGCACTTCTACAATCCCAGAATACCTTCCAGAAAATGACACGGCGTTATCTCGAGACGGTGAATCTGGCTACCCGGGATGACATAACGGCAATCGCCGAGCGCCTGGATGCCATTGAGGAAAGCCTGAGTCGTTTGGAAAAAAGTGCTGCCGTTGCCGGTAAATCCCGCAGCGCCAGCCGGTCCACGGCCGCGAAACCGAAACGGACACGCAGTCCAAGCATAAATACGGATTAGACGGGGGGGCTCCTTATGACCAGCAAGGTTGAAGCCGATACCTCCTCATTTTCTGGCCAGGTTGCTGATATCGTCCAGCGTGAGGTGGAAAGGGTGATTCAGCGCCAAATAAAGGGGATGGAGTATCTGAACCGCAGTGGCATCGACGCGGGCAAGACACCGAAAGAGGAACTTTACCGGCAGGGAACCCTGGTGCTTTATCACTATTTGCCGCAGACCGAGGAAGTATATCGCGTACCGGTTCTGTTGGTGATGTCCTTGATCAACAAGCCGTACATCATGGATTTGGCTCCTGGACAGAGCCTGGTCGAGTATCTGGTTCAAAGGGGGTTTGATGTCTATCTGATCGACTGGGGCGCGCCACGGGACGAGGACAAGGACTTGCGTCTCGAGGACTATGTTCTGGACTTCCTACCGACCTGTATCGCACGTGTCCAGGAATACAGCGGCGAACAGGATGTTTCGATTCTGGGTTATTGTTTCGGCGGTCTGTTGTCGGTGTTATACGCCACGCAGTATCCGGATGGCCCGTTAAAGAATCTGCTGTGCCTGACCACGCCAGTTGATTTCTCGGGAATGACGTTGCAAAGGGCATGGACGGACAAGCGCCATTTTGACGTTGACGATATCGTCGACCGGTTAGGCAATGTGCCCGCCGAGATGATTCTCGCATCCTTTGACATGCTGCGGCCGGCATCCCGCTTTTTTTCCCAGATCCGGCTGTGGGAAAACATGTGGAATGATGAGTTCGTCACCGCCTATCGCCGTCTGGACCGATGGAGTAACGATCAGATTCCTTTTGCCGGTGAATGTTTTCGTCAGACGGTGAAAGAGCTGCTTCAGGAAAACCGCCTCGTGGAGGGGCACCTCCAACTCAATGGCCGTAAGGTCGATCTCGGAAAGATAACGATGCCCTTTATGCATGTCGTCGCCAAGTACGACCATATCGTTCCTTATGAATCCGCCAAATGCCTGGTAAACAGGGTGACGTCGGAAGATCGCATCGAGGAGGTCATTGAGGGTGGACACGTCAGTCTGGTTGCCGGGCGTAATGCGATCAAACGTCTATGGCCCAGAATCGATGGATGGTTGTCGGAGCGTTCGTTATGAGTAGTGAGAGTGCAGAGCGTCTGCCACGTGAGCAAGTCCTTGCAGGTGAGTCCGTAGTGCTGCGGTTGATGACGAAATCCGACCAGGAGCCGATGCTCCGTTTCGCCTTCAATCTACCTGACCACGATTTGCTATTTCTGATGCGGGACATTACGCAGCCGGCGGTGATTCGAAAATGGCTCGATGAGGTGGAATCCGGTCGGATGATGGGGCTGGTGGCGGAGAGCGGTAGCCGATTTATGGGTACCGCCACGGTTATCCCTTCCGATGAGCCCTGGTCACCCCATGTGGGAGAGCTTCGCGTCCTGGTCAGCGTTGATGCGCGTGGCACGGGGCTGGGAACGGTGCTGGTGCAGGAAGCCTTCGCCGCCGCACTGAATCTGGGTATGGAAAGGATCGTGGTACGAATGACACCGGACCAAAAAGGAGCGATAGCGGTATTCGAGGGATTGGGATTCCGTCCAGAGGGTATTCTCCGGGATCACGTGAGAGATCTGCGGGGCAAAAAGCATGACCTTCTTGTCATGGGGCATGACGTCCGGGGATTCCAGGGGGTGCTCGGTGCCTATGGTGTCACCGATGCGCTTTCCTGAAGAAAACGAATAATAAGGAGCAGCGATGAAAGTGACCATCAATGTGGAGTGCACTCCGGAAGAAGCCCGTGTTCTTCTGGGCCTTCCGAACTGGAAGCCCATGCAGGATCGCATGATGAAGGGCGCGGAGGACCGGGTGCAGGCCTATTTCAAGAAGCTTGATCCAAAGGAGTTGGTCAAAACCTGGTTGCCGGTGGCTCCGGGAACGGAGCAATGGCAATCGTTGTTTTCCAAATGGCGAGGGGAGGAAAAGTAAGTTACAGGCATCGATGGACCAGCATTACTCGTGTCCCAAAATGACCGGTTTGGCTGTCACTGCAAACCTCGCTGGGGTTAGGAGGCCTTGTTAACGTTGTCATTGGCAACCGTTTGGCTGATCCAGTACGGATCCATGTCCAAATCATTTTATAACCAGGCAGAGCAGGAGAGGCAGAAGCATGGCAGTAAAAAGCGCCAAAGAATCAGCGGAAAAAACCGACAACCCCGCCACCCAATGGGCGGATCAAGTGAAAGGTTTGTTTGAGAAATACAAGTTGCCGGGCGTCGATCTGGAGGCTATAGCGGAATGGCAGAAGAAGGAGCTCGAGGCCTTGAATGAAGCCAGCCGTCAGGCTTCGGAAGGCATCAGTACGCTGGTCAAACGGCGTGGAGAAATCCTTGAAGAAACTCTTCAGGAATGGCAGGTGGCAGTAAAGGAAGCCAGCGCGTCGGGCGAAGGTCTGAGCAAGCAGGGTGAAGCGGCCCGCGAGCGGCTCAAGAAAGCGATGAGCAATGTGCGTGAGTTGGCTGAATTGGAAGTCAAAGCACACAGCGATGCCTGGAAAGTACTTCAGGAGCGCCTGCAGGAAAATATGAGTAATCTGCAGAATCTGATTCAACCAAAAAAATAACCGGCCTTGTCAGACGCCCGGGTGTCAAGCTTGCGCCCGGGCTCCGGTTAGAAGAATACCGTAAAGAATAATAAGCATGGGAGACGGGAATGAGCTTATCCGAATTACAGAACCTCGATGGCTGTGTCGCTTTGGTCACGGGGGGCTCGCGCGGACTTGGTTTGCAGATGGCTGAAGTCCTCGGTGAACTGGGTGCCAAGGTGGCGATCACCGCCCGTAAAATGCACGAACTGACGGCGGCGGCGGAGCATCTCAGGTCGCTGGGCGTCGAGACCTTTCCGATTGTCTGTGACATGTCCAACCTTGATGCCATTCCCTCCATGGTGGGTACGGTGGTGGACGCTCTGGGGCCGATCGATGTCCTGGTCAATAACGCCGGGACTTCCTGGGGAGCAAGCACCGTCGATCACAGCCTGGACGGATGGCAGAAAGTCATCAACCTGAATGTGACAGCCATCTTCGTAATCACCCAGGAAGTAGGGCGGCGCTGCATGGTGCCGCGCAAGAGTGGCAAGGTTATCAATATTGCTTCCATCCAGGGGCTGGCAGGCCTCTATCCCGAAGGCATACCAACATTGGGCTATAACGCCAGCAAGGGCGCCGTGGTGAACATGACACGGACCCTGGCCAATGAATGGGCGCCGCTCGGTATCAACGTCAATGCCATTGCACCGGGTTACTTCCCCACCAAGATGACCGCTCAACTGAGTGAAAGCGAAACGTCCAAAATGTCAGTGATGGACAGAGTCGGAGGCTCCGAGGATTTAAAAGGGGTGACGGCGCTGTTCGCCACCAGGGCCGGCGCTTTCATCACCGGACAAATTCTGGCTGTCGACGGCGGCATTACCGCCGTCTGACTGCGCGCATCCGTTTGCCCGCGTGCTCTTTGTTCGCCGAGGTTCGCGGGTGACGTGAAAGAATCGATGTCTTCCGGGAGATAACAGCATGGAACATCTCAGCAGTATTGATGCCTCGTTCTTGCATCTGGAAACCCCTGAAACGCCAATGCACGTGGCAAGTCTGGCCTTGGTCGACGCCCCAGAGGGCGACATCACGGATTTCTATAACAAAGTCAAGAAGCTGGTCGGCGACCGGATGCACTTGTCGGGTGTGCTGACACGCAAACTGGCGCCCATGCCTTTTGAACTGGCCGAGCCGGTGTGGATCGAGGATCACGACATTGATCTGGATTACCACATCCGCCATATGACGGTTCGAAAGCCGGGAACCATGCAGGAGTTCGATCAGCTGATCGGTCGTTTGCACTCCATGCTGCTCGATCGCAGCCGCCCCTTATGGGAAATCTATGTGATTGACGGCCTGGAATCAGGGCAGGTCGGCATCTATGCCAAGCTTCACCACAGCGGAATCGATGGTAAGGCGGGGATGGAATTTGCCAAGGTGCTTTATGACACCACGGAGGAAATCCGCAAGGTGATACCGCCTCGTCGTTCCCGTGGCGGTGCTTACCAATTGGGTTTCGCTGAACTGCTGCGGGCTGGTTTTACCAATACGGCACACCAGTACCGGAAGCTCGCGGGTATGATGCCGGTTACCGCTAATCTGTGGGGCAAGGCCGCCAATATCATGGCCAGCCAATCGATGAGATCCGGAGAGCGCCCGCTCAATCTCGGGATGGCGCCGCGCACTATTTTTAATGAATCGATTACCAATCAGCGTTCCTTCGCGCGAATGACATTGTCGATGGGCGAGGTCAAGGCTCTGGGCAAGCGGGCCGGTGGGACCATCAACACCGTTATCATGACCATGTGCAGCGAAGCTTTGCGTGGCTTTCTCAAGGACCGGGGCCTGCTGCCCAAAGAGTCCCTGGTCGCCATGGTCCCGGCCAGTCTCAGATCCGCCGACGACGATACCATGAATAATCAGGTGACCATGATTCGTGTGGACCTTGCCACCGATATTGAAGACCTGAGAGAACGGTTCCATGCGATACATGATTCGTCCGAGGCCGGCAAATCGGTGGTCAGGGAATTAAAGGAAGTGCTCGCCGTGGACCTGCCGGTAATGGGCGCGCCCTGGTTCATGACCGGCCTGGCATCGTTGATCGGGCGCAGCCGCCTGCTCAACCAGATGCCGGCGGTGGGCAATGTGCTGATCTCCAACGTGCCTGGACCGCCGATGCCGCTGTATATCGCGGGGGCAAGAATGCAGCATTATTACCCTGTTTCGATTCCCTACCACGGTAGCGGTTTGAATATCACCTTGCACAGCTATGCAGGGCAGCTCGAATTTGGCATTACCGCCTGTCGCAGGATGCTGCCGCAAGATGAGGCTTATGAGTTGCTGGAGCGATTGGAGCAGGCTCTGCGCAAGATCGAGGCGCTGCCGGAAGAGGCAGCCGCGGCCGAAGCCTCCGCCAGTGAAGTCAAGGTGAACGAAACCGTACCAGCGAAAAAGAAAGCCAAGGCGAAGTCCTCGGCGGCCAGCAAGGCGCCTCGCCGGCGCAAGGCCGCCGCCGGAAAGCCGTCTTCAGCGTCTTGAGGGAAGGAGCCGGACACTGATTGCCAGTGGCTGGGCTGGTGTCCTTCTGGACAGAAAACGTAACCAATAGTGTCAGGAGCTCTCGTCCGCCCAGCGCTTGTGCCAGCATGCCGATGGTTAATCATTTACAACGTAAGGAAAACAACATGCTTGGAATCGTAGCTGTGCTGCAGGCGCAGGCGGGCAAAGGGGACGCACTGGCCGCCGAAATGAATAAGATCGCGGCGGAAGTGCGCAAGGAAGAAGGCAACCACGCTTATAATGTTCACCAGTCCCTGGACGACAAGGATGTGGTGATGATTTATGAGCAATATACGGATCAGGCGGCGCTGGAAGCACACCGCGAAAATATGAAGGGGCTTGGTGGCGGTCTCAAGGATCTGCTGGCGGGACGCCCGGATGTGAAATTGTTCCAACTGACCTGACAGGCTCTTGCGGATGTGGCACGGCGGCGCCGGGCCACATCCGCCACGATCGATCAACGTCCGCCGCGCAGCGCGATTATCGGCACCATGGCGAGAACGCCGATGCCCACGGCGGTGATCAGGGCAGTGAGGTTGAGTCCTTGGGTGAAAATGTCCCGCGCCTGATCGAGCACGCCCGCTGGAAGCCGGTCCGCGCTCGATACCGCCTGCCACAGGCTTTCCTTGACCGCTGCCGAAGCCGTCCCGGCGAAGTGTTCGGCCGCCCCGATGCGATAGAGTCCACTGCTGAGACTGCCCAGCATGGCGACGCCCAAGGCCACCCCCAACTCCTGTACCGTCTCCGACAAAGAGGCCGCGGAGCCTGCTTTGTCCGCCGGGGCCGCGGCCACCACCAGATCAGTACCGAGCGCGGCGATGGCGCCCAGCCCCAGATAGACCAGGGCGAAGCCACTGACGACCTGGATTGTTCGCGCTTCCGCGTCCACCCCGGCCAGCGTCAGATACCCAAGCACCGAGAGCAGCAATGCCCCGGCCACTATCTGTCCGACCGGAAAACGCCGAGCAAGCAGTGGTGCGCTGATCGCCGCCACCAGCATGGCCAGGGCCGGCGGTCCCATCCAGGCGCCGGCAACCCGGGGAGTCAGGCCGCTGACCAACTGCAGGTACTGAGTAACCAGCAGCATGGCTCCGCCGACGCCCATCAAACCCACCAGCAGGATCAGCAGGGCGGCGGTGAACGAGCGGCTGCGAAACAGACTCAGATCCAGTAAGGGGTCCGCCAGGCGGTGCTGTCGTTTGATGAACAGAATCACGCCGAGGGCACCGATCAACAGTGCGATGAGCGCCGTCCAATCCAGGCCATGTCTGGCGAACTGCTTAACGCCGTAGATCAGCGGTAGTAGCGCCACAAGGGACAGAACCACGCTGCCCAGGTCCAGACGCCCGCTGGCCTCGTCGCGGTATTCGGGTAGCAACCAGGGCGCACTCAACCACAGAATCGCCACCACCGGCAAAGCCACCAGAAAAGCCGACCCCCACCAGAAATGATCCAGCAACACGCCGCCTACCAGCGGGCCGGCGGCCATGCCGAGGGCGAACATGGTGGCCCAGATCCCGATCGCCAGTGCCCGCTGTGGTGGATCGCGAAACAAGTTGCTGATGAGCGCCAGTGTGGAGGGCATCAGAGCGGCGCCGGTAAACCCGAGCAGTGCTCGTGCCACGATCAACTGAGTGGCGGTGGTGGAGAAGGCGGCGAGCACCGAGGCCAGGGCGAAACCGCCGGCGCCCAGCATTAGCAGTTTACGGCGTCCGATACGATCGCCGAGGGTGCCCATGGTGATCAGGAAGCCACTGATAAAGAAGCCGTAGATGTCCATGATCCACAGCGCCTGGGTACTATCCGGTTTCAGCTCCGCGGCCAGCGCGGGGAAAGCCAGATACAGTAACGTCACGTCCAGGCCCAATAGCAGCGTTGGCAACGCCAGAACAGCAAGGCCGGCCCATTGACGTGGACCGGCGCGGTCCGTCGATGATGAAGGGACCAGGTGTTCGCGGTAAGAGGTCATCTCGCTTCTCCTGTGAAAGAAGCGCTATTTTTGGGATGATTCACTAACCGTACAATTTAAGCATTTATGCTATTAGCAGGACTAACAGGATGAGCCCGGTAAAGTCATTGAACCGTACCCGTCACGAGCTTTCTGAGTTCGTGCGGCAACGCCGCGAACGTGTGACCCCGGCGGAAGTGGGGTTGCCTTCCGGGTCTCGCCGGCGCACCCCCGGCTTGCGTCGGGAGGAGGTGGCGGCCCTCGCCGGTGTTGGTATTACCTGGTACACCTGGTTCGAGCAAGGCAGGGACATCAATGTTTCGGAAACCTTTCTGTTGAGTCTGTCCCGGGTGTTGAAGCTGGATGACGAGGAGTGCTGTCATTTGTTTCTGCTGGCACAGCAACGGCCGCCGACCTATGAGGCCCGCCAGGCCTCCGGTGTTTCGCCACTGACACAAGCCGTTCTGGACCAACTTGACCCTTGTCCCGCCTACGTAATGAATTTGCGTTGGGATCTGGTGGCTTGGAACGGGGCCGCCGACCGTTGGTTCAGGTTGAGTGACCGCGCCGACGCGGAACGCAATCTGTTGCGGCTGGTGTTTCGTGACGCCGGCCTGCGCGGGCGAATGCCGGATTGGGAGCATGATGCGCGAAGGTTGCTGGCGAACTTTCGCTGCGATCTGGCGGTGGCGCCGGAGGATCCGACCATGCTGGCGTTCGTCGATGAAATGCGACGGCTGTCGGAGTCATTCCGGAATTGGTGGGCGGAGCCGGATCGGCAGGGGTATCAACGTGGCATCAGCCGCCTGGCAGGAAAGGGCGGCCGGGTGCAATCATTACGGCACGAGATGCTGATCGTGGATGAACATCATCATCTGCGCATGCTGGTTTATTTCAATGATGAAACCGGGAACGGTGCAGGCGGCACCGTTCCCGCTGTGAGCAGGCCCTAGAGGGTTAATCGTTGTATTCCTGAATCTTCATTTTTCCCAGTTGCGACATGTGCACCTCATCGGGGCCGTCGGCGATGCGCACGAAGCGATTCAGAGTAAAGAAGTGCGCGATCGGAGTGTCGTCGCTGACCCCCATGCCGCCGTGGGCCTGGATGGCGCGGTCGGTCACATTCTGCGCCATCTGTGGCGCGACCACCTTGATTGCCGCGATCAGATCCTTGGCGTCCTTGTTGCCGTACTTGTCCATGCGGTCGGCGGCTTTGAGTGTCAGCAGCCGGGCCTGCTCGATATCACAGAATGAACGGGCGATGTCCTGGCGAATACTGCTTTGCTCGGACAGTTTACGCCCGAACGCCACGCGGTTCTCCACCCGGCGGGCCATGATTTCGAGGCTGCGCTGAGCCTGGCCGATGGAGCGCATACAGTGATGAATGCGGCCCGGGCCGAGCCGGCCCTGGGCGATTTCGAAGCCACGCCCTTCGCCCAGAATCAGATTGCGTTTGGGAATGCGCACATTCTCCAGGCGCAGCTCCGCTTCACCGCCTGGTGAATTGAGACTGCCGAACACCGTCAGATTCCGGACGATGTGAATTCCCGGCGTGTCACGGGGAATGATCACGGTGGATTGTTGTTGGTGGCGGGGGGCGTTGGGGTCTGTTTTACCCATCAACAGCAGCACTTTACAGCGCGGATCCATGATGCCGGAGATCCACCACTTGCGGCCGTTGATGATGTAGTCATCACCATCGGCCTTGATCTCGGTTTCGATGTTGGTGGCGTCGGAGGAGGCCACCTGCGGCTCCGTCATCAGATAGGCGGAACGAATTTCTCCGTTCATCAGCGGCTTGAGCCATTGCTCTTGTTGTTCGGCGTTGCCGTATTTGGCCAGCACTTCCATATTGCCGGTATCTGGAGCGGAACAATTGAACACCTCGGCGGACCAGGGGATTCGCCCCATGATTTCGCACAGCGGCGCGTATTCCAGATTACTGAGTCCGGGGCTGAGATCACCGTACTCCCTTGGCAGGAACAGATTCCAAAGACCTTCGGAACGCGCTTTTTCCTTCAGCTCTTCGAGACCGGGCCAGGGTTGCCAGACCCTGGCGGGGTCGGTGACCCAGTCATGCTGCTCTTGTTCCCGCGGAGCGATATGGGTGTCCATGAAGCGTTGCAATCGCGCCAGCAATTCCAGGGTTTGTTCGGAGTGGTCGAAATTCATAAGAAACGCCCTTTTTTTTCGGGAAAAGCCATTGGGAAAAGCGGGTCCCGTTCGTCAGGACAGGATCAGCCCGCCGTCCACCACCAGGGTCTGGCCGCGAATGTAGTCGGCCAGAGGCGAAGCCAGAAACAACGCGGCGCCGGCCATGTCCGCCGGAGTACCGAGGCGACCGGCGGGAATGTTGGCCAGGGAGGCCTCCAGACGCTTGGGATTTTCGGTGGTCACGGTGGTCAGTTTGGTGGCCACCAGACCCGGCGCGATGCCATTCACGGAAATGCCGTCCGAAGCCCAGGCTTCCCCCAACGTGCGCACCAGTGCCACGGCGCCGGCCTTGGACGCGTTATAGGCGGGGTTACCCCGGGTGGCGTGGAAGGCGGCGGTGGAGCTGACCACAATCATGCTTCCACGGCTTTCCTGAAGCAGCGGGTGAAACTTCACGGCACAGGCGCGCAGGCTGTCGAGATTGACCGCGATCACTTTATCCCAGCCAGCCCGCTCGAATTCGCCACGGCGATAGACCACCGTGCCCTGGCATTGAATCAGCACGTCCAGTCTTGAAAATCCGGCGCGGTGCTGTTCGATGGCGTCCATATCGGAGACGTCCACCCGCGCGTAACTCAAACCGCTGAGGTCGGACCCTTCGTCACTGGAATAATCGCTGGCGTTGGCCCGGCTGCCCCAGATGTGAACGTCGGCGCCGCGCTGGCGGAACGCCTGGGCTATACCATTACCAATGCCGCTGGAGCCGCCCACCACCAGAACGGTTTTGCCGCTGAAATCCAGGTCGTTCATATCATGCTCCTTAATGCGTCTGGAAACCGGGTTTCCGGGTCAGGTGAGAGTCAGGCGATCCAGCCGAGGGCGCGTTCGAACAGCGTTATGGTGCGGGCGTGCAGACGCTCGCCGGTTTCCACCGGTGCCTTGCCGGCGCAGGCGCGGGCGTAGGTGCCTTCCAGAATCAGACCGAGCTTGTAGCAGGCCAGTACGCCATACCATTCAATATGACCAAGGTCGCGATCACTGTGGACCCGATAGTGATCGATCATGGTTTCGCGATCGGGAAAAGCCTTGCCCAGTGGATCGTTTTCCTGATTGATCCGCAGATCCAGATGATCCGGCGTGGTGGCCAGCAGCCAGCCCAGATCCATAAGCGGGTCGCCGATGGTGGTCAGTTCCCAATCGACGATGGCGGCCAGTTCCGGCGAATCGTGGCGATACAGCACGTTGGCCAGATGGTAGTCACCATGAAGGATGCCCGGTTCGAAAGTGGCGGGTCGATGATGCTCAAGCCATTGGGCAACGCGATCCACGCCGGGAATGCCACCGGGGCCTGGCCATTCCGCAAACGCCCGATAGCTCTCCAGTTGCGCGCGCCAACGCGGTACCTGGCGTTCGAGAAAGCCTTCGGGCTTGCCGAAACCGGTTAATCCCACCTGTTCATAGTCCACCGCGCCGAGCGCGGTAATCCCTTCCACCAGGGACAGCCCCATGCGGTGAACCCAATCGGCGCTGGCACCGTGGGATTCCGGAAAGTCGCAGGTGGCGTTAAAACCGTCGATGGGTTCCATCAAATAGAACGCAACGCCGATGACGTCTTCCTCGGGGCAGGCCGCCAGCAGGCGCGGATGAGGCACCTTGGTGTCGGCCAGGGCCGCGAGCAGGCGCATTTCCCGGCGCATGGTGTCGTTGGAGTTGGCACGCAAATGACGGGGAGGGCGGCGCAGCACATAGTCGTTGCCGTCGCGTTGGAAGCGTAGCAGTAAGTTCTGGGTGCCGCCGGCCAGCGGTTGCGGATTCTCGATCTCGCCTTTGCCCAGACCTTGCCGTTCCATCCAGGTGTTCAGTGCCCGCAGATCGACGAGCGATTGCCAGTCCTTCATTCCGCACCCACCGCTGTTCTGGTTATGAGTCAGCCCGGTTAAGAGTCAACAGAGTAGCAGTGTCTCGGTAGGGGGCGGCATCGTCGGAAGCGACGAAGCTGTTGTTCTGGCGGAGGGGAGCTGGTGAAGAGGAGAAATAAACTTAGGAGGTCACTACAACGCCGCTGTGGGAGCTTGCTTGCAAGCGAATGGGCTTCCGGGCCCCAAGATTCGCTTGCAAACAAGCTCCCACAGATCGGACGCCTTGATGATTTTATTCCGCAGCGGCGATCAAGCGGCGGGCCCGTTGAATCACCGGTTCATCCACCATCTGCCCGTCCAACTGGAAGGTGGCGCCGTGCTCGGCGACGCCGTTCACCACCCGGCGGGCCCATGCCAGTTGTTCATCGGTGGGAGAAAACGCCCGCCGTACCGGTTCGATCTGCCCGGGATGGATGCAAAGCATCCCGGTGAACCCCATTTGTGCCGCCCGCAGCGCCACCGCCGCGACCTTTTCCGTGTTGCGGAAATCCGGCTCCACGCTTTCAACCGGGCCGGCAAGACGATTAAGGCGGCTGTGTAGAATCAGCTGCGCGCGGCATTGGTCCAGGACGGTGACAGCGCCGTCGCTGCCGGCTTCGGCACCCAGATCCAGACTCAGATCCAGGGCGCCGAAAGTGAGACGTTCAATGCCGTCGCAGGTGGCGATGCTTGGAATGTTGCTCACGCCGCGCACGCTCTCCACCAACGGCCACAGTGCTTTGCCGTCAACGCGGGCGCGCTGAACATCCTCGGCGTTTTCGGCTTTCGGCAGCATGATTCCCGTTACCGCGTCGGCGTGGGAACACAGGGCAAGATCCGCCTCGAAGTGGTCCGTACCGGCGCCGTTCGTACGCACGAACAAGGGGGCCGAGGCATGTTCGAGGAAATCGGCCAGGGCGCGGCGTGCCTCGGCTTTATCCGTTTCCGCCACGGCGTCTTCAAGATCGATGATCACCAGGTCCGCGCCGCTGGCCTGAGCTTTGGCCACCCGCTCAAGGCGGGTGGCGGGCACGAACAGCATGGTGCGGGCATCGCGGGACGCTCTCGAGGCCATTCAAATCACTCCCGTTTGTTGGAACTGTTGAATATCGGCGTCACCGTAACCGAGTTCGGTGAGGATGGCCGCGCTGTGTTCGCCCAGGTCCGGGACGGCGTCCATACGCGGCTGGAATGCATTGCTGGCTCCGGGAGGAAGCAATGCCGGCAAGGGCCCCTTGGGACTGCCGATCTCGGTCCAGCGTTGTCGGGCGGCCAGTTGCGGATGATGCCAGACGCCGTGCATGTCGTTGACGTGGGCGTTGGCGATGCGGGCCTGGTCCAGGCGGCGGATTACTTCCTCCGCGTCCAGTTCCGCGAACACCCCGAGGATCAGCGATTTCAGCGCGGCCCGGTTATGCACTCGCTGAGAGTTGGAAGCGAAACGTTCATCGTCGGCCAGTTCCGTTTGCAGCAGGACCTGCTCGCAGAATACTCGCCATTCTCGTTCATTCTGCAGCCCCAGCATCACGGTGCCACCATCGCCAGTGTCGAATGGACCATAAGGGTAGATGGTGGCGTGGGCGGCGCCGGTGCGCGGCGGTGGTTCAGCGCCTTCGAAGGCGTAGTAGAGCGGATAGTTCATCCATTCCACCAGGCTCTCCAACATGGAAACGTCGATGCGACTGCCCTTACCGGTGTTCTGACGCAGCAGCAGGGCGTTGAGAATATGAGTGTAAGCGTACATACCGGCGGAAATGTCGGCGATGGAACAACCGGCCTTGGCCATGTCGTCCGGGGTGCCGGTGACGGACAGAAAACCGCCCTCGCTCTGGATCAAAAGATCGTAGGCTTTTTTATCCTGGTAAGGGCCGCCTTCGCCGTAACCGGAGATGTCGCAGACGATCAGTTTGGGGAAGCGCTCATGGAGTGCTTCGAACGACAGGCCAAGGCGGGCGGCGGCGCCGGGAGCCAGGTTCTGCACCAGGACGTCGGCCTGCTCAAGCAGGCGCTCCAATACCGGCGTGGCGGTATCGTGCTTCAGGTCCAGCGTGAGGCTTTCCTTGGAACGGTTGGTCCAGACAAAGTGGGAAGCCAGACCATGGACCCGCTCATCATAGCCACGGGCAAAATCACCGACGCCGGGACGCTCCACTTTGATCACCCGTGCGCCCATGTCCGCCAGTTGGCGGGTGCAGAATGGCGCGGCGATGGCATGTTCCAGACTGACCACGGTGATACCGTCCAGGGGCCGGGGAGAAGCGGCAATACTCATTCTTGTTGCTCCTACAGCTAGCTGCAATGGGCGCTGGCTCTGGCGAAGCCGGCCAGCTGCCTCGGGATGCGGCGTGTATTCCGCATCCTCATGGTTCAGATCAAAGGGGTAACGCTGTCGGCGTCGTGCAGCGTCCAGACCCGTTCGATGGCGGTGCCCATGGCGTCCTCGGAAAGGCCACCGGCGAAACGCGCCAGTCGGCGGAATTTATCTTCCAGTTCCGGCCGGCTGAGGGTGTTGCCAGGGTCGCCTTTGGGCTCATCGATACTGCCATGCAGGGTGCGGCCATCCCGGGTGACCACATCCACCCGGCCGAGCCAGCGCGCCGGATAGGCCCCATCCACTTCCGCATCCAACTGCATCGTGACCTTGTCACGAAAGGCTGCGACCGCGGCATCGTCCAGCGGAATCCGGTGGAACTCCGTAAGCCCGGCGTGGCCGTGCAACGCAATCAGGCCAAGCACCGTTCCCATGGAAAACTTGGCCTGGTGGATGGTGGCGGGAACGTCCACGCGGCCGAGCACATCGATGGCGCCCTGGTGTACCCGGGCGGTGACGGATTCGATGTCGTTCGCCTTGAGATCGTGTTCCCGCATCACCGCCAGCAGGGCATCCGCCGCCGGGTGAGTATGGCGGCAGGAGGCGTGGAACTTGAACGAGGTTTCCGCCAGCGCCCAGCGCTCTCCGAGGCGGTCATTGAGAAAACGGGCATCGGCATCCCGGGAAAAGCCGGCGGCAAGCCCCTGATCGCCTTCAAGGATATTGCGTGCTCCGGTCAGCCCGTCGGCGGTGAGACAGGCGGCCAGCACGCCGTCCGCCGCTGCCTTGGCGGTGTGCAGTTGTTTGGAGTCGGCGGCGTCGCGCAGGAATTCCCATAGGCCCGAGGCCTGGGTGCCCGCGCTGCCGAGAAGATTGATGAACCCGTCCTGGTCCAGTTCCAGAATTTTTCCGGCGCCGCCAGTGTGCCGACGGTGCCGGTGGTATGGAAAATACGGTAGTGGGAGCGCCCCAGGAATTCGCCGATGCGAATGCCTGCCTCGTAGCCGGCCACCGAGGCAACGATCAGGTCGCGGCCGCTTTTGCCCTGTTCCTGAGCCATGGCCAGGGCGGCGGGGAACACCACGGTGGCCGGGTGTAGTACCGAACTGTTGTGCAGATCATCCTGTTCCACCACATGAGACGCGGCGCCGTTGACCAGCGCGGCGAAGTACGCGGAAGTGTCGGTGCCGTCCACCAGGTTCTGGGCAGGACCGGAAGCAGGCCCCATGCGCCGCGCATAACCGGCGAACAGAGGGATCGGATGCTGACCGCCGCCAGCGATCAGGGACGCGAGCCAGTCGAGGAACAGATCCTCGGCGCGGGCCACCACCGCTTCCGGCAGATCCTCATAGCGTAGTTCGGCGAGAAACGAGGCCAGGGCCCGGGTTGCGTCGCTCATGTTCGCTCCTTGCAAAGACCGTGTGTTTAGAATGAGCGCGGCAGTTCGAGCAGATGCTCGGCCACGTAAGAGAGAATCAGGTTGGTGGAAATCGGCGCCACCTGATACAGGCGGGTTTCACGGAACTTCCGCTCCACGTCGTATTCGCAGGCGAAGCCGAAGCCGCCATGGGTTTGCAAGCACACGTTGGCGGCTTCCCAGGACGCCTTGGCGGCCAGGTATTTGGCCATGTTGGCGGCGGCGCCGGCGTTGAGGCCGGAATCGTATTGCTCGCAGGCCCGCCAGCGCATCAGGTCGGCGGCTTCCACTTCGATGTGCGCTTCGGCGATCGGGAATTGAATGCCCTGGTTTTTGCCGATCGGGCGACCGAACACTTCCCGGTCGCGGGCATAGCGGCTGGCCTTGTCGATGAACCAGCGGCCGTCGCCGATGCACTCGGCGGCGATCAACGTGCGCTCGGCATTGAGGCCATCAAGAATGTAGCGGAACCCTTTGCCTTCCTCACCGATCAAGGCGTCAGCGGGAATTTCCAGATTGTCGAAGAACAGCTCATTGGTAACGTGATGCACCATGTTGGCGATCGGTTGAACCGTCATGCCATTGCCGATGGCCTGATGCAAGTCCACCAGGAAGATGGACATGCCGTCGGTTTTCTTCTTTACCTGATCCAGTGGAGTGGTGCGTGCCAGCAGGATCATCAGGTCGGAATGCTGGATGCGGGATATCCACACCTTCTGACCATTGATCACGTAGCGATCGCCCTTGCGCACAGCGGTGGTTTTGATCTTGGTGGTGTCGGTGCCGGTGGTCGGTTCGGTGACGCCCATGGATTGCAGGCGCAGCTCGCCGCGGGCGATGCGCGGCAGATAATGATCTTTCTGTTCGGCGGAACCGTTACGCAGCAGCGTGAACATGTTGTACATCTGACCATGCACGGTGCCGGAGTTGCCGCCGCAGCGATTTACTTCTTCCAGAATCACCGAGGCTTCCGCCAGACCCAGGCCGGAACCGCCATACTCCTCCGGAATCATCGCCGCCAGCCATCCGGCCTGGGTCAGCGCGGTGACGAACTCCTCTGGAAAATCCTGGCGTTCATCGACGCCACGCCAATAGGCGTCGTCGAACCCGGCGCACAGGCCGCGTACACCATCACGAATGGCGTCCAGGGCTTCTTTATCGTACTGAATCATTAACCGATCTCCTCGAACTCAACTTCACCGGCATGGGCCTGGCCCTGTTCGTTGCCGGCCATGACCCGGGCAACCCCGGGGGACTCAATAACACCGCCGACCTGAAAGGGTTCAGGGGCGATCAACGGGCGCATGCCCCGGTAGCGGAATACCCTGGCGATCTTGTCCGGGTTGGCCTGATGAAACGCGCGCATTACCAGCGTGGCGATCAGGGGGCCATGAACCACCAACCCTGGATAACCCTCCTCACCGGTGGTGTAGGGCCAGTCGTAATGGATGCGGTGGGAATTGAACGTCACCGCGGAATAGCGGAACAGCAGGGTGGCTTCCGGCTCAATGGTCTCGGCCCACTGCAGTTCCGGCATCGGCTCGCCGCTGGAGGCTTTCAGCGGGACCGGTTCACGGTAAACAATGTCCTGCCGTTCGCTCACTTTCTCCTCACCGTCCTGAAGGTAGCGGTGCCGTACGGTGATGAAGGTCAGTGAACCACTGCGGCCGTGCTTTTCCTTGATGTCCTCGATTCGGCTGTGTCGTTGTGCCGGCACACCGGCACGCAGCGGGTTGTTGAAACGCACTTCTCCGCCGGCCCACATGCGTTGGCAGTCACGAATCGGCGGCAGGAAATCGCCGGGGAGGGGATGGCCGTCGGGCCCCAGAGTGTCCATGCCGGAAACCGGTTGAAAGAACGCCCATTGCCACAGACAGGGAAGGGGATCTCCGGTATTCAGGGTAGTACCGCCAAGTGTGGCGGTGACCCGGGCGAGAGCGTGAAGATCCAGGCTATCGTCCTGGACCTGCTCCTTGCCCAGCCAATTGTTCGCGTTATCCAAGGCCATGCGCAGGCTCCGCATATAGGTATGAACAGGCATATAAAAAGAAATCGAACCGCCTGCGGGTCCTGTGACGGGAGCGCATTGGGCGGTGGAACCGATTTGATTTTGTATACGGTATACAGTATACATTGATCGCGCAACAGAAAAGCGAGCTTGCCGTTTCCTGATCACGGCGGGTTTGGCGGAAAAGTACAGAGACGCGCCGGCGGCTCCCCGTCAGTGTCGGATTCGGCCAAGCAAGGCAGGCGCTAACAACAAATACCAATGGTGGACCGGCCCGGTCTGGTTCCACCGCGGAGGACAGTGATGAATATCCGGTTTGACGGCTCGGCGATGACCACCAGTCATACCATTTCCATTCATCATGTGGAGCAAATGCTGGCGGGCGCGTGCCGACACGGCCTGGACCCGGAGCCGGTGATGCAACGCGCGGGGATCCCGGTGCGTTTGCTGAAATCACCCTTGTCCCGGGTGTCCCAGGACCAGTACGCGCGATTGATGTATCTGCTGCGGCGGGATCTTCGTGATGAGTTTTTCGGCCTGTGCAGCCATCCGGTCCCGTTGGGCGCTTTCGCCCACATGTGTCAGGACCTGATTCAGTGCGAGACCCTGGGGGATGCGCTGCGGCGTGGTTTCACATTCTATCACCTGCTGCTGAAGGACTTCGTGCCGCGACTGGTGGTGAAAGGTGAAACCGCTCACGTCTGCGTCCGCGACCAGGCCGGCGAACCGGGCTGCCTCAGTTACGCCAAACGGATGTTCATGTTCTTCACCTGGGGCGTGTCTTCCTGGCTGGCGGCACGCCGGATTCCCTTGCAACAGGTCAGCTACCAGGACATGGGTGATGGCAAAAGCAATCGTATTCATCTGATCTTCGATGCGCCCCTGAAAGCCAACGACAACTGCTTCGGCTTTACTTTCGAATCGCGCTGGCTGGAATTACCGGTGGTGCAGAACCGCCTGAGTCTGACCTCGTTCCTGCGCCAGGCGCCGGCCAATTTGCTGGTGCGTTATAGGGACGAAACCTCTTGTAGTGAGCGGATCCGGCGTTTGCTTCGGCGCCATCTGAGTTCCGGATTGCCAACCTTGGAAGAGGTCGGGTCGGTGCTGGGGATGACACCACAAACGGTGCGCCGGCGCCTGCGTGATGAAGGGCAGTGCTATCAGGGACTGAAGGACAACCTGCGTTGTGACGCGGCGATCGAGTATCTGTCGCGTCCGGATCTGAATCTGGTGGACGTGGCATCCAAATTGGGATTTTCCGAGCTCAGCACCTTTCATCGCGCGTTCAAGAAATGGACTGGCCTGCCGCCGGGAGAGTACCGCTATACCCGGCTGAGAGCGGCCCGCCCCTATCTGAACATGCAATGATGAAAAGACTTGGCCAAATCCATCGCCGGAGCCCTTGTGTGAGCATTCAGGGGAACGAAATGGCCAATGGTTTTGATGGTGATGGCCATTGGTCGTGTCGCGACCGTTGGGCATTCTGAGCACAACAAAAACAGCCAACGGCAAGACGGTTTTTCGGTGACATGCGCGCCGCCCCCTGCCGAGGAGAATATCAATGACACAGTGGCAGTCCGCCTGGATCGATGACGATCTGACCATTTTCCAGGATTCCGTGCGGAAAATCTTCGAGCGTGAATTCATTCCCCAGGAGGAAAAATGGCGCAAGCAGCGCCATCCGGATCGTGAGGTCTGGCCGAAGCTCGGAGAGCTGGGTTTGCTGTGCGCCAGCATTCCTTCCGAGTACGGCGGTGGTGGTGGCACTTTTGCTCATGAGGCGGTTATTTGCATGGAGCAGGCTCGTGCCCAGGTGAGCAGCTTCAGCATCAGCGTGCACAGCGGCATTGTCTCTCACTATATTCTCAACTACGGCACCGAGGAGCAGCGCAAGAAATGGCTGCCGCAATTGGCCAGTGGACAACGAGTCGCCGCCATTGCCATGAGCGAGCCGGGAGCCGGTTCCGATTTGCAGGCGGTACGCACCACCGCGGTTCGGGACGGTGACGAGTATGTCATCAATGGGTCCAAGACCTTTATCACCAACGGTTATCACGCTGAGTTGATCTGCGTGGTGGCGAAAACCGACACGCAGGCAAAGGGCAGCCGGGGTATTTCGTTGGTGATGGTGGAGACGGAAAAAGTCAGCGGCTTCCGCCGGGGACGCATCCTGGAAAAAATCGGCCAGAAAGGGCAGGACACCGCTGAGTTGTTTTTCGATGACGTGCGCGTGCCAGCGGAAAATGTTCTGGGCGGCGCCGAGGGCAAGGGCTTCGTGCAATTGATGGAGCAACTGCCGCGCGAGCGCATGTTCATCGCCGTGGGCGCGGTGGCCACCATGCAGAAGGCCATCGATGAGACCACGGCTTATGTGAAGGATCGCAAGGTGTTCGGCCAGCGTCTTATGGATATGCAAAACACCCGCTTCAAATTGGCGGAGTGTCAGACCCAGGCAACGGTGGCCCGTTGTTTCGTTGATGACTGTGTCCACAAGGTCCTGCGTGGAGAGCTGGACGTGCCCACCGCCGCCATGGCGAAGTGGTGGACCACGCAATTAAACTGCCAGATCATCGATGAATGCCTGCAGCTGCACGGCGGCTACGGCTATATGGAAGAGTACCCGATCTCACGAATGTACACCGATGCCCGGGTCGGCAAGATCTATGGCGGTGCCAACGAGATCATGAAGGAAATCATCGCCCGTTCCATGGATCAATGATGGGAGTGGATCGATGACATCACCTCATCTGGCCTTCTACCCGAAGGGGTTGCCTGAGCGGATTCGCGCTCCGCGAACCACTCTGGTGGATAACCTGCGCATCTCCGCCCAGCGTTACCCCGAGCGTCCGGCACTGGTGTTTTATAACGGTGAGCTGAGCTATCACGATCTGGAGCGGGATGTCCGGCGCATGGCCGGCTATCTGCAACAGGAGTGCGGCGTCGCCAAGGGCGATCGCGTATTGCTCTACACTCAGAACTGCCCGCAGTTCACCGTGGCCTTCTATGCGGTGATGTCGCTGGGAGCGGCGGTGGTGCCGGTAAACGCCATGAGCACCCACGAGGAACTGGCCTACTATTTCGAAAATAGCGGCGCCCGTCTGGCGTTCTGCGCCGCCGACCTCTATGGCAATCTGCGTCCCTGTGTGGACAGCGGTCTGGTTACCCGGGTGATTCTGCATCAGTACCGGGATTACCTGAGCGATCCGCAAGATCCGCTGGTTCCTGGCTGGATCGCGGTGGCGCAGGAACAAGTAACGGATCCGGCGGTGGTGACCTGGGCCGATGCCCTGGCCACGGAGCAGATCCCGATGCCGGCGGCCTTCGACGCCGACCAGATGTGTGTTCTGCCTTACACCTCCGGTACCACCGGTCATCCAAAGGGCTGCATTCACACTCACCGTACTCTGGGATACGCCATTTATTCTTCGTCGTTGTGGCGCGCGCTCAATGCCGAATCCGTGTTTCTGTCAGTGGCGCCGATGTTTCACATGCTGGGGCTGCAAAGCGGCATGAACATGCCGATTCTGCTCGGGGCCACCACGGTGATTCTGCCGCGCTGGGACCGCGACATGGCGGCGCGGCTGATCGACCGCTGGGGTGTCAGTGTATGGGGCGCGCCGCCGGCGATGATCATCGACTTTTTCGCCAAGCCGGATATCGCCGACTACGACTTGTCGCGCCTGAGTCTGATTTTCGGCGGCGGTGCGGCGATGCCGGAAGCGGTGTCGCGCACCCTGAAGGAAGACCACGGCATCGCGTTCAATGAATCCTATGGTTTGACCGAAACTTCCGCGTTCCTGCACGCCAATCCCGTGCACCGTAACAAACGTCAGTGTCTGGGGGTGCCTACCTTTGGCGTGGAGTCCCGGGTGGTCGATCCGGAAACCCTGGAGCCGCTGCCACGAGGAGAAGTTGGTGAATTGATCACCAGCGGGCCGCAAGTCATGGAAGGGTATTGGCACAATGACGAGGCCAATCGCGACGCCTTTGTTGAACGCGATGGGCGTCGTTTTTTCCGTACCGGCGATCTGGCCTGCATCGACGAGGACGGTTACTTCTTCATGAAGGACCGGCTCAAGCGCATGATCAATGTGTCCGGCTATAAGGTCTGGCCGGCGGAAGTGGAAAATTTCATGTATGACCATCCGGCGGTTCAGGAGGCCTGTGTCATCGGCGTGCCGGATAGCCGTCGCGGTGAAGTGGTCATGGCGATTCTGGTCGTCAAGGACCGTTACCGGGGCCAGGTCACCGAAGAGCAGGTGATCGACTGGGCGCGGGAAAAGATGGCGGTGTACAAAGCCCCCCGACGGGTGGAATTCGTCGACGCCTTACCCAAGTCAGGCGCTGGCAAGATTCTCTGGCGTCAACTGCAGGATGAACAGCGGTCGTTGCTTGAGGGCGGCGATGCGGTGGCGGCGGGGAACGGGTGACGGTTGTTTCGCCGGGCCCCTGTCGCCGACGGCTGGCGGTAATTACGAGGAGAGCAAACATGGTTAACCAAGAAGGTGGTGTACAGGCCATCTATCAGGCGGCCCTGGATCAGGGACGTTTCGAGATCCAGCGCTGTAATGACTGTGGTGACGCGGTGTTCTTTCCGCGTGAATTGTGCCCGGGTTGCGGCAGCGGTGATCTGTCGTGGTTCAAACCCAGCGGCAAAGGCACTGTCTACGCGGTGACCACGGTGCGGCGCAAGCCCGAGGCCGGTGGCGATTACAACGTTTCTCTGATTGATCTGGAAGAAAACGTCCGGTTGATGAGCCGCATTGAAAACACGGCGCCGGATGAGGTGAAAATCGGTATGACGGTGAAAGCCCGGGTGGCGGTGAACGACGGTGCGGGTCTGTTGGTATTCGACGCGGCGGAAGGAGAGGCCCAATGAGCGGAGATCTGAATCATTTGCGCGGCAAGTTCGCCATTGCCGGCGTGGCTACCTTTGGTTGCGGTGAGGCGCCGGGCTATACCGACATGGAGCTGCTGGCCCAGGCCGCGCGTCTGGCCGTGGCCGATGCCGGTCTGACCATGAAGGACATTGACGGTCTGTGTACCGCCAGTGCCTCTTCCACCATGTGGTCGATGCCGGTGGTGGAGTATCTGGGTATCCGGCCCCGTTTCCTTGACGCAACGATGGTCGGCGGTTCCAGTTTCATTGCACACCTGATGCCGGCGATGCAAGCGCTGGAGTCCGGTCAATGCGACGCGGTACTGGTGGCCTACGGCAGCGCCCAGCGCACCTCCACATTAAGCCGCAAGGAGATCGGCAAGGCCCGCCTGCTGATGGACCCGCAGCCTTACGAGCATCCTTATCAACCGATGCTGCCGATGTCCGCGTACGCGCTGGCGGCTTCCCGTCACATGCATGAGTTTGGCACCACGCGTCGTCAATTGGCGCAAGTGGCGGTGTCGGCGCGTCAATGGGCGCGGAAGAATCCGGATGCGTTCATGCGCGATCCACTCACCGTGGAAGAGGTTCTCAACTCGCGCATGGTTTCCGACCCGTTGACCGTGCGTGACGCTTGTCTGGTTACCGATGGCGGCGGTGCCTATGTGTTGGTGCGCGCGGATCGCGCCCGCGATCTGCCACAGCCGCCAGTGTATGTGCTGGGCCAGGGCACGGCGGTGTGGAATCGGCAAATCTCCAGCATGGCGGATCTTACCGTTACCGCCGCCACGCAGTCCGGCCGTGACGCCTACGCCATGGCGGGAATGGGGCCGAAGGATATCGATGTGGCGGAGCTCTACGACGCCTTCACCATCAACACCTTGTTGTTCCTGGAGGACCTGGGCTTCTGTGCCAAAGGAGAGGCCGGGGCCTTCGTGGAGGATGGGCACATCGCCCCTGGCGGCAGCCTGCCGGTGAACACCAACGGTGGCGGTCTGTCGTGGGGCCACCCGGGAATGTACGGCATTTTCGCCGCCATCGAGGGCGTGCGTCAGTTGCGTGGCAAGGCGGGCGATAGCCAGGTGGCCGGTGCGCGAACGGCCATCGTGCACGGTAACGGCGGCACGCTGTCCAGCCAGTCCACCGCCATTCTGGGTACTGCCGAGGCGCTGTGAGGCGCCCTTTATTCAGGGCGGCGACGCCGCCGGGAGGCCAGCATGATACGTGATCAGGAAACCATGAATACGCTGTTGGATACCATCAGTCGCTTTGTGCGAGAGCGGCTGGTGCCCAACGAGGAATGGGTGGCGGAACATGACGCCATTCCCGAGGACATTGTCAGGGAGATGAAGGACATCGGCCTGTTCGGACTGACCATCCCGGAACAATTCGGTGGCCTCGGTCTGACCATGGAGGAGGAAGTGCTGGTGATGTTCGAGATGGGGCGCACCTCACCGGCATTTCGCTCGTTGTTCGGCACCACCGTGGGGATCGGTTCCCAGGGCATTCTGATGGACGGCACCGACGAACAAAAACAACGGTGGCTGCCATCGCTGGCCACCGGCGAGGTGATGGCGTCGTTCGCGCTGACCGAACCAGGCGCGGGTTCCGATGCCGCTTCCCTGCGGACCAGCGCGGTGAAGGACGGTGATCATTATGTGGTGAACGGGACCAAGCGCTTTATCACCAACGCGCCCCAGGCCGGTATCTTTACCTTGATGGCTCGTACCGATCCGGATGTGAAAGGCGCGGGCGGCATTTCCGCGTTTATTGTCGACGCCAGCACTCCGGGCATTTCCCTGGGCAAACCGGACAGCAAGATGGGCCAGAAAGGCGCCCATACCTGTGACGTGGTGTTCGAGGACTGCCGGGTACCGGCGGCTAACATTATTGGCGGCAAGCCCGGTGTCGGTTTCAAGACCGCCATGAAAGTGCTGGATAAGGGAAGGATTCACATTGCCGCCATCTGTGTCGGCGTGGCGGAACGGATGCTCGACGATGCGCTGCGTTACGCCGCCGAGCGCGAGCAGTTCGGCCAGGCCATCGGTGAATTCCAATTGGTGCAGGCAATGCTGGCAGACAGCAAGGCGGAGATTTATGCCTCCCGATGCATGGTGATGGACGCGGCCAGGCGTCGGGATAATGGTGAAAACGTCAGCACCGAGGCCGCTTGCTGCAAGATGTACGCCTCGGAAATGTGCGGTCGCGTGGCGGATCGCGCGGTGCAGATTCACGGTGGCGCCGGCTATATGTCCGAGTACGGGATCGAGCGGTTTTACCGTGATGTGCGGCTGTTCCGTATCTATGAAGGCACCACCCAGATTCAGCAGATCGTGATCGCGCGCAACATGCTGCGTGCGGTGCGTTAACACTTAAAAGTTCGCTCTCCACGCATGGCGGGGGGCCAACCGTCGTGCGTGCTTTTTATTCCCGCGGGTGGATAACACCGCCCGCTTCAAGCCCTTGTTCCAAGGGCTTTGGCCGTTTATTCCGTCTCACAGGTGAATCATGTCCGACCACGATATTGTTGTTCATGCCCGTTGCCGGGCAGGGGAGTCTCGACCATGTATCTGACTCAGGGCTTGCATCGCGCCGTGCAGCAAGCACCGCAACGCCTGGCCACGGTGGATGGCGAACGTCGCCGCAGCTATCGGGAGCTGGCTGACCGTTGCGCCCGGCTCGCAGGTGGGCTCACCGGCCTGGGGGTACGGGCCGGGGACCGGGTGGCGATACTGGCCGCCAACTGTGATTACCATGCTGAGTATTTTCTTGGCTTGTGGTGGATGGGCGCGGTGGCCAATGCCGTGAATACCCGCTGGAATGTGAAGGAGATGGCGTACTCTCTCAACGACAGCGAAGCGGAGATACTGCTGGTCAGCGACGCCTTCCTGCCAATGGTGGACACGCTCAAGACGCAGTGTCCGAGACTGCGCCATGTTCTGCATCTGGGAGATACGCCACCCGTCCAGACACCGGGGGCGGCGGGCATGATTCATTACGAGGAGTTTCTGGCCTCGGCGACACCGGTGGACGATGGCCGTTTTGGTGGCGACCACCTGGCGGTGCTGCTCTACACCGGCGGAACCACCGGTTTTCCCAAGGGCGTGATGCTTTCCCACGACAATCTCTGGAGTTGTGCCATTACCCGGCTGGCGGAGAGCGACCCGCCTGATCCGTTCGTCACCCTGTTGGCATCGCCACTGTTCCATACCGCTGGCGTCGCCAAGTTCATCACCCAGATCGTGGTGGGTGGTACGGCGGTGATGATGCCGTCCTTCCGGGTGGAGGAGGTGCTGGCCGCCATTGAGCGGGAAAGGATCACCGATGTGATTCTGGTGCCCAGCATGATTCAGATGCTGGTGGATCACCCCGCGGTCGGCGAGCATGATCTGAGCTCCCTGACACGGGTTGCTTACGGGGCGTCGCCGATTTCCCAGGCGGTTCTGGAACGTGCCCTGACGGTCTTCCCGGAAGCCCAGTTCACCCATACCTATGGCATGACCGAAGCATCGCCGATGATCACGCTGAATTCCTGGCGCAATCACCGTGGCGAGGCCCTCACCAATGGCCGTATTCGTTCCGCCGGCAAAGCCACCTGGGGCATGGAAGTGCGTATCGTCGACGAGAATGACAGGGAAGTGCCGAGGGGTACCGTGGGCGAGGTGGTGGCGCGGGGTGACAACATCATGCTGGGTTACTGGAACAATCCGGAGGCCACGGCGGAGACCCTGCGCGGTGGCTGGCTGCATACCGGCGATGGCGGTTACATGGACGAAGACGGCTACATCTACATCGTCGATCGGATGAAGGACATGATCGTCAGCGGTGGCGAGAATGTGTACTGCGCCGAGGTGGAAAACGTGCTCGCCCGGCATCCGGCGGTGGCCAGTTGCGCGGTGATCGGCATTCCCCACGACACCTGGGGGGAAAGCGTGCATGCGGTGGTGGTGACGCAATCCGGCGTCGAGGTGTCCGCCGCCGAACTGTCCGACTTCTGCCGCGCGGATCTGGCCGGCTACAAGTGCCCGCGATCAGTGGAATTCCGCGACGGCCTGCCGCTGTCCGGTGCCGGCAAGGTGCTTAAGCAGGCGTTGAGGGAGCCCTATTGGCAGGGCCGTTCCCGCCGGGTGTCCTGACCGGCGGGACTTACGTCAGGCGGGCCGGAGCTGTTCAGCGCAGCCCGGCGCCGCCGTTGGAGACGTGGGCAAGCAAGCCCTCGCCGGCGGCGGCGATATGACGGCGCATGGCTTCGGCGGCGGCTTCAGCGTCGCCGGAGCGCAGTGCCGTGACGATGGCCCAATGCTCCTGGCTGGATTCCGCCATGCGGTTCTCGATGGTGATCGGCGTCAGCGGTGGCACTCCCTGCCAGAGAGTGAGAATGATTTTCTGGGTGCGCGGCTGATTGGCGGCATCGTAGAGCACCCGGTGAAAACGCTGATTGAGCGCTACATAGGCGGCGGAGTCGCCGGCATCGGCGGCCTGGTCCATGTCCTGTTGCAGCTGCTCCAGTTCGTCCAGCTCCTCTTCACCGAGTTGCGGGCAGGCCTGGGCGACCATGTGGCCTTCCAGCAACTCGCGCAGGGCGTAGATCTCCTTGACGTCATCGACGCCAAAGGAACTGACCCTATAGGCACCCCGGCCCTCGGTCTCCACCAGACCGTCCGCCTCCAACCGGCGTAAAGCATCACGGACCGGGATGCGGCTGGTGCCGAAACGTTTGGCCAGGTCTTCCTGAACCAGACGTTCGCCGCCGGCGATGTCGCCGCGCAGGATAGCCTCGCGCATGCGCACATAGACCTCCTCTTCCATGGAACGGCGGCGGACGGGAGCGAAAGGATCGGTTTGGGTTCGCGGCATAGTGTGTTTCTCAAACGCTAAGACAAAGTGTCCCCGAATAGTGGCGGGAGTTTACAGGATTTGCCCGCCTCGGGCCCGTGCAAGGGGGGCGACGGACGCCGTGGCCCGTCAACTGTATACCGTATACAATGCGCCGGGCCAGGTGCTGGTCGCAACGGCCTTTGTTCCTTTTTTATAAAGCAGACAGGAGATCGCAGGTTAATGAGCTGGACTCGCGAAGACGAAATCAACTGGACCAATAACAACCCCTTCCGTTGTCATCTGGGCATCAAGATCAACTGGGTCAACGACGATGGCGGTTCCGAAATTGCCTTGCCGGTTACTCCGGAGCTGCTACAGGCGTATGGCATGGTGCACGGCGGCATTTACTGCGTGCTGATCGACACCGTGCTGGGCACCTGCGTGCGCGCCTACCATCAGCGCGATGCCGGCCCGATCACGGTGGATCTCAACGTCAGCTTTCTGCGGCCCACCGGACAGGGGGAGATCGTCTGCCGTGGTGAAATCATCAAGGCCGGCCGCAAGGTCATGGTTGGCAGCGCCGATGTGCTTGACGCGGAAGGCCGCAAGCTGGCTACCGGCCGTGGCTCTTTCCTGATGCGCAACGAGTAGCGTGATCAGACCGCCGCCCGGCGGGCGGTGGCCAGCAGGCTGGCGGCGGCGGCGAACAGGGCGGCGAAGCCGCGGTTCACCAGCCGCTGTTGGCGGGTACTGCGCAGCAGTTTGAGCGCACGGGCGGCCAGCCCGGTGTAGCCGAGCATCACCACGACATCCACGCTGATCAGGGTCAGGCCCATAATCGCGTATTGCAGGGCCATGGGCCGTGAGGGTTCGAGAAACTGAGGCAGGACCGCGAGCAGGAAGACCACTGCCTTGGGGTTGCTGGCGTTGATCAGGAAACCCCGAAGTAGCAGTACACCGCGGCGGCGGCCCTGATGATCGTCACCAAGGGTGTCGTAGTCCTGAGTGGGCGCGCGCCACTGTTTGACCGCCAGATAGAGCAGGTAGGCGACCCCGAACCATTTGATCAGGGCGAAAGCCAGAGCCGAGGTGGCGAGCAGGGCACCGACGCCGGCGGCGACGATGGCGAGTTGCAACACCAGACCCAGTTCCAGACCCAGAATATTCCAACCTCCACGTAATACGCCGTAGCGTAGCCCCGCGGACATGGACGCCACCGCACCGGCGCCGGGTGACAGACAGATCAGCCAGCAGGCCACGAAGAAAGCGAACCAGGTGTGCAGCGCCATGGGATATCCGTTAACGGGCAAAAAACGCGCTGAATACGTCTAGGGTGTGCTCAGCAGACGGGAACCAAAGGCTTCCAGGGCGGACAGTCCCTGAATGTCATCGACGAATAAGGGTACCTGCCGCCGGGGCAGCGGGTCCAGCCGTTCCGCCAGGTCCACCAACATTCTCTGCTCGCGTTCGCGCCGCGCCTGGAAGAAGGCCCCTGCGGCGCCGTCTGGCAGCACCCGGTTGACCACCGCGCCGGCCACCGGAATGCCGGCTTCCTTCAGGCTGTGCACGGCCCGTTCGGTTTCCAGAATAGGCAGACGTTCCGGTGTCAGCACGAACAGAAAGGCGCTGTGCTCGGGGGCGGAAAGCAAGCGGCGGGCTTTCTGGAAACGGCGCTGCCGTTCGATCAGTGGTGCCGCCAGGTCGCGGGTACGGTCATCCAGACCGGCCAGTTGATGTTCTTCCGGCGTATTGACCGGGCTATCCAAATCGCGGCCGGGGGTCAGGTGGGATAGCACCTTGCCCAACTGTTCGGAGCGGCGGTGTTGCCGTAACAGCCCCTCGCTCCAGGCCGCCATCACCTCAGGCAAGCTCAGCAGGCGCAGGGTGTGACCGGTGGGCGCGGTATCGAATACAACCAGATCAAAGCGCTCGCGAGCCTCTTCCATAATGGTGGTAAGACGCTCCAGCAGCGCGGCCTCCTGAGCACCGGGCGCCTGGCGGCTGAGCTTGAGCTGGTGTTCCATGGCCGAGCGTTGCTCGGGTCTGGCGAAGCGGGCCATTTGCGCGCGTACCCGCTGCAGATGCTCTTCGACCTCCTGTTCGGGATCCACCTCCAGAGCGGTGAGATTAACCGCCAGGGTCTGTTCCCGGTTACCGATCTCGCGGTCAAAAGCATCGGCCAGACTGTGGGCGGGATCGGTGGAGACCAGCAGCGTGCGGCGGCCCAGATTGGCGGCGGCCAGGGCCAGCGCGGAAGCCACCGTGGTTTTGCCCACGCCGCCCTTGCCGCCGACCATCAGTTGTCGGCGCTGGCTCAGAAGGTCATGCAGATTGAGTTCCGGCATGGTGATGGGGCTCATTGACGAACTTACCGGCGACAGCGCTCAGCAACAACGGAAATTATCCAGTGGTGAATGGGGCATGCCCATGCGCCGGTGCCAGTCATGGAATCGCTCCATCAACAACGGCTGCAGCTCCAGTGTGTACCAACTGGCCGGATTGGGAATGCCCATGGTCTCGGAGAAGACCATGAGCATGAACAGATCATCTTCATCCCGGCGGGCGCGGGCAATGGCGGACCGGTAGGGGGCGTTGTAATACTCCACCCCCAGCTCTCCGGCGCGCCGATACCAGCGCTTGAGGTTGCCGAGAATCGTCACGGCTTTCACCCTTTCACCTCGGCTTCCCGGGCTTTCTTGTGGCGGCGAAGGCTGGCGGTGCACTCCAGGGTTACCAGAACCGCCGCCACCAGAACCACCAGATCGAGGCTGAACAGGAACCAATCCTGTTTCTCATAGAATCCGCGTAGCTGGATCAACAGCGCCGCCAGCGTCATGACCAGCAGGAATACCAGCGGTACCAGGGTATAGAGGGTGGGGCGGCCAAGCCGTACCAGCATTACCGTGACCACCAGCAGGGTGAGACCGGCGAGCAACTGGTTGGTGGTGCCAAACAATGGCCAGATCAACAGGCCGCCGGAACCGTCCGCGCCCCCGGCGCCAAACGCCAGCAGCACACAGGCACCCACCGCCAGCAGAGTGGCGGGGGCAGGGCGGCGCATCCAGCGGATGTTATACAGCTCACCCCATTCCTGGAAAATGTAACGCTGCAGCCGCAAGCCGGTGTCCATGGTGGTACCGGCGAACAACGCGGCCATCACCGTCAGCATGGTGGCCGAAACCGAGGCGTCAATGCCGGTGCCGGCGCTGAGAATGGCGGCGCCGCCGTCGACGAACGCCTTCAGGCTGCCGGCGCCGAACTTGGAATAGACCTCCTGCCAATCCGCCAGTGAGGCAAAGCCCGCCGTGGCGGCGAGGATCGCGGCCAGGGCCAGCGCCCCTTCACCAATGGCGCCGAAATAGCCGACGAATCGGGCGTCGGTTTCCTTGTTCAACTGCTTGGACGTGGTGCCGGAGGCGACCAGACCATGGAACCCGGAGATCGCGCCACAGGCGATGGTGACGAACAGCAAGGGCAGTAACGGCGGCGTGCCATCCGGCACGTTCACATTGAGGGCCGGCGCCACCACCGTCGGATTGGCGATCAGCATGGCGCCATAAAGCAGGATCAGACCAACAAAGAGCTGCAGTCCGTTGATGTAATCACGGGGTTGCAGCAATACCCAAACCGGCAAGAGCGAGGCAATGGCGGCGTAGGCGAACAGGATCAGGATCCAGGCGGCGTTGGCGGAGAGGCCGAAGGTGGTCTCCGGCAAGGCGATGGGGACCGACGGGCCAACCCAGATCAAAGCGTACAGTGCCACCACGCCGAGCAGAGAAACGACGGCGAGATTCAATTTCCAGCGGTAGATCAACTGGCCGATCACCAGGGCCACGGCAATAGCGCCCCATACTGGTACCACGGCGCCGGGATTGTTGATCAACAGGCGGGCGATCACCACGCCGAACACCGCGTTGACCATCAATAGCACCAGGAAAATAACGATCATGAACACGCTGCGGGCACGTGGACCCACCACTTCGCCGGTGAGGCTGCCCACCGACTGTGCCCGATTACGGACGCTGGCCCAGATCGCGCCGGAATCGTGGACCCCGGCGAAGAAAATGGTGCCGAACACCACCCACAGAAACGCGGGCAGCCAGCCCCAGATCACGGCAATGGCCGGACCGACAATGGGCGCGGCGCCGGCCACTGAAGTGAAGTGATGGCCCCAAAGGACAAATTTGTTAGTGGGTACGAAATCCACGCCGTCTTCCATGGCATGGGCGGGCGTTTCGAAATTCGGATCAAGCTTGTAGATTTTATCGGCGATAAAACGGGAATAGAGAAAATAGCCGGCGGCCATGCCGCCCAGTCCGAGGATCAATAAGACGATGGCGCTCATGATTAATCCTTATTCGCTGCGCAGTCGGGTAAGACATGTCCACCACAGAATTAACTCCAAAGTGTGAAGCTGGTCAATGCGACCAAAGTCCAAAGCGCTCAATGTTGGTGCGCTCTCTAGGCAGAGCGGCCGTCGCGGGTTAGGCTTAACTGACTTTTTCGGATGTCCGGCCTCTGTCTGATTGTCATGGAGAGGAAGCCATGCCAGGGGGGAACCGGGGTGACTTCCGACAACAAAAACCACACTTCAAGGATCGACGTGGGGGAGATTCGACGATGATCAAAGTAATGGTGGTGGACGACCACGAGTTGGTGCGTACCGGCATTAGCCGGATGCTGAGTGACCAGGATGGCATCCGTGTCATTGGGGAAGCCGCCTCCGGCGAGGAGGCGGTGAAGCTGGCTCGCGACCTGGAGCCGGACGTGGTGCTGATGGACATCAAGATGCCCGGCATGGGCGGACTGGTTGCCACCCGTAAGATGATGAAGCAGGACGACGGCATTCGCATCATCGCGGTAACCGTGTGCGAGGAAGAACCGTTTCCTTCCCGGGTGATGGAAGCCGGCGCCGCTGGTTATATGACCAAGGGGGCGGATCTGGAAGAAATGGTGCGGGCAATCAAGGTGGTGCAAAGCGGGCAGCGTTACATCAGCCCGGACATCGCCCAGGCGATGGCGCTGCGTGCCTACAAGCCGACGCCGGCGGCCCTGGATGTGCTGTCCGAAAGGGAACTGCAGATCATGACGATGATCGTCAACCGCTTCAAAGTGCAGGACGTGGCCGATCAGCTCTGCTTGTCACCCAAAACGGTCAACACCTACCGATACCGGATTTTCGACAAGCTCGGTATTACCAGTGACATGGAAATGGCGCTGATCGCGGTGCGTCATGGCCTGGTCAACGCCCACGAAGCGGTGGCCCTGTAAAAAGGGAACCTCTGAAAAAGTACCCCGTCATCCCGGGCTTGACCCGGGATCTCCCACCGCAAGGTGAGTGGCTTCGTGGAAGGAGATGCCGGATCGAATCCGGGCATGACGTTTTCAGAGGCTGCTTAAACCCGGATTTTGCTAAACTAGGTGGCGCCCGTGCTCCGGCACGGGCGTTTTGCGTTCCGGGCGACCGGCCCGTGTCATCAACGGCTATCGCCTGTTCCCGTCGCGCCTCAATTCGGAGTGAACTTGTCCAGTTTCGACGCCAAGCATTTCCTCGCCCATTGCCCGCGCACCCCGGGGGTGTACCGCATGCTGGATGGCAAAGGCGGGGTCCTGTACGTGGGCAAGGCGCGGGATTTGCGGGCCCGGCTCTCCAGCTATTTCCAGAAGCGGGTGGATTCCGCCAAGACCCGCGCGCTGGTGGCCAAGATCGAAGCGGTGGAGAGCACCGTCACCGGCAGCGAGGCGGAAGCGCTGTTGTTGGAACAGTCGTTGATCAAGACGCTGCGGCCTCCCTATAACATTCTGCTGCGGGACGATAAATCCTATCCCTACATCAAGATCACCACCTCGGACCGCTTTCCCCGGGTGACCTTTCACCGTGGCAGCCGCCGCCCCGGCGCGCAGTACTTCGGTCCTTATCCCAGCGCCGGCAGTGTCCGTGAGACGCTGGCGCTGATCGAAAAGGTGTTCCTGATCCGCAATTGCCGGGACAGCTTCTTCCGTAACCGCTCCCGCCCCTGTCTGCAGTATCAGATCCACCGCTGTACCGGGCCCTGCGTGGATCTGGTGTCCGAGGAGCATTACGCGACCCAGGTACGCATGGCGATCGATTTTCTTTCTGGCCGTAGCCGCGAGGTGACCCGCCGGCTGACCCGGGAAATGGAAGCCGCCGCCGAGCGGCTGGAGTTCGAGCGTGCGGCGGAATTACGTGATCAACTGGCCGCGGTACAGGCGGTGCAGCAGAAACAGAATGTGGAAGCCGGCAGCGGCAATGTGGACGCGGTGGCCATCGCCACCCGCCATGGACTGGCGGTGATCGAGGTGCTGATGGTCCGCCAGGGCCGGGTGCTTGGCCACCGCAGCTTCCGTCCGGATACCCGTGGCGAGGACGATCAGGAGGAAATTCTGGAAGCCTTCCTGGCCCAGTACTATCTCGGAGAGCGGGACGAACAGTCGATTCCAAAGGAAATCCTGCTGCCGATGGCGTTGCCTGGTGCCGATGCCTTGCAGGAAGCGCTGTCCAGCCGCTATCAACGGCAGATCCGGCTGGCCTGGCGGGTCAGGGCAGGGCGGTCCGCCTGGCTCAATATGGCCAGAACCAACGCCGAGCAGACCATCGCCGGGGATCTGGCTGCCCGCGAACATCTGGAGAGTCGCTTCCACGCCCTGGAGACCCTGTTGGAGGCGGACGCGCCGATCCGCCACGTGGAGTGCTTTGATATCAGCCACACCCAGGGAGAGCGGGCGGTGGCCTCCTGTGTGGTGTTCGACCAGCATGGGCCGCGCAAGACCGATTACCGTCACTTCAATGTTACTCCGGACCAGGGCGGCGACGACTATCAGGCGTTGGAGGAAGCGGTTCGTCGCCGCTATCAGCGCGTGGTCAAGGAGGAGGGGCGCTTGCCGGACCTGCTGTTGATCGACGGGGGAAAAGGGCAGATGCGGCGTGCCTTCGATGTGATCCAGTCGTTGCAGCTGGATAATCGTATTCTGGTCATGGGGATAGGCAAGGGTCCGACCCGCAAACCGGGACTCGAAGTCCTGTACCTGCCCGACGGCCGCGAGCTGGTGCCCGGCGGCGGCGATTCGGCACTGCACTTGCTGCAGCAGATCCGGGATGAGGCCCATCGGTTCGCCATCACCGGCCACCGCGCTCGACGGGCCAAGGCCCGCCGGTCCGGCCTGGAGGAGATTCCCGGAGTGGGGCCGAAGCGGCGAAAGGCGCTGCTCAGTCACTTCGGCGGCCTCAAGCAATTGCGTAATGCCTCCAAGGAGGAACTGGCCCGGGTGGAGGGGGTCAACGCCCAGACCGCGCAAACCATCTACGACTGGTTCCACGGCTAGGCCGGCTGCTTCGGGCGGGCCGGCCGGGCCGATTTATCATTCCCACAAAAGCAGTCCGGCAATGAGAAGACGGAACGATTCCGCTATACTGGTTTTTTTTCAGCCGGTTGAAGTGGTTCATGCCTGCGCACTCTCCGATTTTGAATCTGCCGAACATCCTGACCCTGATTCGCGTCGCCGCCATCCCGGTGCTGGTGGCGGCGTTTTATCTCCCGTTCAAAGGCAGCAATATGGTGGCCGCCGTGCTGTTTCTGGCCGCCGGACTGACTGACTGGCTGGACGGCTACCTGGCTCGCAAACTGGGACAAACCAGTCCTTTTGGCGCCTTTCTGGATCCGGTGGCGGACAAGCTGATCGTCGCCGTGGCGCTGTTGATGCTGGTGCAGCAGCATGCCACGCTCTGGCTCACCGCCCCGGCCATGGTTATCGTGTGCCGGGAAATCACCGTATCGGCGCTACGGGAGTGGATGGCGGAGTTGGGGATGCGCGCTAAGGTGGCGGTCAGTGCCATCGGTAAAATAAAGACGGTGACCCAGATGGTGGCCATCACCTTGCTGCTGGCGGTCCAGCCCGGCTACGACATCAGCGGGGGGATGCTGATGACGCCCATCCTCTGGTTGAGTTATGTTTGTCTCTACGTAGCCATGTTGCTTACTTTGTGGTCGATGTTCCTGTATCTGAAGGCAGCGGCGCCGCAGTTCCGGCGTTCGCGCCCAAGACCCTGAAAAAACAGAGAAAATGGGTTGACAGAACAAGGGGTATGAGTAGAATGCTGATCCGCGTCGAGACAAACAATCGACGCTAAAGCGGGAATAGCTCAGCTGGTAGAGCACAACCTTGCCAAGGTTGGGGTCGCGAGTTCGAATCTCGTTTCCCGCTCCAATTTTCAACCTCGGCACAGCCGAGGTTTTTTGTTCTTTCAAGATTTCAGGCGCGGTGGCAGAGTGGTTATGCAGCGGACTGCAACTCCGTGTACGCCGGTTCGATTCCGACCCGCGCCTCCAATCCCTCTCAGTGGAAGTCCTCTACCTCGAGCACCCCGAGATCAAGCGGGTATGGTGAAATTGGTAGACACAAGAGACTTAAAATCTCTCGACCGTTAGGTCGTGCCGGTTCGAGTCCGGCTACCCGCACCAGGATTCGTAGGTGCGCCAAGACACCTCTAAATCTTGGCAATTAGCCGCCGGGGAATGCCGTCCCCGGCTTTTTTTTGCCTATGGTGTCTTGGATAACCTCGCGATGAGGTTCCTCCCAGTCAACTCTAACGAAACACGAAACCTACCGGATACCGTTAGCTGCTGGAAAAGCCCAACACGGATGCTTTTAACATGACCGACCAATGGGGCGCAAGCTTGGGAGGTGGGAGACCAATCCGCCGAGCTGGGCGACATCGGGGTGGATATACCCCATGGTTGTCTTGATATTGGTGTGCCCGAGCACGTCCTGAAGGCCCTTCAACTGACCTGTCGGCGCCAGGTGTGTGGCCATGGTATGCCGGAGACGGTGGGCGGAAATGGGCGTACCCAACTCTTTCGTCAGATCCTGGAAAAAGCGGGTAATGTGATCCGGCGTCAGCACCGAGCCTTCGTACCGCGGATTAAACAGAGTACCGTTGAAGACTTGTTCATCGGGCAGCGGAGCGCGCCCCAATACATCGCGTGTGCGTCGCTCCAGATATTCAAAGTCCTGAATCAAGTCATCGTGAAGGGGAACCGGCCATTCCCGTAATGTTTTGCTGGTCTCGTAGCGCAGAAGAAGGTATTTCTCGTCGAGATGGAGGTCTTTCCATCGGATCCCCGGAAGCTGAGAGCGCCGCAGTCCCGTAAAGAAAAACGTCCGGACAACGATCCCCCAGAACCATCGCGGCGCCATGCCCTTTGATGTGCCGCGATGACGTGTCAGCAGGGTCATGACTTGGTCGAGGAGGGGAACCGCCACGGTCTTGGGTAACCGGCCCGGTTCGGGGGCAGGGGGGACTTCCTTGAAGGGGTTGGACGAGACCCAGCCGCGTTTGGGGTGCATGGCGAAATTGAAGAGCGCGCGCAGGTGTCGGCGGTGCAGATTCCAGGTCGTCCGCCGGACAGTCCGTAGGCGCAGGTTACGCCAGTCGATGACCGCATCCTCTGTCACCTCATCGATGTATTCGATGTCGGAGTTGTTGAGCCAGCTTTTTACGGACGTCCGGTACATGAGGACGGTGTTGGGCTTCAGCAGCTTGAAGCGAACATAAGCCGCGCAAAGATCGTTAAAAGTCATCCTTGAGGGGAGCATTTTGTATTCCTCCGTGAGTGGATTGTGTGTGAACAGGCACATCCGAGTGCCCGGGCTAAAGGGTATCGATTTTTCATTTGTGGCTGAAATGACAAAATGACTAAGTCATTAGTAGTAATCTGACCGCCGGATTGGGCGGCGGCAGTGTCAGCCCCAACTCGCTGACCTCGGTCTTTGAAATCAAATACACCTTCATCAGGGCCTGCTTCCGGGCGCCGCTGGCCTTGCAGGTCCAAATGTTCATGTTGTCGTGGGTGCGCTGGTGCAGCTTCAGTTTTTGGAAGCGCTTCTGGACGTGGTTCCAGCGCGCCGCGCTGAAGTCTTTGAAAATCCCGGGGGAGACCAGCACAAGGCCTTGTTCGATGACGTGGATGCGGGCCTGGGGCGTGTTGATCGCCAAGCGGCCCGTGGCCAGACCATCGCGTAACCAAGCCAGAAACTGCTTGCCTGGGTCGCCTGACGCCTGATCAGCTTCGTTTTTTATAGGTGACGGTGGGGGCGACGCCGGCGTGGTAGGTCTGGGACTGGTTGGCGAACTCGTGTTCGCTTCAACCTGTTTGCCGGGGTCCTCGGTTACCCCTTCGCTGGAGCCTCTGTCGGTGTTGATATCCATTGGTAGCGGCAACGCCAGGTCGTCAGCGATGTCTTTGCCGTCATGGCTATCCGGATGGCCAGTGGACGCGGGTATGGGGGGTAGCGGTAAGTCCGGCTCATTGGCATGCACCGGCGGTGTTTGTGAGTCTGGTGCCGATGGGCGGTGCTCCTGATCGGCTTCCTCATCGGAATTCACATCCGTCGTGGGTTTGGTGGTACTGGGTTGGACGGTGACGCCGGTGCCTGAAGGGCGCTGATCCGGATCGGGCCAGATCCGGCTGAGGTCGATCTTCAGGCAGGTTAACGATTGGCGCCAGTCATCAATGGTGATGTCACAAAGCCAGATGGCCCGATCCTCATTCGGCACCACAATCCCATGCTGTTGCAGCTCATCCATCACGCGGCTGTTGCGAGTGGGGATGCCGGGTTGGCCTTCCTCGATCAAATGCACCAGCAGCGCATCGATGGTGCGTTTGGATACCAGCCAGATGTGGTGCTCATCGGTAAAGCCCGCCGCGCCGCGGCGATTGAGGGGTAGTTCTCCAGAAGTGATGAGGTGCCGCAGCCCGGTGAGCAGGCGTTCGGCCAAAGGCTTGACCCGCGTCGTGGGCATCTGGGGAGTGACGCCACCGGCCAGGTTCTCCGCAACGGAGCGTCGGTCGGCTTTGGCGATGATGGCGCCCAAGGGGCCGGCGTCTTCCATCGCGCCTTGAATGGCCGCAAGCCAAGCGTCCAGCAGGGTGGGGGCCGAGGCCAGCCAGTCCAGGCCGTGTTGCGGCAGCAGGATGGGGGCGAGCAGCGGGGCGATCCGTTCGTGTTGGCGATGGACGCGCCCGTGCCGGAAGGTCATTTGATACTGGCTGCCCTCTGGCATGGGGCCAGATACGGGCGTCCAGGCGTGGCCCGATCCATTGGTCTGGTAAAACGTGATCGCCTGGTCCACCACCGGCTTACCCAGGTCATGGAGCAGGGCACCCGTAAAACAGGCGTAGGTCCATAGATCCTGTTGGCTGGCCTGATCCTCGGGACTGGCGTTTGGCGGCAGCAAGATACCGCGTCTGAGAAGAAGGGAGTTGTGGGCCACTTCCAGGCCGTGGCGCAGCAGACCGCCTGGCCCAGCGTGGTGGTGGGCTTCCGAGGCGGGGAGCAGCTGGACCAAAGCCGCGAAGCGATCGAGCAGGGCCTGATACAACCGCTGCCAGTGCGACTCGGGGACGCCGGCCAAGCCCTTCAGCGTGGAGATCAGACCGTTGTGCGGCGCCAACAGCGCCTCCGCGCCCTGTACCTCGAAACGGCCATTGGAAGGCCGTTGAGGTACAGTGGCGTCATTGGGCGCCTGGAACCAGCGCCGAACCTGTTGGAGTGTTGTCCGCATCATGCGGCGGACGGTAGTCTTTTGCCGGTCCAGGAGGGAGGGGAAATAGGAACGGGGCAGTGTTGGGATTTTGGGTTGTCGGGCGTTGAGGGCCTAGTTCTTTAAGGTGCCGGCATGAATGCGGAATGAGGAGGTAGACGGTGATCACTATTTCAAAGGACGAAGTCCGTTTGCTGCTGACATACCGGCCTGATGGATTCAACGATAGTCCCATCTGGGTGGATAGACGGCTCAAGGTCGAAGGCAGTGTGACTCTGCGTCGGACTTTCACCTTCACAAGCGGCGATCTCGCCTCGATAGACGGGACGCTCCAGACCGACGACGACGGTGAACGCGTATTCGTGCTGGGCGTATCTGAGGGTGACTACTATAAAGTTAATAAAGATGTTCTGGGGTTGAAGTACGATTTGAGGCTCGACCGGGCAATGAAGCTAGAACCTCGCACTTTTGTTGCCTACCGGGGTATTTCGATTTTCCGCAAAATTGATGAGTTGATCGATGAGCCCATCATGGTAGGTGGCGCTGATGAAAGCGCGATTCCGCTGGCCGATTTTGATCAACTTATAAAGACATTCCCGACAAGCACCGAGCTGACCCACTACACCGGAGCACGTATTGCCCGGGTGCTGAAGGATTATTTCGGAACCCTGTCGGATGCAGAGCAGAACCTCAACAGATACTTGGAGAAAAAGTCGAGACTGGGCACCTCATCTCGGGGGGATTTTCTAAATACCTTCGAGTTGGAGAAGTTCGAATATATCCACGCCGAGCTGAAAGAGATGATGCGGACGGCTGACGAATACCAAGAGAAGGGCTGGCAGAGGAGGGTCCTGGATCTATTGCTTTTCATCTTTCCCAAGTACATTGCTGTGCTGGAAAACGTCCACATCAAGGACTTTTACTCAAATATGGACAAGGCGACCAACCGCTATATAGATCTGATGCTGGTTGATGCCAACGGAAGCGTCGATATTATCGAGGTCAAGAAGCCATTCTCAAATGCACTGCTAACTCGTCACAAGTATCGGAACAACCATACACCGAGGGTCGAACTGGCTGGAGCCGTCATGCAGGCTGAAAAGTATCTGTTCCACCTCAGTAAGTGGGGTCGGACCGGAGAGAAGGAAATATACAAAAAGCGTAAAAGTGAACTCCCTGCCAATATTGACCTGAAGATCACCAACCCCAAGGGGCTGATCCTGCTAGGGCGTGACGAAGATTTTACTAACGAGCAGCGTTTTGACTTCGAAATAATCCGCCGAAAATACGCCAACATGATTGATATCATGACCTACGATGATCTGTTGCGCAGAGTGGAGAACATCATTGCCATGATGAAGCAGCGAGTAACCTAAGAGCGTGCACAATGAGGGGAAAAGGTAGTGTATTAGAAACATATAGAGTAAGTATTGGGTGGTAATTTATACCAACATCTGGAGTTTGGTTTCATGGAAGATTATTTTATTATTGCTTTGAAGCTGGCAGGGGTGCTGTCCACTATCATTCTTGGCATCGTTGCTGCTCCCCATAGATTATGGCTAGGCAGAAAAATTCAATCTGATCTTTTTGAGGTATTTAGGGGCGCCTTGGAACGAGAGGACAAGCATGCAGTGGTGATGATGTTTTGGCGTCTGCATCGTGTTCGTATGAAATATGGCGATATTTTGGCTCTTATTCGTAGGGATGATTTTCTTGAGATTATCCGGTATATGCAGCACCGCAGGAAGCATGTGTGTTTCAGGAATTGCACTTTGACATATGTCAAAACTGACTTTAAAAGAGGGATTGAAAGGGCAGTTCGGGTTCAAAGATGTATTGGGTGTTTGTTCGGTATTTTATTTTTGGGGATCGGGGTTATTTTTACCTTGGGTGAGGGGCTGGTGTCATTGTTTGGATTGGCAATCATGGTCTTCGGGAGTGTCTTCTGGGTCGTGAATGAGGAATCCGCGAGATTGGATAAAGACATGGTTGATTTTATCGAATCGGAGTCCAGTGGTTTGGCGGGGTGACCGAGCGCGGGGTGGGCAGTGAAGATCGATGCCCATTGCCTTTTGTCATGCAGCGCCGGCGGCGCTGCGGCCCTTTCGGATAGGGCCTTTGCCCTTCGCTTTGCCCCTTCCCGTCAGCCCTTTTGCCGGTATCGGCCCTTTGCGCCATTTGATGGCTTTGTCGGCCCTTTGGTGGGCTGGGGCAGGGTCGTGATTGGTGACATCAAGATCGTGGGCGCAACGTAAAAAGCCACACCCTTTCGGGGTGTGGCTTGGCGGTGTGCGGGGTTGGGGCAGATTGGGATGCGGGCGGGTGCGGAAAGAG
>NZ_AQPF01000028.1:0-50543 GCF_009846745.1 Alcanivorax xiamenensis | reverse complement strand
CAGGCAAGCTCTCACAGCGGCTTCGTAGCAAAACTGTGGGAGCCAGCTTGCTGGCGAATTACGGCCCTCCGGCATTGCCATATTCGCTTGCAAGCAAGCTCTCACAGCGGCTCCGTAGCAAAAACTGTGGGAGCTAGCTTGCTGGCGAATTACCGGCCTTCGGCATTGGCACATTCGCGTGCAAGCAAGCTCCCTGCAGCGGCTTCATGGCAATTCGTGGATTGCTGCCCAGGGCTCTCGCCCTCAGAAATGACGCAGGCGGCGGACCAGCAGGTAGACGGGTAGCAAACCCACCGCCACCAGGGCGAGGGATGGCAGAGCGGCACGTTGCCACTCCCCTTCCGCGGTGAGTTCATAGATGCGCACGGCCAGGGTGTCCCAGCCAAAGGGACGCAGCAACAGCGTGGCCGGCATTTCCTTCATGATATCGATGCCCACCAGCAACAACGCCGTGACCAGCCCCGGCGCCACCATCGGCAATAGCACCCGCCTCGCCGCGTCCAGCGGCGGAGCGCCGAGCGTGCGGGCCGCCTCCAGCAGAGCCGGACGAACCCGCTCCAAGGCGCTTTCCACCGGGCCGAAAGCCACCGCCATGAAACGGATCACATAGGCCAGGAACAGCGCCCCGAGACTGCCCACCAACAGTTGCTTCCAGCCAAACCAGTGCCCCAATTGGCGGTCGATGGCGGCGAAGCCGATGACGATCCCCACCGCCAGCACCGAACCGGGCAACGCATATCCCATCGTCGCCGTGCGTACCAACACGCGCATCAACCGGTGCGGCCGCAGACGCTGCAGCCAGGCCAGCACCGACGCCAGCCCCACCACCAGCACACCGGCACTGATACCCAATGTCAGAGTGCGCAGCGCCATGGACACGAATCGTGCGTCCAGGCCGCGAGCCACTTCGTCCAGGGCCCAGTACAGCAAGCGTCCCGCCGGCAACAGGAAGGCCAGCGTCACCACCAGCCCGGCGTAGCCGGTCATCAGCCAGGCCCACCGTGAGCGCGCCGCCGCCATCGGGCGGCCACCGCGCTCTCCGTAGCGGGCGCGCCCCCGGCCACGCCGTTCCAGCCATAGCGCCAACAAGACGAACAGCAACAACAACGAGGCCAGCTGCGCGGCGGCGGCCAGTTTGAACAGGCCATACCAGCTCTTATAGATGGCGGTGGTAAAGGTGTCGAAATTGAAGACGGAAACGGCGCCGAAGTCCGCCAGCGTTTCCATCAACGCCAGCGCCAGACCCGCGGCGATGGCCGGGCGCGCCATCGGCAACGCCACCTGGGCGAACGCCGCCCAGGGGCCGCGGCCAAGCAGCCGGGCCTGTTCCATCACGGCCCGGCCCTGGGTCAGGAACGCCAGCCGCGCCAGCATGTAGACATAGGGGTAGAACACCAGGGACAGGGTGACGATCACCCAGAACGGATGGCGCGCGCTGAAGCCGGAAAACCCCGGCCACCACTGACGCAACGCCGATTGCACCGGACCGGAATAGTCCAGCCCCTGCACCACGACGAAGGCCAGCACATAGGCCGGCATGGCCAGCGGTAACAGCAGAGCCCAGTCCAGCACGCGGCGGCCGGGAAAATCCTGGGTGGCCACCAGCCAGGCCAGACTGACGCCCAGCAGCAGCGCCCCGAGACCCACGCCGATCACCAGCAAAGCGGTATGCCCCAGCAAACGCCAGAGCACGGTATCCACCAGATGGCGCCAGGTTTCCGACTCGTCGCCGCGCCAGGCGGACAACAGCACGGAAACCGGCAACAGCACCGCCAGGGCCAGGACCCCGGCGATGATCAGATAGCGATCGACTCGGCGATCAGCGGTAACCCGCACGGTCCATCAGCTTCACGGCTTCCACCTGACGGCTGCCCGCCACGCTGACGTTGAGGTCGTCGGCTTTGAAGTCTCCCCAGGCCTTGACCTGCTCCGCCGGTTCGACGCCGGAGCTGGCCGGGTACTCCAGGTTGCCGTCGGCGAGCAGCTTCTGGGCTTCCGGCTTGCTCATCCACTCCAGCAACGCCACGGCGGCTTCCCGGTTGGGCGCGTTCTTGGTGACACCGCCACCGGAAATGTTCACATGGGTGCCGCTGCTGTCCTGGTTGGCCCAGAACAACTTCAGAGGCAGCTGGGGATTGTCGCGTTGCAGACGGCCGAAGTAGTAGGTGTTGACGATGCCGACGTCGCACTGGCCGGCGACTATGGCTTCCATCACCGCGTTGTCGTTGGCGAACACATCGGTGGCCAGATTATCGACCCAGCCGCGCACCACGCGCTCCGCTTCTTCTTCGCCGAGCCGCTCGATCATGGTGGCGACCAGGGATTGGTTGTAGACCTTCTTGGAAGTGCGCAGACACAAACGGCCTTTCCATTGTTCATCGGCCAGCGCTTCATAGCTGGACAGTTCCGACGGTTGCACCCGCTCGGTGGAGTAGACAATGGTGCGGGCGCGTTGAGTCAGACCGAACCAGCGGCCCTGCTCGTCACGCAGATGCTCCGGCACATTGCCTTCCAGCACGGTGGACTCCACCGGTTGCAGCAGATCCTCCTGGGTGGCCTGCCACAGGTTGCCGGCATCCACGGTGACCAGCAGATCCGCCGGGGACTGCTCGCCTTCGGCTTTGAGGCGGGCGGCCAGGGCACCGGCGTTGTCGGTGATATAACGAATGGAAACACCGGTTTGCTCAGTGTAAGCGTCGAAGACCGGCTTGATCAGCTCGTCATTACGGGAGGTGTAAACCACCACCTCGTCTTTAGGCTCGGGTTGCTCGGAACAGGCGGCGACAAGAAGGGCGAGCGCAGGCAGGGCCAAACGGCGCAGGACAGTCATGGGGCATGGCTCCATAAACGAAAATGATTCGCGATTATCAAGGCTCCATTATCGATTGGCAAGGACGTGCCAATTGCGGCAGGTCCCCGGCCCGGCCCAGGGCATGCTCAATGAACAGACGCCGCGCCGGCGGCAGCTTGTCCACCAGGCCAAGGCCGGTATTTCGCAGCCAGCGCAGTGGCGGCTCCCGCCGTTCGAACAGCATCTTGAAACCGCGCATGGCCTGCTGCATCAGCAGGTTGTCGGCACGCCGGCGACGCTCGTAACGGGCCAGCGCGACGGGATCAGCCAGGGGCAATCCGGCCTGACGAACCCGGGCCAATTCTTCCGCCAGCACCCCCACATCCAGGAAGCCCAGATTGATGCCCTGCCCGGCCAGCGGATGGATCACATGGGCGGCGTCGCCGACCAGCGCCAGACCTGGCGCCCGGTAGCTGCTGGCATGCCGCTCCTGGATCGGAAACACGCGCCGCGCGCTCACCGGCCGGGCCAGACCGAGCACTTCGGCGGTGGCCCGGTTCAGGGCACCGGCGAAGGCGTCATCGTCTTCCGCCAGGCGCTCTTCGATAAATCCAGGCCAGCCGGACCAGACAATGGAGCAGTGCCTGCCGTCACGGCTTTCCGGCGCGTCGGACGGCACATTGAACAGCGGCAGCAGAGCCAGAGGGCCGGACTCCAGGAACACTTGCCGGGCGCAGCCGCCATGGGGCCGTTCGGTCTCGATGGTAGCCACCAGCGCATGGTGACCGGTATCGCGGGGACCACCGGGAATGCCCGCCGCCTCGCGTACCAGCGAACGGGCGCCGTCGGCGCCCACCACCAGGCCGGCGCTGTAGTCACCATCGCCGGCCCTCACCCGCCACCCCTCCGGGGTGCGCCGGACGGCGGCGACTTTGGCGCCACATCGCCAGTCCAGGCCCGGCCGATCGGCACCGGCCCGGTACAGGGCGGCGACGATATGATCGTTTTCCAGCAACCAGCCCAGCGCTTCCGCGCCGGCCTCGGTCACGTCGAAATTCACTTCGCCGGTGCCATCGTGATCCCACACCTGCATGTGCCGATAAGGCTGCACCCGTTGCGGGTTCAGGTATTGCCAGGCGCCGGCGTGGTTGAGCAACCAGTAACTGGCCTCGTTCAAGGTCGAAACACGCAGGCCCGGCTCGCCTTCCGGCCAGACCGGCTCGGCGGCGCCATCCAGCACCCGCACCGCCAGCCCCTGATCGGCCAGCAGCAACGCCAGCAGCCCCCCGGCCATGCCGCCGCCAACGATCAGAACATCACTGTGATGAGAGGAGGTCTCGGTCATTGCAATCCCATGGCGCGACGAGCGAAATCCCGGCGCGGGCCGGGCAACAGATCCAGGGCCAGCAGGCCCAGTTGACGACTGTGGGCGAACAGCGGCTGGCGCACCCGGAACCATTCCGGCAATTGGCGCGAAGCCTGGGTGACCCAGGCCTGATCGGCACGCCGCGCTTGCTGCCACCGCGACAAGCACGCCAGTTCGCCCGGATGCGCGGTACCGCCCACGGCTTCCGCCAGCGCCGCCAGATCGCGCACACTCAGATTGAAACCCTGGCCCGCCACCGGGTGCAGGGTATGGGCGGCATTGCCCACCACCGCTCCGAACGGCACCGCCTGGGCACAGGCTTCAGTGAGCACCAGCGGATAACGGTGACGCTCGCCGATGGCGGTGAGCGCCGGTGGCGCCGCCCCCATGCGTTGATGCAAGGCGTCCAGGGCCTGCGTGTCGTCCATCGCCATCCAGGCGTCCACTTGATCACGGGGGCCGGTCCACACCAGCGCCATGCGTTGATCCGGCAACGGCAGCAACGCCATGGGTCCGTCATCGAGAAAACGTTCGAAGGCCCTGCCCTTATGCGGCTCCGCCACCGCCACGTTGGCGATCAGCGCGTCATGGCCAATGTCCTGTTGCCGTGCCGTGATGCCGAGCCAGTCCCGGGTGCGCGAGTTGGCACCGTCGGCGGCGATCAGCAAGGGCGTGTGACGCTCGCCGCCGTCGTTGAACTTGGCGATATAGCCGTCGGACACCCGGCGGGCGGCCTCGACACCATCCGGCGCCCGTACTTCGATGGCGTCATCCCGGTACAGCGCGCTCACCAGCAAATAGCCCAGCCAGCGGTTCTCCACCACCGCGCCCAGGCGCGGCAGGCGATGTTCTTCGGCGAGCATGCGGGTCAGACCGAGGCGCCCCTGGCGGGACACGTGCACCTCGTTGATGGAGGCCGCCCGTTCCAGTAACGGCGCCAGCAGCCCCAGTTGTTCCAGCACCTTCAGGCTGCCGGCGGACAGCGCGGTACTGCGGGCATCGAAGCTGGGCGTTTCCGGCGGCGCCTCGGCGGGCAAAGGGTGGCTTTCCACCAGCGTCACCGAAGGGCAGCCGTGATGGCGCAGCAACAACGCCAGCAAGGCGCCGGCCATGCCACCACCAACGATCAGTGGCCCGTTCGGATTCATGCCCGCGCCTCTCGCATCAGCGCTTCGATATCATCGATCGCCTTGGGCACATCACGGGTCAGGACCTCGCAGCCGTCAGCGGTCACCAGCACGTCATCCTCGATGCGGATGCCGATGCCACACCAACGCGGCTCCACCGTGTCGTCATCCGGCGCCACATACAGTCCCGGTTCCACCGTAAGCACCATACCCGGCTCCAGCTGCCGCCAGGCACCGCCGACGCGGTAATCACCGACGTCGTGCACATCAAGGCCGAGCCAGTGGCCGGTCCGGTGCATATAGAAGCGGCGATAGGCTTCGGTTTCCACCAGTTCCGCCGGATCCCCATGCAGCAACCCCAGCGCCACCAGCCCTTCGGTGAGCACGCGCACGGCTTCCTCGTGGGGGTAATTCCAGTGATGGTCCGGATGGGTGGCGTCAATCGCCGCCAACTGGGCCTTCAGCACCACTTCATAAAGTGCCCGCTGCTCGGCGGAGAAGGTGCCGCTCACCGGGAAGGTGCGAGTAATGTCCGAGGCATAGCAGTCCAGCTCACAGCCGGCGTCCACCAATACCAGCTCGCCGTCCTTGAGTTGGTCGCTGTTTTCCACGTAATGAAGGATGCAGCCGTTGGCGCCACCGCCGACGATGCTGGGGTAGGCCGGGCTGCGGGCGCCGTGGCGCATGAATTCGTGCAGGTACTCGGCTTCCAGCTGGTACTCGTACATACCGGGCCGCACCGACTGCATGGCACGCACATGGGCGCCGGCGGAAATGGCAGCGGCGCGGCGCATCACCGCCTGCTCTTCCTTGCTCTTGAACAGACGCATGTCGTGCAGCAGGTGGGACAGCGCGACGAACTCCCCGGGCGGCTGCGCGCCGGTGCGCACGCGCTCACGGATGGCGTTGACCCAGCTCATCAGTTGCCGGTCGAAATCGTCATCCCGACCGATGTCGTAATAGACCCGGTTACGGCCTTCGATCAGACCGGGCAGGATGTCGTCGATGTCGTTGATCGGAAAGGCGTCGTCGGCATGGTGGTTCGCCACCGCCCCTTCCGGGCCGGCGCGATAGCCGTTCCAGATTTCCATGGCGCGATCACGCTCACGGCAGAACAGGACGAACTCACCATGCTCGCGTCCCGGCAACAGCACCATCACCGCTTCCGGTTCCGGGAAACCACTCAGATACCAGAAGTCGCTGTCCTGGCGATAGGGATGCTCCACATCCCGGTTGCGGGTGCGCTCCGGCGCCGCCGGCAGAATGGCAATGCTGTTGGGTTCCATCTGCTCCATCAGCTCGCGCCGGCGGCGCTGGAATTCCTGCGCGGAAATAGACATGAACGCGGCCTCCTCATGAACCTTTAAAAACGTCAGTCACTGGCGGTGTCGCCGCCGGGTATCAATGCTGCCGGGGCGGGGTTTCCGGTTTCGGCTCGGACTGCCCTTTGCGTTCCGCCTTCATCACCAGTTCGGTGTAGATCATCAGCGCGGCCATGCGGCAATGCTCCGCCACCTGTTCGAACATATCCTCGCTTTCCGGATCATCGTCCTCCGGCGTCGCCACCTGGCTGATCGCCGCCAGATCGGACAGCGCTTCCTGGATGCCCATGGACAAGGCGCTGTCGCTGGTGCCGGCGGCACCGGTGCCGAAACCCACCAGGAAGCCTTCGCTCCATTGTCCCAGGGCCGCCACCCGCAGGCCCAGGTCTTCTTCATCTTCCGGCAGCAACAGGGTGAGGTCGAGCCCGGTATCGGCGAAGGCGGACAGTGCCTGGTCACGGCAGGTCAGCAACACAGCGGCGACGTCATTATCAAAGCCGGAAGGCAACTCCACATGGGCGGCGAGCACGCCCAGCAGTTCATCGTCGCGGCGACCGTGGCCGGTGGCCAGCAGTCCGCAGATCACCCCCTGCACTTCACTGGGGGAGTGAGCGACACCGGCGCCGGCGAAGGCCCGCGCGCAGCTTTCGAAATCGTAGGTGTCAGACATGGGATTCTTCACGTTGCGGTTTATGAACAGGCTCTAAGTCTTGAATTCCATTGACCCTTTCCAGGGCCCTACCTATAGTACAAAAAGCCGTCATTCCCGGCGGCGGCCCCTCCACTTCCCTACTGTACGTGCAGCAAGCGACAGTGGCACGGGGGCTTAACCTTAGGCGAACAGCGACCGATTTGCCATGACGACGGAACAACAACTGCGGCAACTGGAAGCCCACGTGGACTCCCTGCTGCGTCAGTCCAACCGTTTGCGCGAAGAGAATCGCCTGCTGCGCGAGCGGGAACACCGTCTTCTCGATGAACGGGCCCAGCTCATCCGTAAAAACGACTTGGCCCGCTCCCGGGTGGAGGCGATCATAACGCGCCTGCAATCCCTGGAGCAGGAGGACTCATGAACGATAGCAGTTCGCTGGTGATTCACTTGCTGGGCAAGGAATACCGCGTGGCCTGCCCGGTTGGCGAGCAGGACAATCTGCTGCGCGCCGCCCGCTATCTCGACACTCAAATGCGTGAAGTGAAGCAGGCCAATGTGATTGGTCTGGAACGCATCGCCATCATGGCGGCCTTGAATATCAGCCACGAGTTGCTGGAAGCCCGCTCCAAAGCCTCTTCCGATGAGACCGGCAGTGCCCGTATGCAGGCGCTGATCGATCGGCTGGAGGGAGAGCTGCGTGCGCTCGAGGAGCTCGCCCCCCAGAACCGCTCTTCTGTCAAGCCCTGACCGGCTGCCCCCGCCCTGATATACTACGCTCAAGTGTCCCCTGGTCCGTTCGCCAGCCGGGTTATGTCCCTGAGCCGATGTTGTACCAAAAGGGAACCAATATTGGCCGGCCTGTGCGCATGTCCGCCACCGAGCGGAAAGCCTGATGGTCCGGTCCGCGGTTCCCGCCTTGAACCTGACGGTTCAAGGGCCACACCCGCAGCGGCGGCCCGGGGGGCACGCTTTCTCAAGAGCAGTGAATAGTGGATAGTGAACAGTGAATAGTGGGGTGCCGGTAAGAGAGGCATGCCGCTACCCGAGAAGACATTCCTTTTAAAGCCCCTCCTTTCCATGAGCCCATCCGAGCAAGTTGATCGCAAGCAGTTGCGCCGTGAGTTACGGGCGCGGCGGCGGGCTTTGGGTGCGGGTGAGCGGCGTCTGGCGGAGAGGCGGTTCGCGCGTAATTTGCGGCGGGAACTGGGACCGCGGCGGGCTCGCCATGTGGCGGTCTATCATGCCGCCGACGGCGAATTGTCGCCGCTACCGGGGCTGGCTCAGCGCCGCTTTCAGGGCACCCGTCTGTATCTGCCGGTGCTGGACCCGGTTTACCGCGGCCGTCTGCGTTTTCATCTCTGGCGCCGGGAGAAAAGACTGCGCGCCAATCGTTTTGGCATCGGAGAGCCACGATGCGCGGAGCGAGCACGGGCGGACTGGGCGCTGGATGTTCTGTTGATTCCACTGGTGGGATTCGATGATCGAGGCCATCGCCTGGGCATGGGCGGCGGCTTTTACGATCGGACTTTGGCGAATTTCGCGCGACGACCACGCCGCCCCCGGCTGGTGGGCGTCGCTTTTGAGTGTCAACGGCTGTCCAGGGTGCCGGAAGCCCCCTGGGATCAGCCGCTGGACCTTATTATAACGGATTCTCGCAACTGATTAGCGTGACTGATCGGCCTTGATACTGACGCCGGCGGACTGGGCATAGCGCTCCAGATCCGGCTGATTGCCACCGTGGGTGAGGGTGCTCACCAAAACGCCGGTGGCAAAAATGATCGCCAGGACAACCAGTGCATCTGGTCTTTTCTTCATTGTGTCTTCAATCCCCAAGAAAAAGTCATCACTCTCAAAAGGCTGTCCATGCCGAAGCATGGAATACTAATGCAAAATTTATGTAACAAAACGAGAACTGGATCGAAAAATGATCACTTGCCTCTTAAAAGTCAAGCGGTTACATCAACATGCTCACCTTTCTTAACAAAAGTACCGCTCAACTTTCACCTGGCGTGATCCGTGGTTTACGAGGTGTGTGATCGCTCACGTCCTAGTTCAAAAACAGCCGGTACGCTGGATTGTCACTCTCTTCCACCATCGGATAGGGGACTTTCTTGAGGTCCTTGCGCAGGTTGCCCCTTTCTCCGAAGGGCACCTGGAAGCCCACCAGCACCCGTCCATAGGCGGCGCCGTGGTTTCTATAGTGGAACAGGCTGATATTCCACTTGTGGCCCAGCGACATGAGGAACTTCAGCAGCGCCCCGGGGCGCTCGGGAAATTCCACCCGGAACAGCATTTCGTCCAGGTCCTGGCGCGAGGTGTGCCCACCCACCATATGGCGAATGTGCAGCTTGGCCATCTCGTTGCCAGTCATGTCCACCACCGGATAACCGGCAGCCCGCAGCTCTTCCAGTAACGGAGCAAGATCCGCGCCACCAGAGCTGGTCTGAATACCGACAAAAATATTCGCTTCGTGTTCCCCGGCGTACCGATAATTGAACTCGGTGATGGCGCGGCGCCCCACCACCTGCAGAAAATTACGGTAGGCGCCCGGCTTCTCGGGGATGGTTACCGCCAGAATCGCCTCGCGCTGCTCGCCCAGTTCCGCCCGCTCGGAAATATGCCGCAGACGATCAAAATTGACATTGGCACCACTCTGGATCGCCACCAGCGTCTTGTTCTCCGACTTGGTGCGCGCCACCCATTTTTTCAGGCCGGCCAGGGCCAGAGCTCCGGCGGGCTCGCAGACGGTGCGGGTGTCCTCGAAGGTGTCCTTGATGGCCGCGCAGATCTCGTCGGTGGTGGCGGTGATCACCTCATCCACCGTGTCCTTCAGCACCCGGAAGGTTTCCTTGCCGATCTGCTTCACCGCCACGCCATCGGCGAACAACCCCACTTCAGGCAGCGTTACCCGGCGTTTACGCTCCAGGGCGGCTTTCAGGCAAGCGGCGTCTTCCGGCTCCACGGCAATGATCTTCACATCCGGGCGCACGTACTTAACGTAGGCGGCGACCCCCGCGGCCAGTCCACCGCCACCCACCGGGATGAAGACGGCATCCAGATCCCGGCTTTGCTGGCGCAGGATCTCCATGCCCACGGTGCCCTGCCCGGCGATCACGTCAGGATCATCGTAGGGGTGGACGAACGTCAGGCCTTCCTTTTCTTCCAGCTTGCGGGCATGGGCCAGCGCCTCATCGAAGCTGTCGCCCACCAGCACCGCCTTGCCGCCAAGCTGACGTACGGATTTAACCTTGATATCCGGCGTGGTGCGCGGCATCACGATCACCGAGCGCACATTCATGGAGGTGGCCGCCAGCGCCAACCCCTGAGCGTGGTTGCCGGCGGATGCGCAGATCACGCCGCGTTCGCGCTGGGCCTCGGAAAGCTGGGCCACTTTGTTGTAGGCGCCGCGCAGCTTGAAGGAGAACACCGGCTGCAGATCCTCGCGCTTGAGCAGCACCCGGTTGCCAATTCGCCGGGAAATCAGCGGCGCGGCGTGGATGGGGGTCTCATGGGCCACGTCATAGACGCGGGATTGCAGGATCCGTTTGACGTACTTTTCAAGCATGGGGGTTCCGAAAATCAGCGCGAGACCGCCGGACCGGCGGAAAGCAGCTAGTTTACGGTTTGAGCAGGGAGTCCGTCCACAGGCGGGAAGGCGTCGATCCGGAGAATATCGCGACTCGTGTGCCACTCCCACGGCAGCGTCGTAGCGGGAGCTTGCCCTGCAAGGAATGGCTCCTTGTCCAAAACATTCGCCGGCAGGGTTGGCTCCCACAACGGCCTTGCGGTGAACCCGGAGCACACGTCCGCCAGATCGCGGACGATGCGCCCCTTTGGCCTATTTGATCGAGCCGCTCTGGTAACTCAGATTGATGCCGCCGGTGGGAATGGTCAGATTCACCTGGCCACCGGGCAAGCCGGCCAGGGTGATTTCCAGATCCACATTCAGCGGTTCCAGATTTTCCAGTCCGATGAACAAGCGGCCATCGGGCAGGAAGTCCACGGGACCTTCCAGTTGCACGTTATCGATCGGCAGGCTTTTCACGTTGTGCTGCAGCCCCAGCGGCAGACTCAGCTCCGGCGCGTCGAACAGCAGATCAAAAGTGATCCGGAACACCGGCCCGTCCGGGGTTGCGATGATGTGCCCCACTGGCGGCATGGTGCGATTGCCATCACCGTCCTCGTCATAACGCACCCGCATGATGTTCGGCCCGGTGTGGGTCTCGATCGGCACCAGCCCCAGGTTACCCACCTGGCCGAGCACGGCTTCCTCCAGTCCCAGGATGCCGAGAACATCCCCCAGAGTCTGCACCAGGCCGCCCAGCAGACCGCCGACAATCGGCAGATCACTCAGCGAGTTGTCACCGTCGGAGGTATCCAGATCCAGACCGATCACCGCCGTGGCATCCAGGTTGCTCAGCGCCACGGTGGTCGGATAAATCACCACCGGGACACCGCCCGCCTCGCCATCGTAATCGAGAATTTCCGTATTCAGATCACCGGTGAGATACAGAATCCGCTCACTGTCACAATCGATCTGATCGTCCTCGGTATAGGGTGGCGTACCCTCGAATCCGCAACCGGTGTTGGCGGTGCTGACCAGGCCGCCACCGCCATCACCGTTGGGACGGATCAGCGTGGCGTTGGCCGGCGTCGCCGGATCCGGGGTACCCGCCGGCACCCTCGGCTCGCCTTCGTCGACGACAAAGTTACTGTTGGCATCGACGCTCGGCAGGTTGCTCAATTCCTGGAACACCGTGGTCACGGCACCGGTCCCCCGGAACAGGACGTCCATGTTGGGACCGCCGGATTTGGCATCACTGCCTTCCAGCAAGGCGGTCTGCAGCGGTAACCCATCGGTGGAACATATGACGTCACCGCCGCAGCCATCGCTTTGCGAAGCCAGGGTATAGCGATACAAAGCACCCTCTTCCCAGGGTTGCTCCGGTGTAAAAGTCAGAGCCCGGGTTTCCGGTCTCAAATCGCCGTCCACCACGCCCTGGCAGGTACCGTCCTCGCTTACCCGCTCGACACGGAACGCGCCCTGACCGCAGGCGGTGCCCAGGGTCAAGCTGCCGGCCTCCATGTTCTGGGAGAAGCGCACCCGGATCGGCCGGTTCGCCGGCATGCCGACGATCGGCAGTTCATCCACTTCCACCTGCTCGGATTCAGAGCTCGAAGAGACACACACGCCCTGCACGCCGGCGGCGATGTCGGACGCCGTGGCGGCGCTGCTGGCGCAGGGGAAACCCGGGTAGACCACCATGGCAAACGGCGCGCGGCGCACATCCTCGCCGTCCCGTGCCACCACGTATTCCGGCATGGTGAAGCCAATGGTGTTGAGGCCGGTCAGTGGATCCAGCACCTGCAACCCGTTGCCGGCCAGATCGGTCAGGCCGTTGGTGGCGCTGACTTCATAGGGCACGCCGAAGGCCAGTGGCGATTCCGGCTGTATTACCAAAGCGTTACCGTCCAGGCTCCAGGAGAACGGCTCCGCGGTGCCGCCCTTGGTCAGTTGGACGGTCTCGCCCGGTCGCACGCTGAGTGGATCCAGCGCCTCGCTGAACAGCAGGGTGATCGGTTCACCGGGCACGGCACGATCGGCCACGTCTCCCGGCGTCCAGGACAGCCGCTGCTCGCCATTGTCGTCCATCACCAGCAAGGTCGGCGGCACGGTATCCGCCGGTTGCGGCGGCGCGTTCTCCTGGTCGCGGTAGGACTCCATATGGAAGCTCAATACACCGTGGCTGTTTTCCACGCCCAGCACCCGGGGCTCCACCACGGTGAGCGCGTCGGTGACCAGTTTGCCGTCCTCGACGATCGCCTTGCCGACCAGTTCCACGTGCATCAGGTTCTGCGTGAAGGCGCCGTTGGCCCGGGCATCCTTGGTGTTGGCGGCGAGATCCATGAACAGACGCACGTTCTTGGCGGCATCGGGGGAATCGGAGTTGGGATTGGGAAACAGGTAACCGGTGGCGTCCGACATCACCTGGATGGTCACCGCGCCGGAATCGAAGCCCACCGGCACTTCCCCGCCGATCAACACATCCAGCGGTTCGCCCACCAGAATCCCACCACGCTTGATACGCAGCGGCGTCACATCCGGGAAGTTGGGCGGGAACGCCAGTTCGGCGTAGATATCACCAGACTGTTTGGAAGCGGTGCCATTGGCCAGCAGGGTGCTGATCAACGGCACGCAGTTGATCGGATCACCAGTCAGTTCCGAAGTTCGCAGGTCACCGTCATCAAGACAGCCGAGGGTGTCGTCGGTGGCCGGCGCCTCGGTCACCAGCACTTCCCGTTCACCGGTGCTGGACTTGGTGTTCAGCGGTGTCACGGTGCGCTCGAACGGCGCCAGTGTTTCCCCGGCAACGCTGGTGAGCCCGGTCACCGTCAGCACATACTGCTGCCCCGGGGTCATGTCTTCCAGCGGATCCACGGTGAGCGTATCGCGACCGCTCAACACCAGCGCCGGCACCAACTCATCCCCCTGTTTCAGGCTGACGGTATCCCCGTAAACCACGGAAGATGAGTCCAGCGGCTGGGAGATACGCAGCCGGAAAGTGGAGAAATCCACGGTGGGAAACTGCTCATCGTCCGGGAAAATCTCAGTGACCTCAAAGGTGTCGGAAGCACGCTGCCACGACAGCGGCCCTTCCAGAGCGGGACGGGTGGAAAAGTTCAGTTCCCCGTCACGGAAATTGACCACCCGGCCGTCCGGAGCCAGGTCAATGATGGCGACCTTGTAGTCGCTGATCGGCGCCAGCGGCGTGGTCGGTTGCAACACCACGTTACGGCCATCGTTCATCACCTTCATATCGAAAGGCACCGGCGCGCCACCAGGACCAGTGAAACGGAAGTTGTCCTCGGTCACCTCCAGGGGATCACTGAACTCCAGCACCACCGGAGCGGACGGCGCCACATAGGCCTGCCCGTCGAAAGGGTAGTTGAAATACAGTTCCTTGGGATTGTACTGGGGCCCATCGAAACTCGGATTGCTGCTACCGCCCCCCCCGCAACCGGCCAGGATACCGGCGCAGGCGGCTATGATCAGTTTGCTTCGCATGACACCACTCCTCAGAACTTCAGGGTGACGGAACCACTGAATACATGGACTTCACCGCCGGTTTCGATGGTTTCGTAGGGATTCACCGGGGCCCGGTCACTGGTCAGATCAAACTTGCGCTCGTCGATATCATGGAACTGGTAGCCGAAATCCACTCGCATGGGATACGCAAGGATCGGGGGTTGCTCGATGGTCCAGGAGCCACCGACGCCGTAGATGGTCTTGTCCGCATCCAGATAATTGACGTCCAGGCTGCGATCGCTTTCCATCGGTGATTCCCGGAACGCCACGCCGGCGGTCAGGCTTACATTCTTGAGCGCGCTCCACTCAACCCCGACCCGGGGCACGGTGATGTCCTTGAAGCGGATGTCCGCTTGATCCTTGACGGTGTCGTCCTCCAGCACCTCCATCAGGTCCGACCAGTTCTGCCGTTCCACCGTCACCCCGGCACGCAGCCGGTCATTGAAACGGTATTGCAACCCGGCGCTGTAAATGTCCGGTTGATAGGAATCCACGGTATCGATCAGCAAGGCGATACCCGGCGACGGCACGGTGCCGGGAATGGTGATGCGCGAGTCCACCGAGGTGCGCGCTTCGGTATGGCCGCGAAAGGCGAATGCGGTTTCCAGGCCGTCGGTGATGCAATCCCCCTTGCCGCAGATCAGCTTGCCCCAGTCCAGGGTGACACCGAGCACCGGGCGGATCACCGGTTTGGCGTTGACCTCGAGTGTTTCATACTGGGTCTCACCGGCCAGGTTGGAGCTCGCCACCAGTTTAGCGTCGGAGCGCAGGGAGACGTGCGCGGAGGCGCCGACGGCGATCCCGTGCAGCAACTCGGTACCACCGCCGATATTCAGGAATAACGGTTGACGACCGTACTCCATGTATTGCCCGCCCATAGACGTGGTGGAATTAAAGGAGAGCATTTCTTTCCCGTATTTTTCCACGCCGGCGATGATGGCGAAGTAAATTGGATGTTCGAATTTGGTGATGCTGGACAGATCGGTTTTCAGCGCGATCAATTGCTGCTGGCTGCGGCTGTCGTCGAGCAGGTTACCGTCGCGCGTGGCCGGTGCCGCGCCCCCCAGACTCCTGCCATCAAGCTCCTGCTCGGCATGCAGGAAGCCGATGGTCAGCTCACCACGGGGGTCCTTGATCAGGTAGGACGGGTTGTAATACAGCGCCGACGCCTGCGGATTGAACATGGAAAGGGCCTGAGCGGATGCCACATCACCAGGAAAAAGGCCATAGCTGCTGGCGGTGTTACCCATGGCGGCGAAAGCCGGGGAAGCAATCGAAGCGGCGACCGAAAGGGACAGGGCCGCGATGCCACCGCGACGCAGGGGGGAAAGTCCGAACATACACTGCCTCCGGTACGGATCATTGTTGTTGTGTAATCCAGGTCGGGGCCCGGAGCGATTACCGGCACCCCCCTTTTTAAGAAAGCTCCGAATAATGGGGACAAGGTAATATTCAGAACTTCCTTTCTATGCAATCTCAGTAAAACAAATGTGCACAGACATTGGCGTATGAAAAAAGGTGGAAAACCGTACTCAGGGATGGCGGATGGTTAGCAGCTGTAACAGACCGTGTCACTCTGTGACGGGGCTCGGAAGAATTGATGATCGCTGCCAAGGCAGCTCCCCTCAACGGGCCCTACAAAGCCGCTGTGGGAAGCTGCCTTGGCAGCGAATCGACGTGCAGGCAAATTACCGGGCAACGCCGGTCCATGGACAGCACTGCCCCGGTTTGCAATTAAATCGAAATCACCTCATCGCCACGGCCAACCAGCACCAGGTCGGCGGGACGGCGGGCGAACAGGCCGTTGGTAACGACCCCGGTAATATTGTTGATTTTCTCTTCCAGCTCGATGGGGTTGAGAATATCCAGATTGCGCACATCGAGAATCAGATTGCCGTTATCCGTGACAAAGCCCTCCCGGTATTGGGGCTGCCCTCCGAGCGCGGCAAGTCGACGCGCCACGTAGGACCGGGCCATGGGGATCACCTCCACCGGCAAGGGGAAGCGGCCCAGGCGCTTGACCTGCTTGGAACCGTCGACAATGCAGATGAACCGCTCAGCCACCGCCGCCACGATTTTCTCGCGGGTCAGAGCTCCCCCGCCGCCCTTGATCATTTCCCGGTGATCATTAACCTCGTCCGCGCCGTCCACGTACAGCGGCAGAGTGTCCACCTGATTCAGTTCCAGCACTTCGATACCATGCCCGCGCAACCGCTCGGCAGTGGCTTCGGAACTGGCCACGGCACCGGCCAGACGGTCCTTCATGGACGCCAGAGCATCAATAAAATAGTTTGCCGTGGAGCCGGTACCCACACCGATGACCTCGCCTTCGGGCACATGGCGCAAGGCGGCCTCCGCCACCTTCTGCTTCAACGCATTTTGATCCATTTCCTACCTCAAACCGATTAATTCCACGACGATCACCCAGTTTAACCTGAATATTGCGTCAATACGCCCCTCAATTCGCTGCCAAGGCAGCTTCCCACAGCGGCTTCGCAGGACTTGTTGTGGGAAGCTGCCTTGGCAGCGAATCAACCCGCGGGCGAACCGCCCCGGCGCCTTGGGTCAGCAGCGCTCCACCGGCGGCGATATTCTTTTTTACTAATGTATGACTTGAATTTTTGTACAGTTCGCGCATCTTGAACATATCACCGTGTCGCCGGTACGGACCGCCCCATGCCAGCCTCCGCGGTGAACTAAAACAATGAAACCAAAAAGCGCTACTCCACGGAATGTTCAGGGAGTAACCATTGATCTACAAGGAGACGACTCATGCAACGGTCAGCATTCATCCCTCTTATCTTCGCCACCCTCGGTGTCGTGGCGGCACCGCTCGCGATGGCTGATGATACCTCCGGGCGGGACTACTCCACTGAGCGGCGTAATCTGGACAGCCCGGAACACATCTCCAAGGAATACAAGAAGGCGATCGAGGCCGAAACCGAGTCCAAGCGGCGTGCCGCCGAAGGCGTTTCGGACAAGGCCAGAAACTACGGCGAGGACCGCAGCAAGATCGACAAGAATATCGAGGAGCGGCTCGAGGAAGGCCGGGCAACCCGCGACAAGGCCCGCCAGGAAGCCAAGGAAATGGGTAAGGACATGCAAAGCCCGAACTACGCCAAGGACCGGGAAAACCTGGATAATCCGGACCAGATCAAGGAGCGCCTGCAGGAAGTGAAGGAAGGCACTATCAAACCGAAAGAGTAAGCCGCTTCCTGAAACGAGAAGCCCCGGTTATCCCGGGGCTTTTTGGGCCTATCGCGTCAGCGCCTCACGACGCCGCAACGCCTCCTGCTCCATTTCCTTACGGCGCTGTTCGGCGGCTTCCATCCGCTCATCCGCTCGCTGCTGCTGGGTTTTCCGGCGCTCTTCCGCCGCGCGGCGCTGATTGTCCAGACGATTCTGCAAATCCTGCCGCCGCTGCTCCGCCTGGGCGGCGGGATCCGGTGACCGCGTGGCCCGACTATCCAGTTGGGCCAGAGCCGGCGTTGCCATCGTCACCAGCATCACGCCCGTGGCCATCCATACTGGTTTGAACTTCATGGCGTTACCTCCTGCTTGCACCCGGGCACCGTGTCCGGGTAGTCGATGAATGCGAGCAGTACCATTGTCCCAGTTCTGGCGCCTCGGCAGGCAAGTAACACAAGGTAAAATTCCACGTCTTCAGGCCTTCGCCCGGGCCGGGTGCCCCGGCACGTTCAAACAGTCATCAATGATACGGAAGATGCGCTCCCGATAATCGGCCTGTTCATTGGCCAACTGATGACGGGCGCCTTCCAGGATATGAATACGGGGTTCCTGGAATTTGCGGCGGATAATGTCCAGGTTATAGCGCCAGTCCACCGTCTCATCCTGATCCCCCTGGATCACCACCAGCGACAACGGCACCGGGGCGGCTCGCTCAAACCCCGGCAACCAGCGCTTCAATGCGGTCACCCAACTGGCCGGCAGCCGCCGGGGCTGCAGGGGGTCCCGGTTTTCCAGGAAATCCAGAAAATCGGGATCTCCGGAGTTAATGGTGAAAACCCGCTTTATCGAGCGTGCAAAAGGACGAATCAGGGTATGCAGCCAGCGGGCGGTGCCCCATTTGAATGGACGCACCAGGGGGGCCAGCAGAATAACCTGCTCAAACGGCGCCCTGCCCGCGTCGAACCGGTGATGCAGAAGGAAATCCATGACAATGGCGCCGCCGGTGCTCTGCGCCACCACATGCCAGGGTTTGGGCAAATGTGTCCGGGCCAGGCTCAGACACTGCTCCAGCACGTCCCGATACACCTTGAAGTCGTCGATATCCGCCGGCGGACCGGAACTGAGACCATGCCCGGGCAGATCGTAAGCGACCACGGCGAAGCCCTGCTCCAACAGATGTCCGATGACATGACCGTAAAGGCCGACATGGTCGAAATAGCCATGGCATACGAACACCGTGCCCTTCGGCGACGGCGGACGCCAGACGTGGATACCGAGGGTATGGCCGGCGGCATCGAAATAGCCGAAACCGTGCTCCAGACACGGCAACCGGGCGGCAAAATCGATGCCGTAGTAACTGACGTAATCCAGGCTGGGGTCATCGAGAGGGGCGAACCGTTCCCAATTCAGGGGATGCCAACTACGGGTGATGGCGTCGCGGGAAAACGGTATCGACATAGGCGGGAAGCTCTCGGCTCAGGCGGTGTATGACAACCGTCAATGATAGGCACTCCATGCCCGGCATGCCATCGCCCGAACCACGAAGCGCCCGATCAAGGGCGCTTTGATGGCCCGGCCAGAGGCCGGGCGGGAACTACAAGCTTACAGGTTTGCTGGCCAGTCTCTTACAGCTGTGCCTGCTGGGCCCGCAATGCTTGCTGAGCCTGAACTTCGGAAATAACACGTTGCAGATTCTCCGGAGAGTCCAGGTTCAGGCGGTGACCCAGATGATCCACCGGCGTCTGGCCGGCCTGGGGAGCATGCTCCCTGGCTACCGCCAGGTTGCGCTGGGCTTCCTGGGAGCGGTACGCGATGTAGTCCTGGGAATCGATGTTCTCACGGATGCTCAGGAAATCACGGCCTTTCCCCTGGGACTGGCCACGCTGCTCGGCTTGCAGGCGGTCGCTGGCGGCGCGTTGCACCTGACCATCAACCAATGCCGGGGAGTCAATCTGCTCACGGGCGTTCAGGTAATCGGCACGGACCTGATCTTCGAAGCTGGAGGCCTGGGCCAGCGGCGCGGCAGCCAGACCAGCAACGACCAGGGCGGCAACGGACAAACGGGCTACGTTTTTCATCATCCTTTCCTCACGTTCACATTCAGGGAATGTCGCGGGAGGTCAGGGCGATTTCGCGAGTGCTTGCTGGTCTCCCACGCTGATGGAGCCAGTATAGTTACAGGTTACGTTATTGTCAACTTGTAACTCACGATTATTTTCAGGGTGCCAGACTCCGCAGGATCAGGTTGGTGACCGCCGACAGTTTGGTCTCCATTTCATCGGTGTCACCCAGCCGGCTGAGCAGCACCGGATGGGCATAGGCCGCGGCGGTGATGCGTATCGCCATGCACACTTCATCCAGTGGCGTCTTGCGCTCGAATTCGCCGCTTTCACGGCCATCGGCAACAATCTTCTCGATCGCCTCGGACACCGTGTTGTTGTGCTCCTCGGTTACCGCCCATTGGTTTTCGATGGAAACGACGATGATGTCGTGCAGACGCCGCTCCTTGAGAAACAGGCGCATCCCCTCGGAAAGCAAGGTCTGCAGCATGTCGCGCAGGCGCTGGGTGGCGGAAACGTCCCGCTCTGCCACCGCACTGACGGCTTCGCCCATGGACGACAGCGCCATGGCGCAAACCGCCTCGCCAATTGCCTGCTTGGAGTCGAAAAAACGGTACAGATAGGCGCTGGACACACCAATCGCCTTGGCAATGTCGGTCACCGAGGTCTTGCGGTAGCCGTGCACACGGAACAGCTCATCCGCCACCTGCAGGATCTGTGTACGCCGCTCGTGGTCGGCGGGCCCGCGTTGTCCGGGCAGGGTTTCGCTACTGTCGATCGCCATGAAGGCTCTCCCTGGAAGTCTCTCGTCGCTTAGATGAGTTACGACTATTGTTATGTGTAACGCCAAGCGACCATCATAGCGCCGACAAGAGTATCCGCCAAGCGAACGGCAGTTTCAGGCAAGCCAGAACGGGAAAAGGAAGGCTATTGGAGGAAGAGAGAAAATCGCGGTCCGTGGAATTCGCTGACACGCTTGCACGCAACACGCAACACGCTTGCACGCTGATTCGCTGGCAAGCCAGCGAATACTGAGCAAATTCATGCCCGCAAGGCCGCGCCAGCGGACCAGAGTGTTGCGTGTTGCGTGTTGCGTGTTGCGTGTTGCGTGTTGCGTGTTGCGTGTTGCGTGTTGCGTGTTGCGTGTTGCGTGTTGCGTGTTGCGTGTTGCGTGTTGCGTGTTGCGTGTTGCGTGTTGCGTGTTGCGTGTTGCGTGTTGCGTGTTGCGTGTTGCGTGTTGCGTGTTGCGTGTTGCGTGTTGCGTGTTGCGTGTTGCGTGTTGCGTGTTGCGTGTTGCGTGTTGCGTGTTGCGTGTTGCGTGTTGCGTGTTGCGTGTTGCGTGTTGCGTGTTGCGTGTTGCGTGTTGCGTGTTGCGTGTTGCGTGTTTGCGATCTTGCAGGCTTACTTGATGCGCGGGTCCAGTTCGCCGTCCTCGTAACGCTGAAACATCACTTCCAGGCTTACCGGTTTGATCTTGTCGGCGTTACCAGCGGTACCAAAGGCTTCGTACCGGTCGATACAGATGTCGCGCATGGCGGTGACGGATTCCTTCAAATACTTGCGCGGGTCGAACTCAGCCTTGTTGGTGGCCAGGAACCGGCGAATGGCACCGGTGGACGCCAGGCGCAGGTCGGTGTCGATGTTGACCTTGCGCACCCCGTACTTGATGCCTTCCTGAATTTCTTCCACCGGCACGCCGTAGGTTTCCGGAATCTCGCCACCGAACTCATTAATGATGGCAAGCCAGTCCTGCGGCACGGAGGAGGAACCGTGCATGACCAGATGGGTATCCGGGATACGGGCATGGATCGCCTTGATCTGCTCGATGGCCAGGATATCGCCGGTGGGCGGACGGGTGAACTTGTAGGCGCCGTGGCTGGTGCCAATGGCGATGGCCAGGGCGTCCACATGGGTTGCCTTGACGAAGTCCGCCGCCTCTTCCGGGTCGGTGAGCATCTGCTCATGGCTCAGGGTGCCTTCCGCGCCGATGCCGTCTTCCTCGCCGGCCTGGCCGGTTTCCAGGGAGCCCAGGCATCCCAGTTCCCCTTCCACCGAGACGCCGCAGGCGTGGGCCATATCCACCGTCTGACGGGTCACCCGCACGTTGTACTCGTAGTCGGTGGGAGTTTTGCCGTCCTCACCCAGGGAGCCGTCCATCATCACCGAGGAAAAGCCCAGTTGAATGGAACGCTGGCACACGGAAGGGCTGGTGCCATGATCCTGGTGCATCACCACCGGGATATGGGGGAACTCTTCCACCGCCGCCAGAATCAGGTGGCGCAGGAATGGAGCGCCGGCGTATTTGCGGGCGCCGGCGCTGGCCTGCACAATCACCGGCGAATTGGTTTTATCCGCCGCCTCCATGATTGCGCGCATCTGCTCCAGGTTGTTCACATTGAACGCCGGTACGCCGTAGCCGTGCTCGGCGGCGTGGTCCAGTAATTGGCGCATGCTGATCAGTGCCATGGTTTTACCCCTTGATTATCCGTTGGTGGTGACCGACACCACTATTACTTCGTCCATAACCTCGTTTCGCTTACACGCAACACGCTGTCACGCTTTGGCGTGGGCGCGTGCTGGCGTGTTGCGTGCCAGCGTCTTAATCCTTCGCCCGAGCCTCGAGCATGGCCACCGCGGGCAAGGTCTTGCCTTCCACGAACTCCAGGAAGGCGCCGCCACCAGTGGAAATGTAGCTGATGCGGTCGGCGATTTCATACTTGTCCACCGCGGCCAGGGTGTCACCGCCGCCAGCAATGGAGAACGCTTCACTGTCGGCGATGGCCTCGGCCATCTCCTTGGTTCCCTCACCGAACTGGTCGAACTCGAACACGCCCACCGGGCCGTTCCAGATGATGGTGCGGGCTTCCTTCATCAGCGCGGCGAAGACGTGGGCGGTTTGCGGGCCCACATCGAGGATCATGTCGTCCTCGCTCACCTCTTCCACCTTCTTGGTCACCGCGTTCGCGTCGGCGGAAAATTCCGTGGCCACCACCACATCCACCGGCAGCGGAATGTGCACCTTGGTGGCGATCTTGCGAGCCGCGTCGAGCAAATCCGGCTCATACAGGGATTTACCCACCGGCAGACCTTCCGCCGCCAGGAAGGTGTTGGCGATACCGCCGCCGACGATCAACTGATCCACCTTGTCAGCCAGCGCTTCCAGCACTTCCAGTTTGGTGGACACCTTGGAGCCGCCAACGATCGCCACCAGCGGCTTGGCCGGGTTGCCCAGAGCCTTGGAGAGCGCGTCCAGCTCATTGGCCAGCAGCGGACCAGCGCAAGCCACCGGGGCGAATTTGCCGACCCCGTGGGTGGACGCCTGGGCACGGTGCGCGGTGCCGAAGGCATCCATCACATAGATATCACACAGCGCCGCCATCTTCCGTGACAACGCCTCATCGTCCTTCTTCTCACCTTTATTGAAACGCACGTTCTCGCACAGCACGACCTCGCCCTCGGCCACGTCGACACCGTCGAGCCAGTCCTTCACCAGCGGCACTTCCCGGCCCAGCAGGGTGCCCAGGTGTTCGGCCACCGGTTTCAGGGAAAACTGCTCTTCGTATTCCCCTTCACTGGGGCGGCCCAGGTGGGACATCAGCATCACCCGGGCACCGGCCTTCAGCGCGTACTCAATGGTCGGCAGGGAGGCACGGATGCGCGCACCACTGGTGACCTTGCCCTCTTTGACCGGCACGTTCAGGTCTTCGCGGATCAGTACCCGCTTGCCCTTCAGATCCAGGTCGGTCATGCGTTTGAAGTTCATGGTCTTTCCTCAACAATTCGCTTGCACGCAACACGCTGACACGCCTGCACGCAAAAACAATTGAGTACGCTGACACTCATGCGCACCAACATACCATTCCACGATTCAGCCGGCAGTTCGGTTTACCGGTTTCACTCCTGCACGCCTTCATGCATAAAACAGCCACACACTCCACCGCTCCCGGGTTGTCACGATAAAAGCGTGCTAGCGTGCCGCGCGCCAGCGGCAATCTCACTTACCCAGTCGAGCAACCGGTTGGCATAACCCCACTCGTTGTCGTACCAGGCCACCAATTGCACCAGCTCGCCCTGCACCCGGCTCAGGGAGCCATCGATGATGGCGGACTCCGGCCGGTGGTTGAAATCAGCGCTGACCAGAGGCTGATCGTTGTAGCCCAGCAGTCCGTCACTGTCCGCCGCCAGACAACGCAACCATTGGTCCAGATCGGACGGGGAACGTTCCAGGGACAGGGTCAGTTCCACCATGGCCACGTTGAGCGTCGGCACACGAATACTGTGACCACTGATACGTCCCGCCAATTCCGGCAATACCTGCTGCACCGCGCCGATGGCGCTACTGGTGGTCGGCACGATGTTCTGCGCACCGGCCCGGCCACGGCGGGGATCCCGGTGCACATGATCCAGAAGAGTCTGATCGGAGGTGTAGGCGTGGGTTTCCTGCATCAGCGCCTGGCGCACTCCGAAATCCGCGTGCAGCGCCCGCAGCAACGGGGCGATGCAATGCGTGGTGCAGGAGGCCGCGGAAAGGATTCGATCCTGTGCGCCCACCTGCCCCTGATTGACGCCGTACACCACCACCTGATCGGCGCGGTCAAACGGCACCGCGCCCAGGATCACTCGTCCGGCACCGGCCTCCAGGTGCAGCTCGGCATCCCGGTAAGCGCGGAAATGGCCGGAACATTCCAACACCAGATCCACGCCCAGCTCCCGCCAGGGCAGCCGCTCCGGTTGCGGCTCGTTAAGCAGTCGCGGCGCCTGTTCCGCCAGCAGCAAACGACCGTCCCGCAGGCTGGCTTCCTGCGGCAAACGACCGTGGGTGGTGTCGTAGCGGGTCAGGTACAGCAGATCCTCGGCTTCGCCGAGGTCGTTGATCGCCGTCAGCGTGAACGGCACCTGCCAGCCCTGCTCCCAGCGCTCCGCCAAGGCCCTGACGAAAGAGCGCCCGATACGACCGTATCCGTTGATGGCGACCTTCATGATGAATCCCGCTGGATGCCAGACGCCAGACGCCAGACGCTTTGCTCCACGCAACCCTGATCCAGCAGCATGCAGCCGACGCCCATCGCGACCCGAAGGCCATATGAGGACACCTTACTTGTAAGCGTCCGGCGTCCAGCGTCCGGCGTCTGGCGTACCATTAAAGCAGGCTCTCCACGGCCTCGGTCACCGCCTCGGCAGTGATGCCGAAATGCTTGTACAGATCGCCAGCGGGAGCGGAAGCTCCGAACCCGGTCATGCCCACCACCTTGCCGTCCAGGCCGACAAAGCGGTACCAGTAGTCGGCGATGGCCGCTTCCACCGCCACTCGCGCTCTGACCGTCGCCGGCAGCACGCTTTCCTGATAATCCGCGCTTTGTGACAGAAAGGCATCGACACTGGGCATGGACACCACGCGCACGTTGCGTCCAGCGGCGCCCAGCGTTTCCGCGGCCTTCACCGCCAGTTCCACTTCCGAGCCGGTGGCGATGATCAGTGCGTCCGGAGTGCCCTCACCGGTTTGCAACAGGGTGTAGCCGCCCTTCTCCACCTCGCCCAGCACGCTCTCGTCCCGGGGCATGCAAGCCAGCCCCTGGCGGGAAAAGATCAGCGAGGTAGGACCGTCCTGACGTTGCAGCGCGTGTTTCCAGGCCACCGCGGTTTCCACCGTGTCGCACGGACGCCAGGTGCTCATGTTCGGCGTCATGCGCAGGTTGGCCAGTTGCTCGATCGGCTGGTGGGTGGGGCCGTCCTCGCCCAGACCGATGGAGTCATGGGTGTAGACCAGGATATTGGGCTGGTGCATCAGCGCCGCCATGCGCACGGCGTTGCGCGCGTATTCCATGAACACCAGGAAGGTGCCACCGTAAGGGCGCAGGCCGCCGTGCAGGCACACGCCGTTCATGATCGCGGTCATGCCGAACTCGCGCACCCCGTAGTGCACATAATTACCGCTGGCGTCGGCGGCGTTCACCGCCTTGCAGCCCTTCCACAGCGTGTTGTTGGAACCGGCCAGATCGGCGGAACCACCGAGCAGTTCCGGCAGCAGCGGGCCGTAGGCGTCCAGGGCATTCTGGCTGGCTTTACGGCTGGCCACTTTCTCGCCCTTTTCCTGACACGCTTTGATGAAGGCCTGGGCGGCCAGATCGAATCCAGTGGGCAGCTTGCCGTCCATACGGCGTTGGAACTCCACCGCCAGTTCCGGGAATTCCGCCCGGTAGGCGTCGAACCGGGCCTGCCATTCGGCCTCCTGCCCGGCACCGGTGTCGCGGGCGTCCCAGGCCTGACGAATACCCTCGGGAATCTCGAACGGACCATGTTGCCACCCCAAGGCTTCGCGGGTCAGGGCGATTTCGTCCTCGCCCAGCGCAGCGCCGTGGGACTCTTCCTTGCCCTGTTTGTTGGGGCTGCCGAAGCCGATAATGGTCTTGCAGCAGATCAGGGTGGGCTGTTCGCTGTTCTTACGCGCGGTTTCCACCGCCATGCGGATCTCTTCCGGATCATGGCCGTCCACATTGGGGATCACCTGCCAACCATAGGCACGGAAGCGTTCCACGGTGTCGTCGGTGAACCAGCCTTCGACCTCACCGTCGATGGAGATACCGTTGTCGTCATAAAAAGCGATCAGTTTGCCCAGCCCCAGAGTGCCGGCCAGGGATGCCACTTCGTGGGAAACTCCCTCCATCATGCAGCCATCACCCAGGAAACAGTAGGTATGATGATCGACGATGTCATGGCCTTCGCGATTGAACTGCGCCGCCAGCACCTTCTCCGCCAGCGCCATGCCCACGGCGTTGGCGATGCCCTGCCCCAGCGGGCCGGTGGTGGTCTCGATGCCTGGTGCATCACCATATTCCGGGTGGCCCGCGGTGGGGCTGCCGAGTTGCCGGAAATTCTTGATGTCTTCCAGGCTGACGCCATAGCCGGTCAGGTGCAGCAGGCTGTACAGCAGCATGGAACCGTGGCCGTTGGACAGCACGAAACGGTCCCGGTCCGGCCATTTCGGGTTGCCGGGATTGTGCTTGAGGAAACCGCGCCAGAGCACTTCGGCGATGTCCGCCATGCCCATGGGCGCGCCGGGGTGGCCGGAATTGGCTTGCTGGACCGCATCCATGCTGAGCGCACGGATGGCATTGGCGAGATCACGGCTGGCGGGGGCACTGGACATGCAGGGCTCCAAACTGACTGGTGGCTGAAAAAGGGGCGCTATTGTCGCCCATGGGCGAGTCGCGGGCAAATATAGAGATGGCGCCACCTCAGCCCGTGCGAGGCGGCATCCGGCGAACGTCTTGCTTGCCCAGACAGGCGACCTTCCCCTACAAAGGTTTTCTCGTGCAACGCTGAAGAGGAAACCACCATGCATCTGATGACCGCGCTGTTCTGGGGACTGGCGGGAGGCAGTGCTCTACTGGTCGGGACACTGCTGGGCTGGTTCACCAAACCGCCGGCGCGGGTGACCGCGGCAGTGATGGCGTTCGGCTCCGGGGTGCTGGTTTCGGCCATCGCCTTCGACCTTATGGATGAGGCGTTGCACAAAGGCGGCCTGCTGGCGTCGGCGGCGGGCTTTCTGGCCGGCGCCGCCGCCTTCACCGGCGGTGCCGTCATCCTCGCCAACCATGGCGCCCGTCACCGCAAGCGATCGAATAAATCCCATACCGCCACGGCCAGTGCCGCGCTGGTCATTGCCCTGGGCTCGGTGTTCGACGGTATACCGGAATCCATGGTGATCGGTCTGAGCCTGCTCGAGGGTAATGGCGTATCGATCCCGATCGTCGCCGCCATCTTCCTCTCCAACGTGCCCGAGGGCCTGTCCAGTACCGTCGGCATGAAACGGGCCGGCATGTCGTTCGGCTATGTATTCGGACTGTGGACAACCATCACGTTGCTGTGCGGCCTCGGCGCCGTGGGCGGCTACCTCCTCTTCGATAACGCACCGGCACAATACATCGCCGTGGCCCAGGGCGTGGCCGCCGGCGCCATGCTGGCGATGATCGCCGACACCATGATTCCCGAGGCCTTCGATGAAACCCATAACGCGGCCGGACTGATCACCGCCGCCGGTTTCACCACCGCGTTCATCCTTTCACACGCGTTTTCCTGACCAGCAGGATGCGGACCTAGCCGTCCTGGCGGGAAAGCGGCCGATAACGGCGCTCCGGGCGACCAATGCTGCCGTAGGTCTGATCGGCTTCCAGTTCGTGGCGCTGGAGCAGGTACTCCAGATAGCGGCGGGCGGTGGAGCGACTGACGCCGGCGCGCTTGCCCACCTCCTGGGCATTGAGAAAGTCCCGGGGAACCTTGGCCAGGACCGCCCGAACCCGGGACAGAGTAAGCGCATCGATCCCCTTGGGCAGGCGTGCCTGCCCGCCCTTCGCCGGGGCCGCCGGTTCGCCCTCCGTGTCCCGGGAAAACAGTGCATCGGCCATGGACTGGGTGATCGCCGGTGACTGGCGCAAGCGCCGCTGGCGTTGCATGAAAGTGTTCAATGCCCGATCCAGCCGCTGCAACAGCACCGGTTTCACCAGGAAGTCAAAGGCTCCCAACTGCAAGGCCCGTTCCAAAGCGGCTACTTCGGAAGCGGCGGTCACCATCATCACTTCACAGCCATGGCCGGCGGCACGCAACTCCGCCAGCAAATCCAGGCCGCTGCCATCGGGCAGGTAGACGTCGAGCAGCAGCAGATCAGGCCGATAGCGTTCCAGCAAGGCCCGCCCGCCGGCCAGATCACCGACCATCGCGGTGACCCGGAACTGTTCGTCCCGTTGCAGGTACTCCGCCAGCAGGCGGGCCACCTCGCTCTCGTCTTCCACGATCACCACTGAATAGGTCATGCCGGGTTGTCCTCGTCCGTTGGCCGACGGGGCAGATATACCGTAAAGCGGGCGCCGCCAAGATCGGCCTGGCCCACTTCCAGGGTTCCGTTCAGGGCACTCACGTAGGTCTTCACCAGATACAAACCGACGCCGTGCTGACGCCCGCTCTTGGAAGAATAGTCTGGCCGGAACATGGCCTCCAGCCGTTCCGGGCGCAAGCCGACACCACTGTCCTCCACATCGAAGATCAGGTGGTCGCCAAGATCGTCGAATGTTACCCGCACCCGTGCCGGCTGGCGTGGCCCGAGGCGCGCCGCTTCGATGGCGTTGTCGATCAGGTTGCCCAGGATCGACACCAGCCGCTCCAGCAGTTCGCGGGGCGCGGACGCATCCAGCACGCTTTCTTCCGCCACCTCGAACGTGACGCCCTGCTCCTTGGCCTTGTGGTATTTGCCCAACAGCAACCCCGCCAGCAGCGGCTCCCCGGTACTGTCCAACAGCCGGTTGACCATGGCCTGGTGCCCCTGGCTTTCCAAGCCGATCAGCTCCACCGCCTTGCCGTAAGCGCCCATCTGGATCAACGCGCCCAGGGTGTTGAGTTTGTTGGAATAGTCATGGGTTTGCACCCGCAGCAGCTCCGCGAACGCTTCCACCTGGGCCAGTTGTTGGCTCACATGGGCAACTTCGTCCTGAGGACGGAAACTAAGAAACACGCCGCGCACCGTGCCGCCCACCCGCAACGGCCGCCGGAACAGCACCAGTTCCTGGCCGGCGACGTACAACTCCACGCCATCCAGCACCTGCTCCACATCCCGCAACAGAAAACCGGCCTGGTCGGGAAGCAGATCCCGCAAGTGCAACGCGCTTTCCTGTGATGTGTCCACCCCCAACAATTGCCGGGCCCGGCGATTGCTGCGCTGCACCCAGCCGTCCAGATCCAGAGCAACAATGCCCGAGCGCACCGTATCCAGCATGGCGCTCTGCTCGGCGAATACCCGGGCGATTTCATGGGGCTGCCAACCGAACAAAGCGGCACGCACACGGCGGGCGATCCAGAGCGAGGACAAAATCCCGACCAGGAATACCGCCAGCACCACCGGTAACCATTGCAGATAACGACCGGCGGCGATGGATTCCACCGAGCGATTAAGGAATCCCACCGAGACCAGACCGATGACATTACCGCCGGCATCCACCACTGGCGCCTTGCCACGCACGGAAAAGCCCAGGGAACCCTGGGCCTCGGAAACAAGCGCGTTGCCCGACAGCACCGTCTGACTGTCACCGCCCTGCATGGTCTTGCCCAGACGGTCGGGCCGCGGATGCGCCAGTCTCCGCAGCCGGGTATCGCCGACCACGATAAAGTCCGCATCGGTCCGCCGCCAGAGATGGTCGATGAACGGTGCCAGGGCGGCGCCGTCTGGAGAGTCGATGCCGGCCGCCAGCGCCTGACGCACCTGCGGCAATTCCGCCACCAGCTGCGCCAGATCCAGCGCCTTGCGGCCGGCCTCCTCCCGCACGCCCCGTTCCAGCAGGTACTGCCCCAAAGCCGCGAACAGCACCACCTGCAGCAGACTGAAGCCCAGCACCCACAGAATCAGCCGGGTTTCCAACCGTTGAATACGCCTGCGACGCATGGTTACTCCCGATCACTAATCCATACATAGCGGTCCGTGACCCACCCCACAATTGTGGGGCAGTCCATTCGCCGCCAAGGCAGCTTCCCAAAGAGGGAACTACAGAGCCGCTGTGGGGAGCTGCCTTGGCAGCGGATTTTGTGGGACACCAGCGGTCCAGGGACCGCGATCAGCAAATCGCCTGCCAGTGTCCCGCAATATCACAGGTTATCGGACAGCTCCGCCTCCGACGCGGGCCGTTTCAATCCGCGCAGGAAATCCATCAGCGGCACCAGCAGCAGCGCCAGGGATACCAGCGTGATACACAGCGTCAAAGGCCGCTCCCACAGGAACGCGATGGAACCGTCGGCAATCATCATCGCCCGGCGGAAATTACTCTCCAGCATGCCGCCGAGAATAAAGCCCAGAATCAACGGTGCCATGGGGAAATTCAACTGCCTCAATATCAGCGACAACACCGCGAAGCCCACCATCAAATACAGATCGAAGGTATTGAATGACACCAGATACACACCGATCAGGCTGAAGAACAGGATCAGCACGGTCAGTAGCGGTTTCGGCAGCGCCAGCGTCTTGGCGATGTACGGGATCATTGGCAGGTTGAGAAACAGCAGCACCACGTTGCCCACATACATGGACATGATCACCGCCCAGAACACATCCGGGTTATCGTGCATCAACAACGGACCGGGTTGCAGTCCGTAGGCAATCAAAGCGCCAAGCATTACCGCCGTGGTGCCGGAACCGGGAATACCCAAGGTCAGCAGCGGCACGAAGGAGCCGGTGCACGCGGCGTTGTTGGCGGTTTCCGGCGCCGCCAGACCACGCAGGGAACCCTGCCCAAACTGTTTTTTCTTCTCGCCCCGGGCCAGATTCCTCTCGGTGGCATAGGCCAGAAAGCTGGCAATGGTGGCGCCAGCGCCGGGCAAAATACCAATCAGAAACCCCAGAATGGAGGAACGGCCGATCACCGGCGCCACGTCCCTGATTTCCTCCCTGCTCAAACGTAGATCGCCCATCTTCGAGGACGGCGCCGACGCCTTTTTGCCGTCCGGACGCAAAACACCGGAGAGCGCCTCGGAGAGGGCAAAGATCGACATCGCCACCAGCAGGAAGCTGATGCCATCGAGCAGATCGCTGGAGCCGAAGGTGAACCGCTCGGCGCCGGAGGACGGATCGATGCCGACGGTAGCCAGCATGATGCCCAGCAGGGTCATCATCACCGCCTTGAGGAACTGGCCCCGATTGGAAAAAGCGGCGATGGCGGTGAGCCCCATGACCATCAACGCGAAATAATCCGCCGACCAGAAGCTCAGCGACACCTTCGCCAGCAGCGGCGCCGCCACCATCAGAAAGACCGCGGCCAGGGTGCCGCCGGAGAACGAGGCATAAGCGGCCAGCGCCAATGCCTTGCCGGCCTGCCCCTTACGCGCCAGGGGATAGCCATCGAACGAGGTCGCCACGGTACCGGCGACCCCCGGTGCATTGATCAGAATCGACGACGTGGAGCCACCAAAAATGGCACCGTAATACACCCCGGCCATGAGGATCATGCCGTAGGAGGGATCGATGCTGTAGGTCACCGGAATCATCAGGGCGATGGCGGTGATCGGCCCCAACCCCGGTAACATGCCGATAAAGGTGCCCACCAGGCACCCCATCATCACATAGAGAATGCCCTGCCAGCTCAACGCCGCGGACAACCCGGTCAACATGCCTTCCATCATGGTCTCAGCTCCACAGCGTGCCCGGTGCCAGGTAGATTCCCAGCAACCGGGTCATGATCAACCAGAACACCACCACCACCGGCGCCGAAGCCCAGAACAGCACCTTCGGGCGGTATTCACCCATCAGCAGATAGCCGGCCAACAGGAACAGCTCGGTGGCCAGCAGAAAACCGAACGGATCCAGCATCAGGGCGTAGAGCACCATCAGTACCAACAGCAGCACCGTGCGCCCCAGTGCCAGCGCACCGGAGCCACCTTGCGGCCGCGCCACCTGTTGCAGAAAGGACCCGGCCAGCGCCAGCAGGCTTACCACTACCCCGACCACGGCATAGATTTTCGGCAAGGTCGACGCACTGACCGCGATGCCCTGCTCGGTGGGCAACAACGGGATTTGCCAGGCGTAAACGCCATAGGCACAGGAGAACACCAGAAACAGAAAAGCACCGATGCGATCTTTGGTGATGAACATGTCCTCTCCTTCAGCGGATGAAGCCCAGATCACGCATCACTCGCGCCATCTGTTCTTCCTGCTGTTTCAGGGATTCGAGGAATTGCTCCGGCGTCTCGTAGTTGTTGAGCCAGCCGTTGCGTTTACGCACCACTTCCCACTCCGGCGTCCCGAGCAGCTTGCGGAAGGCTTCGGAGTACTCCGCCACCTTGGCGTCCGGGGTATCCGGAGCGGCAAACAGACCTCGCCAATTCACGAAGCTCATCGGATAGCCCAGCGATTTGAGAGTCGGGATCTCCGGGTAATCGGCGATGACCTCGGGCGCGGTGATAGCAAGAATGCGGGCATCGCTGGAACGCATCAGCTCCAGCGCTTCACTGAAGCCGGTGGACAGCAACTGCACTTCTCCCGACAACAACCCCGCTTTGGCCTGGCCACCGCCGTCATAGGGGATGTACGGCAGCTTGCGGCCGTCACCACCGGAGGCCTGAAACGCCTGCGCCGCCACCAGGTGATCCATGCTGCCACGGGCGGAACCGCCGGCGACTTTGACCAGGCGAGGATCGCGACGGTAGGCCGCCATCACCTCCTCCCAACTCTGATAAGGGGAGTTGGCGGTCACCACGAAGGCGCCGTAATCGGCAATCAGATTGGCCACGGGCTTGAGATCGCGAAAGCTGTTGGGAATCTGCCCGGACAGGGCGCGCAGGACGATGGGAGTGGAATTGATCATCACCATGTCGCCCTGCTTGGTGCCCATCTTGATCATGTAGGCGATGGCGCGGCCGCCCCCGCCACCGGACATGTTCTGGAACGAGGCATTGTTCTCCAGGCCGGATTTGATCAGCGCCTCACCGGCGGCCCGGGCAGTGGTGTCCCAGCCGCCGCCGGGCCCACCGGGCACCAGGAAATGGAGATCCGCCCGGACCGTTCCGGTCCCGAGCATCAGCAGCAGGACCAGCAGAGCGCGGCATAAACGCCGGCAACCGGCGTGAGCAGGCAACGTCATGGCAACCTCCTAGAATTGGTATTGCGTCCGCAACACCACGGCATTGGCGTCACGCTCATCCCCCACCAGCGCGGGCGCGCCGGGGCCACTGACCCGGGAGCGGATCAGGTTGAGCATGAATTTCAGATGGGCGTCGTAGTAGTAGGACAGGCCCAGGGTGTGGCTGGTGACGTCGGTGCCCTGGTTGGCACTGCTGGCGTCCACCCGCGAGGTGCGCGCCGCCACTTCCCAGGCATTGCGCACCCCGTCCGGCTGCCGGAATACGCCCTGACTGGCCTTATAGGCGCGGGATTCCCCCGTCAGAAAGTAGCTAAGGGAGGCGGAATAGCCGTCGAAATCCCGTCCGTCCAGGTCGGAAGCGCGATCCTCGGTGCTCAGTTCACGGCGGGCGTATTCCGCCTGGAACAGCAGACCGTGCCATTGCGCCGCCAGCTCCAGCCCCTGCTGGGTCAGGTGGTCCACCGCCACGGGCGCGCCACCGGCGGCATAATCCACCAGTCTGACAGGGGTCTCGCGAACCTCGCCGCGAGCCCAGGACGCACTCAGCTCATCACCGGACATGTCCCGGTAGGAGGCCCAGAGCCCCAGATGCAGCACTTCCCCCTGATCACGCTTGGGGGCCCAGGTGAACCGGCCACTGGTGGCGTAGTTGAGACGCCCGCTGTCGTCCTTGCCGCTGTCACCGAAGGCATCGTTCTTGTACACACCGAAGGCGTAGCGCAAGCCGCTGGAGGGGAAAAACTGATAGGCCGAGGCACCCCAGCGAAAATAGGGCGAGACGGTGTTGGCCAGACTGGAACGTTCGATCATCACCAGGTGGGCGCTGCTGGACAGCGCTTCCAGCGAAATATCCTCACGCAGTTTCCCCAGTTGCACCACCGGACCGCGCTCAAAACCGCTGTAGCGCAGACGCGCCATGACGATCTCGGCGCCATCGGAGAAATCCATCAGCAATTTGTAGTCCCAGTCGCCGTGTTCGGAACCGATGTAGGCACGCACCCGTCGTGGGAACAGATCCGAGCCCGTTCGCCCTTCGTGGGTGGCATTGTAGGCGCCATCGAAATGGTTGTAGTCGAGCTGCAGCGCACCGCCGATCTCGAGGCCTTCCCAGGGCGAGGGCGCGGCTTCGCGCTGATTGAGCGCGTCGACTTTCTGATTCAGTTCCTCGATCTGCTGCTTGAGGCGGGACAGTTCATCATCGGCACGGGCTCCGGCGGTCAGCCAGAGGCCAACGAACACCAGCACCACGGTCATGGAGCTTCGCATCATCGGGCGATCCTTTTGTTTTGCTTATGCGCGCCATAGCGCACCGGCCACCCGGGCGACGGACAGGTCACCCGGCCTTGAACGGAGAAACAAGCGTTTCTCTTACAACCGGCACGCTACCCCCCGCTGAAAAGAGGGGGAACGTAATGGCGATAATGGGCGTTCTTTGCGTTTTGGGCGTTTTATTCATATTGGCCACATCCGCTTCACACTTGACTACGGCTGGCTTCGCGGACGTTCTCACCGGAACGGGACGCCGGCACGCAACACGCTTGCACGCCATATTTGCTTGTGCCGAAATGCCTCCCACCTCACTACAGTCCGGCTACGGAAGAGCAGAATTTTGCGTGTGCCCGCAGGGCGGCGTGAAGCGTGTTGCGTGTTAGCGCCCAACCTATATCAATTTATTTTGATGCAGCCATGAGGATAGGCTACACTCGCCGCCATGACGGCACCCGCTGAAGCCACACAATCCGGACTCGACGATCTGACGGTCTTTCTCAAAGCCGCTGGCGATGGTTTGCGTCTGGAGGTTTTGCAGGTGCTCGGCCAGAACAGCTTCGGCGTACTGGAGCTGTGCGAGATCATGGCCATGAAGCAGTCAGGCATGAGCCATCATCTCAAGGTGCTGGCCCAGGCCGGTCTGGTGGAGAAGCGCCGGGAGGGGAATTCCATCTTCTATCGGCGCCGGCTGCCGCCGGCGGATACCCGGACCAGCGCCTTGCACGGAGCCTTGTTCGAACAACTGGATCAAACTCCGCTGGAGACGGTGACCGCCCGACGTCTGCAAGGCGTTCAGGCCCAGCGGGCAGCTCAAAGTCGGGCGTTTTTCGTGCGCCACGCCGACGATCTTGCCCGCCATCAGGACTTGATCGCCGAGCACGAACAGTACGCCGAACAGGCCTGCGAGTTACTGGATCGGGCCGCGGGCAGTCGGGCCACCAGCGGTAATGGCTCGGTGCTGGAGATCGGCCCCGGCGATGGCCGTTTTCTGGCACCGCTGGCACAGCGATTCAAACAGGTGCTGGCCCTGGATCACGCCGAAGCCATGCTGGAGCGGGCCCGCCGGGAAGTGGCGGAACAAGGCCTGGACAATGTGCGGCTGGTACTGGGCGAATGGCCGGAGGCGGGCACGACGCTCCCCGCGGTGGACGCGGTGGTGATGAACATGGTGCTGCACCATCTGGCCTCCCCCGCCGCCGCCCTGCAAGCCGCTGCCCGTCAATTGACCCCGGACGGGGTGGTGGTGGTCACCGATTTGTGTCGTCATAACCAAAAGTGGGCCGTGGAGGCCTGCGGTGATTTCTGGCTCGGTTTCGACGAAGCCGATCTGGTGAGTTGGGCTGGTCGTGCCGGCCTGGTTTTACGCGATAGTCTGTTCCTGGCCCTGCGCAACGGGTTCCAGGTGCAGGTGCGCAGCTTTCAACGCGGTGGCACAGAGATCGACAAGCGACTCTGAGGTCCGTGTGGAACGTCAACCCCCAATCGAGGGAGTAAACCGGTAATGAGTGAATACAGCATCTTTACCTCCGAGTCGGTCTCCGAAGGCCACCCGGACAAAATGGCCGACCAGATTTCCGATGCGATTCTGGACGCCATCATCGCCGACGATCCCCACGCTCGCGTGGCCGTGGAAACACTGGTGAAAACCGGTATGGCGATTGTCGCCGGGGAAGTGCGCACCAACACCTACGTTGAACTGGAAGATATCGTCCGCCAGGTGATCCTGGACATCGGTTACGACAGCTCCGATGTGGGCTTCGACGGCGCCAGCTGCGCCGTGCTCAACGGTATCGGCAAGCAGTCCGCGGACATCGCCATGGGCGTGGATGAGGCGGACAACAAAGACCTCGGCGCCGGCGACCAGGGTCTGATGTTCGGCTACGCCACCAATGAAACCGACACGCTGATGCCGGCACCGATCTATTTCTCTCACCGTCTGGTGGAACGCCAGGCGCAACTGCGCAAGAACGGCACCCTGCCGTGGCTGCGCCCGGACGCCAAGAGCCAGATCACGCTGCGCTACGAAAACGGCCAGCCGGTAGCGGTGGAAGCGGTGGTACTGTCCACCCAACACGCTCCGGAGATCAAGCTGAGCGATCTGCGTGAAGCGGTGCTGGAAGAGATCATCAAACCGGTGCTGCCCGCCGACTGGCTGCACAAGGACACGCTCTACCACATCAATCCCACCGGCAACTTCGTTATCGGCGGCCCGATGGGGGACTGTGGCCTGACCGGACGCAAGATTATCGTCGATACTTACGGTGGCATGGCGCGCCACGGTGGTGGCGCCTTCTCCGGCAAGGACCCGTCCAAAGTGGACCGCTCCGCCGCCTATGCCGGCCGCTACGTGGCCAAGAACATCGTTGCCGCCGGCCTCGCCGACAAGTGCGAGATTCAGGTGAGCTACGCCATCGGCGTGGCCGAGCCCACCTCTATTTCCATCAACACCTTCGGCACCGGCAAGATCAGCGACGACAAGATCGCGCAACTGGTACGCGAGCACTTTGATCTGCGTCCGCGCGGCATCATCGAAATGCTCGACCTGCGCCGTCCGATCTACCGCCCCACCGCCAGCTACGGTCATTTCGGCCGGGAAGGCTTCAGCTGGGAAAACACCGACAAGGCGGAGGTGTTGAAGGCGGCATTGTAAGCCGCTTACACGCAACACGCGGCACGCCCGCCCCTTCGGGGCGCACGCCAGAAAAGATCAAAACAAGGCTCAGGGAGGAGCCATGTATCGACGTTACAAGGAGCTTCGAGTGTGGCAATCAGCCGTCAAGCTGGTCCTGGCCACTCATGAGGTCACCAGAACCTTTCCGCTTGAAGAAAGGTTCGTACTGACTCAACAAATGCAGCGCTCAGCGCTAAGCATTCCTTCCAATATCGCGGAAGGATACGGACGGGGAAGTGATGCGGATCTGCGTCGCTTTCTCCATATTGCCAGAGGTTCGCTTTTCGAGCTGGAAACGCAGGCTCTGATTGCTTCAGAGCTGGGGTATCTCGATATCACGTTGCTTCGAGAACCCATTGACAAGGTGTTTGCTCAACTCGCGGCATTAATCCGCCGGTTAAGCTGACAACGTTTTTATTAGCGTGATGCGTGCAAGCGTGTTGCGTGCAAGCGGAGGAAAACATGAACGCCAACGCAACCCCCACCGCCGACTACAAGGTCGCGGATATCTCCCTGGCCCAGTGGGGCCGCGCGGAAATCGAGATCGCGGAAACCGAGATGCCGGCACTGATGGCGATCCGGGACAAGTATCGTGCCGAGCAGCCACTGAAAGGCGCCCGCATCATCGGCTGTATCCACATGACCATCCAGACCGCGGTGCTGATCGAAACGCTGAAGGAACTGGGCGCGGAAGTGCGCTGGTCCAGCTGTAACATCTTCTCCACTCAGGATCACGCCGCCGCCGCCATCGCCGCCGCCGGTGTGCCGGTATTCGCCTGGAAGGGCGAAACCGAGGAAGAGTACATGTGGTGCATCGAGCAGACCTGCCGCGACGGCGACGGCAACCTGTGGGACGCCAACATGATCCTGGACGACGGCGGCGACCTCACCGCCTATATTCACGATACCTACCCGGAGATGCTGAACAACATCCACGGCATCACCGAGGAAACCACCACCGGCGTGCATCGTCTGTATGACATGCTCAAGAAAGGCACGCTCAAGGTGCCGGCGGTGAACGTGAACGACTCCGTCACCAAGAGCAAGAACGACAACAAGTACGGTTGCCGTCACTCGCTCAACGACGCCATCAAACGCGGCACCGACCACCTGCTCTCCGGTAAGAAAGCGCTGGTGGTGGGCTACGGCGACGTGGGCAAAGGGTCCGCCCAGTCCCTGCGCCAGGAAGGCATGATCGTCAAGGTGACCGAGGTCGATCCGATCTGCGCCATGCAAGCCTGCATGGACGGTTTTGAGGTGGTCAGCGCCTATAAAGATGGCGTTAATGACGGCTCCGCCGCGTCCATCAATGCCGACCTGCTCGGCAACACCGATCTGCTGGTGACCACCACCGGCAACTACAACGTCTGCGACGCGAACATGCTCAAGGCGCTGAAGAAAGGCGCGGTGGTGTGCAACATCGGTCACTTCGACAATGAAGTGGACACCGCCTTCATGCGCAAGACCTGGGAATGGGAAGAAGTGAAGCCGCAGGTGCACAAAGTATGGCGCGACAAGAAAAGCGCCGACTTCCTGCTGCTGCTTTCCGAAGGCCGCCTGGTCAACCTGGGCAACGCCACCGGCCACCCCAGCCGGATCATGGACGGTTCCTTCGCCAACCAGGTACTGGCGCAGATGTATCTGTTCGATCAGGGCTACGCCAACCACTCCGACGCGGTGAAGGAAAAAATGCTCAAGGTGGAAGTGCTGCCCAAGCACCTCGACGAGGAAGTGGCCATGTACATGGTGCAGGGCTTCGGTGGCGTGGTGACCCGCCTGACCGCCGAACAGGCCGACTACATCGGCGTCAGCGTCGACGGGCCGTACAAGCCGGATCATTACAAATACTAACGCTTGCACGCGGCACGCTGACACGCATACACGCCAAAAGAGCGTGCCAGCGTGTTGCGTGCTGGCGTGTATGCCTCGCGAAGCGAGTTTTTTATGAAACGCATCAGTTTCGAGTTCTTCCCGCCGAAAACGGATGAAGGACGTACCAAACTGCTGACCACACAGCAGAAGTTGCTGGCGAAGAAGCCGGCGTTTTTCTCCTGCACCTTCGGCGCCGGCGGCTCCACCCGTGACAACACCCGTGAAATGGTCGGCAAACTGCGCGAGCAGCACGCCGATACCGCGCCACACCTGAGCTGCATTGGGCAGAGCCGGGAGGAAATCCTGGAGTTGGTTCGCGGTTACCGTGACAGCGGCGTGCGCCGTATCGTCGCCCTGCGCGGCGACCTGCCCTCGGGCATGGGCTACGCGCAAAGTGAAGTGAAATACGCCGATGACCTGGTTCGTCTGATCCGCGAGGAAACCGGCGACCATTTTACCCTGGAAGTGGCCGCCTATCCGGAGATGCACCCGCAGGCGCGCAGCTTCGAGGACGACATCGCTCACTTCAAGCGCAAGGTCGATGCCGGCGCCAACAATGGGCTGACCCAGTACTTCTATAACGCCGACGCCTACGGCTACTACATGGATGCCCTGCGCCGTGCCGGCTGCGACGCTCCGATCTACCCGGGCATCATGCCGATCCTCAATGTCGCCAATCTGATCCGCTTTTCCGGCGTCTGTGGCGCCGACATTCCACGTTGGTTGCGCAGCAAACTGGACGATATCAAGGACGACGAACAGGCGGTGAAGGCCTTTGGCGAGGAAGTGGTGACTCGCTTGTGCGAGCGTCTGCTGGCCATGGGCGCGCCGGGCCTGCATTTCTACACCATGAACCAGGCCCAGGCGAGCCTGCGCATCCTGGATAATCTGGGCCTGTAATGTCGCTCTCCGTACTTTAATAAGGGGCCTCTGAATAACGTGCCGTCATCCCGGGCGTGACCTTTCTCGGAGGGGGCACGGCAGGCCTCCGCGGGCTCATGCCCCACGGTTGTATGCCGATATGCCCATATAGCCCAACGGTATTTTCCCCTCCAGCCCACCCTTTTTATTCTGAATGGGACACGGTTTTTCGGTACCGGCAGGAGGTGCATCATGGCCGTACGCGCTTTGACCGAGTTGCTTGACCGCAACCAGGTGAATTACCACTGCTATAACCATCCCCCCACCGCCACCGCGGCGCAGACCGCGCAATCCACGCACATTCCCGGTGATCACATGGCGAAAACGGTGATCGTGTCCGTGGACGGCGAACTGGCCATGGCGGTGTTACCCGCCAATGAGTACGTGGACCCGGACCGTCTGCGCCAGGCCCTGGGCGCCCGCCATCTGTCCCTGGCTCGGGAAGACCAGTTCAAGGACCGTTTCCCGCTCTGCGAAGTGGGCGGCGAACCGCCGTTCGGCAACCTTTACAACATGCGGGTCTTCATCGACGAAAACCTGCTCAAGCAGGACTGGCTGGCGTTCAATGCCGGCTCCCATACGGAAGTGATCAAGATGGGCATGGGGGATTTCCTCAGATTGAGCCAGCCGGAATCCGTCTCCTTCGCCATGCATCACTGAAGCCGGGCAGGGACGCGCAACCCGCCAGGGACCGGCGCTAGCGGATCCGGTTCTCGATGAGGAAATCGACGAATTGACGCACCTTGGGCGACAGGTGCCGATGGCGAGGGTAAACCACCCACACCGCGGTGTGGGCGCAGGCGTATTGGTCCAACACCGACACCAGCCGCCCGGAGGCCAGGTCCTCTTCCACGTAGTAATCCGGCAACTGCGCCAGGCCCAGCCCCTTTCGCACCGCGTCAAGCAGGGCCAGACCGGAATTGGCGCGCCAACCGCCCTGAACCCGCTGGGTGCGGTGCTGCCCTTCCACGTCGAAGGCCCAGTGATCCAGGGAACCGCGCAGACAATTGTGCGCCGCCAGCTCCCCCAGGGTATGGGGACGGGCATGGCGCTCGAAGTATTCCGCGGAACCGACGACGTACTCCCGGCGGTCACACAGGCGCCGGGCAATCAGCGACGAGTCCGGCAAAGCGCCGGTGCGGATCGCCACATCAAAGCCTTCGTCGACGATATCCACGCGCCGGTTGGTGAACTCCATATGGACCTGCAAGCGGCTGTGCCGCGCGAGGAAATCGTTGACCACCGGCGCGATGTATTTCTCACCAAAAGTGGACGCACAGGTTAACCGCAGCACCCCGGAAGGTTGTTGCTGGTAATCATCAATCGCCGCCAGAGCTTCCTGGAAGCCATCGAACAGTTGAGCACAGTGCTCGAAGTACACCGAACCCGCGTCGGTGAGCCGCAAGGTGCGGGTAGTACGGTATAAAAGCTGGGTTTCCAGCTGGGTTTCCAGGCGCGCCACCAGCCGGCTGACATGGGAACTGGACACCCCCAATCGCTTGGCGGCGCCAGCAAAGGAGCCCCGCCGTACCACCTCCACGAACGCCTCGATACGGTCCCAATGCTGCATTGTTGCTCCCAGGCAATAATCAATTGCGCCATGATGCCTTAAGAGAATCGGGCCCCGCCAGTACACTTGTGGGCAGAATGGGCTGGATGCCGGACGCTTCAACCCGGCGCTGATACCCCCGGAGTGTTTCCTGGTAGTCTGCGGAAAACACACCATGTTTTTCCGTTATGGGTTGAGCGTCTGGCATCTGGCCCCCTATCTTTTCCAAGGAGCAACCCATGAAATCAAGAGCCGCCGTGGCCTGGGAAGCAGGCAAACCCCTGGTGATCGAGGAAGTGGACGTGGCCGGCCCCAAGGCCGGTGAAGTGCTGGTGAAGATTGCCGCCACCGGCGTCTGCCATACCGATGCCTACACTCTGTCCGGCACGGATCCCGAAGGCCTGTTCCCCTCCATCCTCGGCCACGAAGGTGCCGGGGTGGTGCAGGAAGTGGGCGAAGGCGTCACCAGCTTGAAACCCGGCGACCACGTCATTCCGCTGTACACCGCCGAGTGCCGCAAGTGTAAGTTCTGCCTCTCCGGCAAGACCAACCTGTGTCAGGCGGTACGCGCCACCCAGGGCCAGGGCCTGATGCCCGACGGCACCAGCCGCTTCTCCCATAAAGGCAAGATGCTGCATCACTACATGGGCACCAGCACCTTCTCCGAATACACCGTGCTGCCGGAAATCTCCCTGGCCAAGGTGAGCAAGGACGCGCCGCTGGACAAGATCTGCCTGCTGGGTTGCGGCATCACCACCGGTATCGGCGCGGTGTTGAACACCGCCAAGGTGGAGCCGGGTTCCACTATCGCGGTATTCGGCCTCGGCGGTATTGGTCTGGCCGTGATCCAGGGGGCGGTGATGGCCAAGGCGGAACGCATCATCGCCATCGACATCAATCCGGAGAAAGAAGTCCTGGCCCGTCAGTTCGGCGCCACCGACTTCGTCAACCCGAAAGACCACAGCGCGTCGATTCAGGAAGTGATCGTCGAACTCACCGACGGTGGCGTGGACTATTCCTTCGAATGCATCGGCAACGTCAACGTCATGCGCTCGGCGTTGGAATGTTGCCACAAAGGCTGGGGCGAATCGGTGATCATCGGGGTCGCCGGCGCCGGCGAGGAAATCAGCACCCGCCCGTTCCAGTTGGTCACCGGCCGCGTCTGGAAGGGCTCCGCCTTTGGCGGGGTGAAGGGCCGTACCGAACTGCCCGGCTATGTGGAGCGCTACATGAAAGGCGAAATCATGATCGATGAGTTCGTCACCCACACCATGCCACTGGACGAGATCAACACCGCCTTTGACCTGATGCACGAAGGCAAAAGCATTCGCTCGGTAATTCTTTACTAAGGCGAGCCCACACGCTTATACGCTGGCACGCTAAGCACGGGACTCACACCGTCTTTGCGTGCCAGCGTGGAGCGTGCAAGCAATCTTTCGGAGAAAGAACATGTCCGACGAACTGGAACTGATCTCCGCCACCAAGTCCTTCGGCGGTTGGCTGAAACGTTACAAACACCGCAGTGACGCTCTGCACTGCGACATGATCTTCGCCATCTATTTACCACCGGCGGCGGAAGAAAAATCCGTGCCCTTGCTGTGGTGGTTGTCCGGCCTCACCTGCACCGACGAAAACTTCATGCAGAAAGCCGGCGCCCAGCGCATCGCCGCGGAGCTGGGCATTGCCATCATCTGCCCCGATACCAGCCCCCGGGGCACCGAGCTGCCCGGAGAGCACGAACGCTACGATTTCGGCTCCGGCGCCGGTTTCTATGTCAACGCCACCGAATCACCGTGGAACCGGCATTACCACATGTACGACTATGTCACCGAGGAATTGCCGGCCTTGCTGGAAACGCACTTTCCGCTGAATGGCAAGGCGGCCATCAGCGGCCACTCCATGGGTGGGCACGGCGCGTTGATCTGCGCCCTCAAGAACCCGGGCCGTTACACTTCGGTATCCGCGTTCGCTCCCATCTGTAATCCAAGCCAATGCCCCTGGGGGGAATTCGCCTTCACCGGGTATCTGGGCAAGGACAAGACGGACTGGCGGGAATGGGACGCCTGCGAGCTGGTTAAAAGCCACGGAAGTGATCTGGCGCTGATGGTCGATCAGGGGGACGCCGATAATTTCTATCAGGACGGGCAACTAAAGCCGGAAGCCCTGCAGGCCGCCTGCAAGGAAGCGGAAGTACCGCTGACGTTGCGCATGCAACCCGGTTACGACCATTCCTATTTCTTCATCGCCAGCTTTATCGACAACCATTTGCGCTATCACGCGCATCATCTGCGCAGCGCCTGACCGGTCAAAAGAGGTCGCGGCTGGTGGGTTCGCCCGATTCGCTGGCAAGCCAGCTTCCCACAGCGGCTTCCTAGCCCCTCTGTGAGAAGCAGGCTTGCCAGCGAATTATCGGACACCACTGGCTCGTGAGCCGCGATCCGTCTCGCCAGCGGCTCAGCCTTTCGGCTTCAACGAATCCAGCAGCAGCATACTGCCCGCCTTCACCGCGGTGGTGATCGCCAGCGCCGGGTTCTTGATCTCGAACTTGGGATTGTGGTTCATCGGCGGCAACTTGCCGGTTTCCATGTAAACCTTGGTCACGTCCGGAGCCCCCCCGCCGACTTCCATGAACAGCGTCTTGGTATTCTCCAGGCCGGAGACCAGCAACGGGAAATCCTCGGACCCCATTACCGGCGGGAAGCCCGGCATCAACGCTTTCTCCCCCAACACCGAGGCCAGCACCGGCTTGGCCCAGTCCACCAGCGCATCGTCGTTGTAGACTGGCTCGGCGTACCCTTTCATGGTGTATTCGGGCATGCGGTCCTCCGGCACCCCGGCGGCCTTGGCAATACCGTTGGTTTCCCGCTTGATCGCACTGAGCAATTGCTCACGGACCGGTTTCTCATACCAGCGCAGGTTCAACTTGAGCACGCCGTTATCCGGAATCACGTTATTGGCTTCGCCGATTTGCACACTGCCCACGGTCAGCACCGCCGGCTGCTGCGGGTCCACGTTGCGGCTGACAATGGTCTGGTAGGCCATTACCGAGCGCGCTCCCAACACCACCGGATCGATGGTGTGCTGCGGCGCGGAGCCGTGACCGCCGATGCCATGCAGGGTCACATCCAGGGCGTCGGAACCGGCCATTCGACGGCCGGCGCGCACCGCCACCGTGCCCGATGCCCAGATCGGGAAGACGTGGGCGGCGATCAGCAGTTCCGGCTCGGGCACCTTGTCGTAGAGCCCGTCGTCCACCATGGCCTGGGCGCCCTCGATCAATTCTTCCGCCGGCTGCGCCACCAGCACCAGGGTGCCGGACCAGTCCTTGCGGGTTTCCTTCATCACTTCGGCGATGCCCAACAGCCAGCTGACGTGGCTGTCATGACCGCAGGCGTGCATCACGTAGGTCTGGCCGCCATCCGGCAGAGTCACCTGCTTGTCACTGGCGTAAGGCAGATCGGTGTCTTCCTTCACCGGCAGCGCGTCCATATCGCTGCGGAACATGACCACCGGGCCGTCACCATTCTTGAGTACCGCCGCCACACCGGTGCCGCCGATACCGGTATGCACCTGATAACCCAGCTTCTTCAGCCGCTTGGCCACCATCGCCGAGGTTTCGGTTTCGTGGAACCCCAGTTCCGGATTGGCGTGCAGATGCTTGAAGGTCTTTTCCAGGTCGCCGCTCTGGGCTTCGGCCAGCTGCTGCACCCGTTCCACCAGGTTGGCATCGGCGGCATGAACAACCGTGCCCGCCAACAGCACAGCGGCGGCCAGAGGGGCTCGGATCGCGGATCTCAGGGTCATGGGTCTCTCCTTGTGCTCTTCTTTATGTTCTTGTGATACGCCAACAGGCATCAGAATACTGTTCCCCATACTGGCGGGTCTGCCAAGTGCAAAAGACGACGAACTGGTGGAGGGGGCCGGACGCCGATAATGCAAAACCAGACCCAACGCCCTGGCAAGCACTAAAACGCTTTTTTATATCCGCAACGCTCGACGATCCGGTGTTCTAAAGCGTCCGGCGTCTAGCGTCCGGCATCAGGCGTCCTCTCCGCCAGCTTCGGCGCCACCGCACGGCGGTACATTCTCCAGGCCATCACCCCGGCCAATACATTGCCGAGGGCGGCCCCCAGCGCGAGACCGGTAAATCCGGCCAGCCCCGATCCCAGCCACAGCAAGGGGAGATAACAGGCGAACAGGCGCAGGAATGAGATGCCCATGGCCCGCCAGGGCCAGCCCAGGGCGTTGCTGGCCGACACCACCAGCATGCAGATACCCAGCAGGCCATAGCTGGGCGGCAGGAAGCGAATCAGGATAGTCAGGGTATCGCGCACTTCCCCGCTGGCCACCAGGGCCGACGCCAGCGGCCGCGCCGCCAGAGCAAAGACCAGGCCCAGCGCCAGCTGCCAAAACAGCACCATGCGCGCGGCGCTGGCCATCAGCCGCTCCACCTCGGCCCAGTTGCCGGCACCGTAACAGCGGCCCAGCCAGGGCGGCAGCGCCATGGTCATACCCAGCACCAGGACGATGGAAAAGCTTTCCAGACGGCTGGTCAGCCCCCAGGCCGCCACCGCGCTCTCCCCGAGCCGCGCCACCAGGCCGGTGGCCAGCATCGAGGCCAGTGGCGGCATCAGTTGGCTGATCATGGCGGGGCCGGCGATGTGGGCGAACGGCAGCGCCGAGGCACGCGCTTCGCGCCAGGCCCCCACCCGCTCCAGCCAGCCACGACCGCGCAACGACCAGGCCACCGCCAACGCGCCGCAGCCAAACGCCACCAGCGACGCCCAGGCGGCCCCGATCAACCCCAGCCCTGGCCAGGGACCGATCCCGAAGATCAGCAACGGGTCCAGGCACAGGTTGATCAGGCTGGTCAGCACCATCATGGTGCCGGGAAACCGGGTGTTGCCGTGCGCCCGGAACAAGCTGTAGCCAAAGTACGCCAGCGCCCCCAGCCAGGAGGCGACCACCTGCACGGTCCAGAATGGCCGGATCAGTTCACGGATTGACTCGCTGGCGCCGAGCAAGGAGAACGCCGGCTCCTGCACCAGCCACAGCAGCGCCAGCAACAGCGCCATCAACCCGCCACCGCCGGCCAGCACCAGCAATCCCAGACGCCCGGCACGATGCGATTCGCCGGCACCAATGGCCCGGGAAATCAGCGCGGCGATGGCGATGCCGACACCGACCTGCACGCCAATGCTGAGAAACACCAGCGGGAAGGTGAACGACTGCGCAGCCAGTGGTTCGGTGCCCAGACGGGCAACAAAAACGCTGTCCACCAGGTTGAACCCCAGCAGCGACATCACGCCCAGGGTCATCGGCCAGGTTTGCCGCCATATTTGGCGAGTCAGAGACTGTGATTGCACGAATCGGTCAAGGGTTGAGGGTCAGGTTGTCGCGGTCGATGGACTGGACCATTGCTGTTCCACAATTCGTTGGCACGCAACACGCCGACACGTCTATACGTTGATTCGCTGCCAAGGCAGCTTCCCACAGCGGCTCCGTAGGTCCTGCTGTGGGAAGCGAGCTTGCTCGCGAATACGGCGCGAATTCATGTTCCCAAGGCCTGCAAGCGTGCAAGCAAATTGTGAGGCGCCGGCAAGAGTAGCACAGTTTCCCGGCGCGGATTATTCCGCGCCGGGCAGATAGGCGGGCGTCAGCAAACGGGAGGGTTCCCGTTCCATGATCACTTTGCCGCCGCGCACCGACAACAGCACCTCACCCTGACGCCGCAGCACCGAATAGTCGTCTTCGCCATCGAGCAGAATGAAATTACCCGGCTTACCCACGGCGATGCCGTAGCAGTCATGGATGTTCAAGGTTCGCGCGCTGTTGTCGGTGATCAGGTCCAACGCCTGGCTGAAGTCCTGGTAGCCCATCATGTGACAGATATGCAGACCGAAATCCAGCGTCCGCAGCAGGCTGCCGTTACCGAGGGAATACCAGGGGTCAAAAATGGAGTCCTCACCGAAGCACACATTGATGCCCGCCGCGTTCAGTTCTTTCACCCGGGTCAGGCCGCGCCGTTTCGGATAATTGTCAAAACGCCCCTGCAAATGCAGGCTCTCGGTGGGGCAGGAAATGAAGTTGATGCCGGACTGCTTGAGCAGCCGGAACAGCTTGGAGCAATAGGCGTTGTCATAGGAATGCATGGCCGTGGTGTGGCTGGCGGTGACACGCCCGCCGAGCCCGTTGAACAACGCCTCGCTGGCCAGCACTTCCAGGAAACGGGAATTGGGATCGTCGATCTCGTCGCAGTGAACGTCCACCAGCCGGTCATAACGGATCGCCAGTTCGATGACTTTCTTCATCGAGGCGTTGCCCAGCTCCTGGGTGAACTCGAAATGAGGAATGCCGCCGACCACGTCGGCGCCGATTTCCAGCGCCTGTTCCATGCGCTCCAACCCGCCCGGGCTGGACAGAAGCCCCTCCTGGGGAAACGCCACCACCTGCAGGTCGATATAATCCTTCAACTCATCACGCAATTCGCACAACGCCCGCAGCGCCACCAGGTCCGGATCGGTGGTGTCGGCGTGGGTGCGGATGTGCTGCACACCCCGTCCCACCAGCAGTTCCATGGTGCGTAGCGCGCGCCGGCGCACGTCCTCGTTGCTGAGCATGGGGCGCCGTTCGCTCCAGCGCTCGATGCCTTCGAACAGGGTGCCGCTCTGGTTCCAGGCCGGTTCGCCGGCGGTGAAGGCCGCGTCCAGGTGGATGTGCGGTTCCACCAGAGGCGCGCAGGCCAGCCGCCCCTGACCGTCCCGTTGATCCCCCGCCACCGTTACCGAATCCGGCTGGCGCTCGATGGCGGTGAAGCGTCCCTCCTCGATACGCAGGGTGTACAGGTCGGGTTGCTGGCGCAGACGAACGTTGACGATTTCCATGTTCACTCCAAAAAACGGGCTCAAGGCTGCTCCGGGACCTCATCGGCCGCCGGCAACAGGCGGGAAATCAGAGCGTGAGCCAGGAAGGCCACCCCCACCCCGACCACCGGCGGCAATACCGGCGAACTCCAGGCTGCGAGGGCGCCGAGACCGTAGGCGCACAAACCGGACCATTGGAAAGCCGGCAATACCGTACCCTCCAGAGAAGGGTATTGACCCCGGAAACGCACCCAGAAGTCCGCCATGATCACCCCGCCCAATGGCGGAATGAAAGTGCCCAGCAGAATCAGGAACGGCACCAGCAGATCGTACATACCAAACACCGCCAGCAGCGTGCCGATACCAGCCCCGGCGATGGTCACCACCCGGCGTCGGCCGGTACGCAGCAGATTGCAGCCGGCCACCGAAAAGTTATAGATGGTATTGTCCTGAGTGGTCCAGATGTTCAGGAACAACATCAGCAGCGCCAGCACCACGAAGCCCTGGGTGATCATCACATCAACAATATCCGCTTGCTGATAGATCAGGGTGCCCATGGCACCGACCAACACCATTAAACCGTTGCCAAGAAAGAACGCCGCCAGGGTGGCGATTACCGCGATACGGCCGCTGCGGGCAAACCGGCTCCAGTTGGTGGCCATGGTGCCACCGCTGACAAAGGTGCCGATCACCACGGTGATGGCGGCGGCGAAACCCATGTCACCGCCGCCGGCGCGAGCGCTCAGCGCCTCGAATCCGCCCACATCGACCACGCCCCGGTAAAGGCTGACACCGATGAACAGCAGCATGGCCGGCACCGCGAACCGGGACAGCCAGTCCAGCCCGCGATAGCCCACCATGGCGGTGACACAAAAACCAAAGCCGAACACCACCATCAACGGCAACTCCAGCCATTGCGGCAGCGGCGTCATCTTTACCAGAGCAATGGCGATAGTGGCGGTGCCCCAGGCGTACCAGCCGATCTGGGTAAAGCCCAGCAGGCAGTCGGACAGCTTGCTGCCCTTATCCCCGAAACAGTAACGCCCCATCAGCACGGTGTTCAGTCCGCTGCGGCAGGCGATGTAGGCCAGCGCGGCGGCGTAGGCCCCCAACAGCAGATTGCCCACCAGAATCACCATGAGCAGTTCCGGAAACGAGAACGCGGTGCCGAGATTGCCGCCGGCCCACATGGTGGCGGTGAAGAAGGTGAAGCCGAGCAGCACCACCGAAGTGGACAACAACCCCTTACGCTGCTCCTCGGGAACAGCGCTCAGCGGATAATCATCGGATGAAGACATGGCAAGCTCCGTGACGGTCAGAGAAACACGGAGCCTGGCCGTGCAACCCGCGGGCCAAATCAGTTCGCGGGCCGGCGGCCCAACAGCGGATGAAGGCGATCAGCGACATGGCCGCTCTCCACCAGCTCCAGAAATTCATCGCCCAGGCGCCGGCTTTCATCAATGGCCGTGCGCCAATAGCGTTCACGGCCGGCGTCATCATCGAGATAACGCTTGAAGTCGGTGCGGTCCGGCAGCTTGCCATGGGGCAGGCTGGCCAGATATTGCGGCGACGGCGACACCAATACAGTGCGGGACAAACGCCCGGGGTCGCCATTGCGCCAGCGTAGCGGCTTGTCGAACCAGCCGGGAATCACCCGGTCGGTGAAATGCGGGTACAGCACCAGTCCTTCCGTGCGATACGGCAGATCCAGATGGTAATCGAGCATGCCGCCATCCCGGTAGACGCCCGGCGGGGCCCCGGGAATATCCCGTACGCCTTCCAACACCATGGGAATGGCGGCGCTGGCCAGCAGAGTGGCGCGCAGGTTATCGCCCGTCAGCGTCACATGGTGGGTGGCGAAATCCGCCAATGGCGCCAACGGCAGATTCTCCTTGCCACCGTTATAGACCAGCCCGCGTTCCATGAAAGCGCCCAGCGCCCGACGGCTCAGCAAATTGCCGCCAATCACGCCGGCCAGCCCCAGCCCCAGACCCAGACCACCGTCCCGCGTCATCAGCCCACGGCTGCGAATCACCACCACCACCAGCCGGTAATCCGGGTTGTCGAGGATGGTGCCGTCCTGCTCATCCAGCAGGTCGGAAAGCATGGCGGCGCAACGGCGGGTGACCTCGTGGGCGGTAATGCCTTTGGGGAAACGCTGCCGGGTATACAGATCCGCCAGCCGCGCCAG
>NZ_AQPF01000027.1:0-51826 GCF_009846745.1 Alcanivorax xiamenensis | reverse complement strand
GACGCCGGACGCCGGTAATGCGAAACCCGCCCCAGCACCCTGTCAAGCATTTAAAACGCTTACTTATTTCCGCAATGTTCTGAGGCACTGTGTTCTAAAGCGTCTGGCGTCTGGCGCTCTATAACTCCCACAGAACGATACAAACAAAAGCGGCTCCCTAAGCGATAGCGAGCATGACGGGTACGGGAAGGCATGGTGCGGGGAGGATGGGCTCGCCGCCACGGCGGCTCGGGGCTGCGCCCCGTCATCGCAAGCGATGACGCCCTGCGCCCGGCAAAGCCGGGCTGGTCGAACCGGGGGGTTCTGCTGAATAACTCCCACAGTACGATACAAACAAAAACGGCTCCCTAAAGGGAGCCGCTTTTGTTTGTATGGCGCGCTGGGGAGGATTCGAACCCCCGACCTTCTGGTTCGTAGCCAGATGCTCTATCCAACTGAGCTACCAGCGCTTTGATCGTGCTTGAAGCGTGTCGCCTCAAGAGGCTGCGCATTATTCCCAAAGCCCTTTTGAGAGTCAAGGGAAGAGCGCTTAAAAGTTGCGCGATCAGTCTTCCGCGGTTTCCATTTGTTTCTGCAGGTAGTTTTCCAGACCCACCTTGTCGATCAGGCCCAGTTGCGTTTCCAGCCAGTCAATATGTTCTTCCTCGCTTTCCAGGATACGGCGGAACAGATCCCGGCTGACATAATCCTGCACCGACTCGCAATACGCCATGGCTTCACGCAGATCCGGTACCGCCAGATGCTCCAGCTTGAGATCGCAGGAGAGCATTTCCTTGGTGTTTTCACCAATCATCAACTTGCCCAGATCCTGCAGGTTCGGCACCCCTTCCAGGAACAAAATGCGCTCGATGAGCCAGTCCGCGTGTTTCATCTCATCAATGGACTCGTGGTACTCCTTCTCATACAGAGCGTGAAGTCCCCAATCCTTGTACATTTTGGCGTGCAGAAAATACTGGTTAATCGCAATCAGCTCATTACCCAGCGCCCGGTTCAGGTGCTCGATAACCTTCTTGTCGCCTTTCATGGGTGGTCTCCGTGCCGGTATTTGGGGTGCCAATATTGTTCAGCAATAGCCCGGCACGGGCAAGGGATATCGAAAAAAATTCCAATAAATACAAGTAGTTATACAAATGAGAATCAGTCTTTGCCGACCTTGCTCATGAGATCAAGCCGGCTGCGGCCAATATTGCACCGCAACCGACTGATCGGAGGAAACAGAGACGGAGGTCGCCGCTACCGCGCTACGGGTATCACGCAGTACCTGACGGGCGTGGCGGGCACATTTGGCACACTGACTGCCAACCCCAAGTTCCCGACGAAGATCACGCAGGCTGTCGCAACCATTCATGGCCGCTTCCCGTATATGACCGTCAGTGATGCCGTTGCAGAGACAAACGTACATACCACACCTACTCCTCAATCTCTGGAAAGCAGGTTAACCCTAATGCGAATTATTATCAACACGTTTATTTGCCCTAATTATTGCACAAGAATAGTGCAAAAACAGCGCGGCAAACGTCTCGGATTCGTGGGCGTGCGTTTGGAGCGATTCTGGCCGGCATTTCGCCGCCTGTTCGCCCCGGCTCCGGTTGCAGCCGGTTCCGGAACGGAGATCGGATTATGGAGAGATCAGGCTCGGAAGGGAGCTCCGGTCCCCGTCATTGAGACGGGGCCGGAGTGATCGAAGGGACTTAGCTTGCGCTGCCGGTGGCGGCTTTCTTACGGGCCGGAGCACGACGAGCGGCTTTCTTGCGCGCCGGAGTCTTGCGAGTGGCGCTCTTACGGGTCGCTGCCTTTTTGGTTTTGGCCCGGGTGGTGGTCTTCTTACGAGCGGTGGTTCCTTTCGCGGCGGTCTTGCGAGCCGCGCGCTTGGCTTTTTGCTCCGCTTTCTTCTGCTCGGCCTTCTCTTTCTTCGCCAGCTTGCGTTGGTACTCACGCAGTTTGCTGGTCAGATTGCGCTGAGCAGTACGCAGCTTTTTATTCTCGCGAGTCACCACTTTTTTGGCTGCCTGGATTTCCGCGCGAATCAGTTTCGCTTCACCGCGCAGGTCCTGCAGCTTCAAACGTTGGGTATTGAGTTTGCCACGAGCGGTGTCGACGGCGCGCTTGGCGGCGGCGGTGGCTTTTGCTTTTACCTTATCGCGCTTGGCGGCCAGATCGGTGCGGAGTTTGGCCAGCTTGCCGTTCTCCGTATCCACTTTTTTCTTGTGGCGATCCAGTTTGATCTGCGCCTGGGCAACTTTCTTCTCTGCCTGGCCGACCGCTTTTTCCTGCAGTTTGGCTTTCGCTTCCGCATTGCTTACGGACTTCGGAACCGCCGGTGCCTTGCTAGCGGTAGCGGCCTTTTTACGGGTCGCTGTTTTCTTCCGCGCTGCGACTTTCTTTGCTTGTGCCATGATCGATCTCCTAATCCTATGACGTCACTTACTTCGACAATCGGAAAATAGCATAAAAAAAAATCACTTGGTACATTATTTAATCAGATCGACGCACGACCGCGTAAAAAGAAAACAAAAGAAGATTTCCATCGCTCTTCAGCGGTGGAAGGAGCACTTGCCCTTGGCATTACTTCTCCGCTGAAAATAACGAAAATCAGCTTCGGCGGTGGATCGAATATCACGCCGCTCGCATTTCATTTTGCCGTCGGATTGTCGGATGACGACACGCGTCCGCTTTGCTTTACGGAACGCAACGAAGTGTTACCGCCAGTGGCACTGGCGAGCCGGCGAACGGAACAAAGGGGGCACTCGAAGGTGGAGAGGAATAAAGAGAAACCAACATCCCCACCGGAATCACCGTGATACCGACAGCAAAGAAACCGGAAAGGCAAATGCGACAACCGCGTTGATTAATCTGGCGAACGCCGCCGATAAGCGCCCTTATAAACACAGCCTGGCCGTTCCGCCGATCGTCATGGAACAACGGATTCGCTGCCAAGGCAGCTTCCCACAGCGGCTTCGTGCGATAAAAGCCCGATATCCGCGGGGCATAAAAAGAGGGTCCGGAGCCATTTTTTAATGTTGCACTGCGGCCGCCCGAAGGGTGACCGTCATGAACGGCGGGTATAAAAAAAGGAGCCGTGCGGCTCCTTTTTCCACTCTCATGAGAGAGGTTCGCGGGCGTGTGTTATTTGCCCAGCGCTTTGAAGATGCTGTCCCGGATGCTTTCCACCGAGCCGACACCAGGCACGCGCACATAGGTCGGTGCCTTGCCGGCATCGCTCTTGGCCAGATCCTGGTAGAAATCCACCAGCGGGCGGGTTTGCGCCTGATACACTTCCAGACGCTTGCGCACGGTGTCTTCCTTGTCGTCGTCACGTTGCACCAGCTCTTCGCCGGTCACGTCATCCTTACCCGCTTCCTTGGGGGGATTATGTGTGACGTGATAGACACGTCCGGAGCCCGGGTGCACCCGACGCCCACTCAGACGATCAATGATTTCCTGATCATCCACATCGATTTCCACTACATAGTCGATGTCGATCCCCGCATCCACCAGCGCCTGGGCTTGCGGAATAGTGCGAGGGAAGCCATCGAACAGGAATCCATTGGCGCAGTCATCCTCGGCGATGCGTTCCTTGACCAGGCCGACAATGATGTCGTCGGAAACCAGGCCGCCGGCGTCCATTACTTTTTTTGCTTCAAGGCCGAGTGGCGTGCCGGCCTTGACGGCGGCGCGCAGCATATCCCCGGTGGAAATCTGGGGAATGGAAAAAGCGTCCTTTATGAACTGCGCCTGAGTGCCCTTGCCTGCACCGGGCGCGCCAAGCAGGATGACACGCATAGGAATCTCCCTTCTTACCGCGAATGGGTGCCTAAAAGGGGCACCCTCAATAAGGTGTCGAAAAAGCCAGACCGTGGCTTCTTCAAGCCCCTCTCCACGGTCTGTTTCGCCAAGAGGGACATGGAAAATCAATCGCTTGCGGCGTTTGATTGCGCTGACGATCCGATGGAGTCGCCAGTCCAGGCCGTACTTTCATGGCCTGTCAAAGGTCGGGAACTTTACCGTGCGGGTCAGCGGCGTACAAGGGCGACCTTTGTACAGGCCGCTTCCGTCTCAAGTCCTGGATACGTCCGAGCGACTACTGTCCCAGCGTCAGCTTCGCCTCCAGAGGCGAGCCACGCAGCGGTTCTGGCGCCACCCTGAGCCCGGCCTCATCGACGCTGGAACCCGGCGCCGGGGTATAGCGGGCACCGGCACGCAAATCGGAAAGGTCCGCCGGGTATGACCGCAGCCAGTCATCGCGGCGCAACACCACGGTGGCCGGAAACCGCTCCACCAGCACCCGGCGAGCGGCCAATGGCTGGCCACCCTGCTCTCCCTGACGCAGGAATACGAACAGCGTTCCGCCGGCGGGCACATCAGCGGCGTTGACCGTGATGCTCAGATCGTCCAACTGCCGCGCTTTGGCCAATTGCCGCTCGGTGTTGGCTTTACCTTGCCGCAGAAGATCGCCGGCCTCCCCTTCGCCGTGACGGGCAAGCAACGCCTCCCAGGATCGCAGCGCCAGTTCATATTGACGGGCACGACTGGCCGCCATGGCTTGCAGCATCCAGGCCCCATCATGCCGCGGATAGGCCTCCAGCACCTTCTGGATTTCCGCCTCGGCGGCGGCGGTGAGGCGCCCTTCGTTGGCCTGAATCAGTGACCGTGCCAACAGCAAACGGGCAGCGCTGTCGTCAGGTTCGAGAAACAACGCTCGCCGCGCCGCCTGTTCGGCCTGAGCCGGAGCTCCCAGTTGATCGTACAGCAGTCCCAGGGCATACCAGCCGTCCATGGTCTGATGCTCGCGGACCACCTCGGATTGCAACACCCGGGCAAAGGCGGCGGCGCTCAATTTGTCATCGCTGATTTCCGGTGGCTGCCCCCGGATCACCTGGCGGGCGGCGTCACTCAATTCACGGCGGTCGCTCAACCACTGAGCGGTTTCCGGGTGATAACCCAAGGTCAGATACCCCAACCCACCCAGCACCACCACCAGCAACGGCAGCGCCAGACCGGACCAGGAAGCCTGGTCGCCGTCACGGCGGGGTTCCCGCCGCCACAACAAAAACATGGACAGCAGGGCGATCAGGAGGGCGGCGCCGAGCACCGCAAGCAGGAAAGTCATTGCGCCTCATCCTCCACCTGACGGCTGGCCCGCCGGATCAATATCACGATGGCGCCGCCGCCCAACAGCAGCAGCAGCGCCGGTCCCAGCCACAGCACCAGTGTCCGGGCGTTCACCGGTGGCCGGTAACTGACGAAGTCACCATAGCGGTCAACGAAATAGTCAACGATGGCCTGGTCGTCATGCCCTTCCCGGATCATGCGCGCCACCCGCTCGCGCATGTCCTGCGCGATCCCGGCATCGGAGTCGGCGATGCTCTGGTTCTGACATTTGGGGCAGCGCAGTTCCTCGGTCAGCACGCGGAAACGGCTTTCCTGCTCTTCCGTGTCGAACTGGTAGACATCAATGGCGGCCATGGCGCCCTGCCCCAAGAGCGCCAGCATGAGCAATAACAACACGCGCATTAGTCTTCTCCCCCGCTTCTGTTTTCCCCGGCCTTGGCCTGATCGAGAAGGGGTTGGAATTTTTCTTCCCAGACCCGCTGGTTGAGGTCACCGGCGTGCCGCAACACCACCCGCCCTTCCGGATTCAGCAGGAACGTTTCCGGCGCGCCGTAAACGCCCAGGTCGAGTCCCAACTGGCCGTCATGATCCACCACCACCTCACTGTAGGGGTTGCCCAGATTGGCCAGATAGTCCCGCGCCGCGTCGGTCTCGTCCTTGTAGTTGAGCCCGATGATGGGAATGCCCCGGGCCGCCAATTCCAGCAGATAGGGGTGTTCCACATAACAGGTCGGGCACCAGGTCGCCCAGACGTTCAGCAGTTTCCAGTTCTGGTCCCGCAGGGAGGCCGGCGTGAGGGTCCTTTCACCTAATAAGGAAGGCAGTTGGAACGCCGGCAGCGGCTTGCCCACCAATTCCGAGGGCAGCTCTTCCGGGTTACGGCCGAGGCCGCTGGCCAGCAATACCGCCAGGGCCACAAAAGCCGCCAGCGGCAGGAACACCCACAAACTGACACCACGCTGACGGCGCGGCTCATCACGATCACGCCTGTTCACCAGCCACTCCTCCCATGGGTTTGCGGTAACGTCGGTCGGACAGCGCCAGGGCGCCGCCCAGCGCCATGATCAGCGCGCCCAGCCAGATCCAGCGCACCATCGGTTTGTGATAGATGCGCACCGCCCAGGCGTCCTCGCCGCGAGGGTCGCCCAGCGCCACATACAGATCGCGCATCAACCGGCCGTCGATGGCCGCTTCCGTCATCACCTGGCCGGAAGCCCGATAGGTGCGTTTCTCCGGATTCATTTCGGTCACCGGTCGGCCATCCCGGCTCACCAGGAAATGGGCTTTCTGGGATTGATAATTCGGTCCCATGGGACTGCTGAGGCTCTCGAATTCAAAACGGTAGCCACCCACTTCCGCCACATCGCCAGGACTCATGCGAACATCCCGCTCGATCTCATGGAAGCTGACCACCGTGACCCCGGCCACCAGTACCGCCAGCCCGCAATGGGCCACCACCATGCCTATATAGGAACGGGTCAGTTTGCGCAGCCCAGCGAACAGCCCCCGGTTGTAGGCCAGAGCACGACGCACCACGTCATCCAGGTGAGCAAGCACCAGGAACAGCGCCAGGATCAGCGCCAGCGTGCCAGGCCAGGGCGTCGCGCCGGGCAGCCGCGCGCCCAGCCAGCCGCCAATCAGAGCCGCCGGCGCCAACCACAGCAGGCGCCGCACCAGTGGCTTGCCGGCCTGACGTTTCCAATTGCTCATCATGCCGGGGACCAGCAGCAGGATCAGCAGCAAGGTCAGCGGCACGAAGAAAGCGTTGAAGTAAGGGCTGCGGATCGACACCTTGATGTCCATGGCCTCACCGAGCAGGGGGAACAGGGTTCCCATCAGCACCACGAAAGTGGCGGCCAACAGCACCAGATTGTTGCCCAGCAGGAAACTTTCCCGGGACATCGCCCTGAAGCCGCCCTGCCCCGACAACCGGCCGGCGCGCAGCGCCGCCGGCCACCACCACCAGGAAAGCGAGGATGAAAGCCCCACGGCTGGGATCATTGGCGAACGCGTGTACCGAGGTAAGCACCCCGGAGCGGACCAGGAAGGTGCCGAGCAAGCTCAGTGAGAAAGTGACGATCGCCAATAATACGGTCCAGGCACGGAACAGGTTGCGCTTCTCGCTCACCGCCAGGGAATGGATCAACGCGGTGCCGGCCAGCCAGGGCATCAATGAGGCGTTTTCCACCGGATCCCAGAACCACCAGCCGCCCCAACCCAATTCGTAGTACGCCCACCAGGATCCCAGCGCGATACCGACGGTGAGGAAACACCAGGCCACCGTGGTCCAGGGACGGGCCCAGCGCGCCCAGGCCGGATCCAGGTTGCCTTCCAGCAAGCCGGCGACAGCGAAGCCGAACGCCACGGCGAACCCCACATAGCCCATGTACAGCATCGGCGGATGGACGATCAGACCAGGGTCCTGCAGCAGCGGATTCAGATCAGCGCCGTCCATGACAAACCAGGGCAAGGCCCGGTCGAAGGGATTGGAGGTGAACAGCATGAAGGCGAGGAAGCCCACCGCGATCATGCCCATCACCGACAGCACCCGCACCACCATGGTCAGCGGCACGGTGCGGCTCAACAATCCGACCAGCGCGGTCCAGCCCGCCAGCATCCAGCCCCACAACAACAGCGAGCCCTCGTGTCCGCCCCAAATCGCGGACAGGCGATAGCCCAGCGGCAATTCGGAGTTGCTGTGATTGGCCACATAGGTGATGGAAAAATCGTTGATGTAGAAGCTGTAGCCCAGCGCCAGCAGGGCCGCCGTCATGGCCATCCATTGCAGCCAGGCCAGTGGACGCGCATAGCGCTGCCAGGCCAATACGCCACGGTGGACGCCGATCAGAGGAAAGATCGCCAGCACCAGAGAAGCCGCCAATGCCACCCACAGGGAGAGATGTCCGATTTCCGCCGCCACCAGTTACCTCCTGAGACACGCCTGGGAAGGGTCGGCCCGAACGGCCATCCGCGAACCAACGGCCGCGCGCTCTGTTGTTGTTTCACGTTGCCGTTTCACGGCACCGAGGGGATTCGATAACCGCGCCGCCCCAGGGTTCCCTGAAATCGGCCCCCTTGCCCTGTCACGGATCATTCTTTTGGCTGATCCGTTTATCGGGTCCGGGTCGGTCAGTCGCACCACCGAATGTCCGAAGATGACACCTTGAGACGACCGGGTCCTGCCCCACAATAGATTAGACTGGCGGCCGGCCCCGTGGAGCCCTTACGCCGCCGGCGCATGATCGGCACAACGCCGCCGCAATGCAAGCCCGGCACCCGGCGTGACGGGCCGCTCAGGCCGGCGTTGCTGGACATATTTTGAGACGCTTGCGTCCGTCCCGGTCATTTCGGGTCTGCTAGTATGGTGACTCTGCATGGCAAAATGTCTTAATTCTGCAGTCAAACAGTCATCGGGTGTCCATATACTCGCTCAACAACATACTAGCTCAACAATAATGGACGCCGGTCTTTTCCCGCTGGGATGCCATTGCCGAATTGGCCTGTGTGGAGAGTCAGAGATTTGAGTAACACGAACGTGGAAAGACAATCATCCTATCAGCGCGACGAGCTGCTCGCCTGCGCCCATGGCGAACTGTTCGGCCCGGGCAACGCCCGTCTGCCGCTGCCCAACATGTTGATGGTCGACCGCATCACCCGCATTGCCGAGACCGGCGGTGCCCATGATCGCGGTGAAGTGGTCGCCGAACTGGATATCCACCCGGATATGTGGTTCTTCCAATGTCACTTCGAAACCGATCCGGTGATGCCCGGCTGTCTCGGCCTGGACGCCACCTGGCAGTTGCTTGGCTTCTATCTGGGCTGGCTCGGCCACCCCGGTCGCGGACGCGCCCTCGGCGTGGGTCAGGTCAAGTTCTCCGGCCAGGTGCTGCCCACCGCCAAGAAGCTGACCTACCAGATCAATATCAAAAGGGTCATCGCCCGCAAACTGACCATGGGTCTCGCCGATGCGGTGGTGTCCGTGGACGGTAAACCCATTTACCAGGCCGACGACCTGCGTGTGGGCCTGTTCACCTCGACGGAAGGTTTCTAGGAGTCATTATGCGACGCGTCGTTATTACCGGCATGGGGATCGTTTCCTGTTTGGGCAACGATACCGATACCGTCTCTCTTGCGCTGCGCGAAGGACGCTCCGGCATCCGTTTCAAGGAGGAATATCAGGCTCAGGGCATGCGCAGCCAGATCGCCGGCAGCCCCGACATTGATCTGGAAGCGCTGATCGACCGCAAAAGCCGCCGCTTCATGGGCGATGCCGCGGCCTACGCCTATGTGGCCATGCAACAGGCCATCGCCGATTCCGGCCTGGAAGACAATCAGGTCAGCAACGAGCGCACCGGTCTGATCGCCGGCTCCGGCGGCCACTCTTCCCAGAATCAGGTGGAAGCGGCGGACATTGCCCGCTCCCGCGGCGTCAAACGCATCGGTCCGTACATGGTGCCACGCGTGATGGCGTCCACGGTCTCCGCCTGTCTGGCCACGCCGTTCAAGATCAAGGGCCTCAACTACTCCATCACGTCCGCCTGCGCCACCAGCGCCCACTGTATCGGCAATGCCGTGGAGCAAATCCAGATGGGCAAGCAGGATGTGGTGTTCGCCGGCGGCGGCGAGGAAGAGCACTGGACCCTGAGCTGCCTGTTCGACGCCATGGGCGCGCTTTCCACCAAGTACAACGACACCCCGGCAACCGCCTCCCGCGCCTACGATGCCAGCCGTGATGGCTTCGTCATCGCCGGCGGCGGCGGCATGGTGGTGTTGGAGGAGCTGGAGCACGCCAAGGCCCGCGGCGCCCGTATCTACGCGGAAGTGGTGGGCTACGGCGCCACCAGTGACGGCTACGACATGGTCGCGCCCAGCGGCGAAGGCGCGGCGCGCTGCATGCGTCAGGCCCTGTCCACGGTGGAAGGCCCGGTGGATTACATCAACGCCCACGGCACCAGCACTCCGGTGGGTGACGTGGCGGAGTTGAAAGCGATTCGCGAGGTATTCGGCGGCGGCACCGTGCCCGGCATCAGCTCCACCAAGAGCCTGACCGGCCACAGCCTGGGCGCCACCGGCGTGCAGGAAGCCATCTACTGTCTGCTGATGATGCGCGACGGCTTCACCGCCGCTTCCGCCAACATCCAGCAGTTGGATGAACAAGCCGATGGCCTGCCGATCCTGACCGAACGGCTGGAGCGCGCCCCGGATCTGGCGATCAGCAACAGCTTCGGTTTCGGTGGCACCAACGCCACCCTGGCGCTGCAACGCTGGCAGGGCTGATCAGAAGCGATCGCCAAACCCTTGGCGGCCTTGCGGCCATGAAGGCAAACCAATTCGCTGGCAAGCCAGCTTCCCACAGACGGGCCACGAAGTCGCTGTGGGAACTGCCTTGGCAGCGAATACGGTGCGTATCAGAACTTGTGCGCCAACCCTACTGACACCAGCCCGCCTTTACCATCGTCATAACCGGCGGCGCTGTCGTCCACGTCCGCGTCGGACACCGACAGCAGCGTATAGGCCGTGGTCTGGGAACCCAGTTTGTAGTCCGCGCCAACGGTGCCGGTGGTCAGGGTGTACCCCAGATCGTCACTGTCGAAGCGGCCACCCTGCGCCTTGAGGGTCAGACGCGGACTCATGGCCAGACCGGCGCTGAGCAAATAGGAAGTGCCGTCGAGACGGCTGGCACCGGGATAATCCGGATCCAGACGCAGTTCCTCAACGATCGCGCCCAGGGACAGGTTACCTACCCGCATCCCCAAGGCCCCGCGCAGCACATCCCGGTCGGCGGGCACATTCAGGCTCACCGGCGCCGGTAGCGCTCGCTCGGTGTAGCCATGTTCGTAGGCCAGCGCCGCGTACAGAGCATCGCTGTTCCAGATGGCGGATACCGCATGGATGTCGGCCAGCCCGTCCTTGGTCTCATCGTAGGGAGGCGTGCCCAGGTCGTCCTGCTCACCCGGCGCGATCTGCGCTTTCAATACCAGATTGCCCAGCTTCGGGCTGACCCAGTTCAAGGTGTTGTCGTTGCGGTACTGACTGGTGAACACCGTCTGCATGTCGGCACCGGTATTGTTGAATTGGTCCAGCTTGCCTTCCGCCTGCTTCACCAGGCTGTCGTAGCGACCGGCGAAAATCCGGCCCCAGGGTGTGGCCAGACCAATGTAGCTGTTGCGGGTAGTGAAAGTGTCACTGCTGTCGCCGTCGACGTCGTAGCCGGCTTCGAATTGATAGATCAGTGACAGACCGCCCACATCCAGGGGCACCTCATCACGCACGCCCAGATAGGAGTTGTAGGCTTCCACGAACCAGCCATCACGTAGCGGCGAATCGCCGCTGCTCATGTCGTTGAGCGCCGAGGACAAAGAACGGGTCGGATAGTCGTCGGTGCCTTCCAGCGCGATATCGATGCGGCCATAAAACTGCGGCGCGGCCAGCGTCGACGCCGGCAGGAAAACCAGCAATGCCGGAACAAGCTTGCGGTGTACGGTGTTCATGATCCCAGCTCCCTCACATAAAAAATGGGAGCACACTATATGACGATTTAATGACAGGACCAATGAATGGGGTCAACGAACCGTATCGCGGTCCGTGGATCGCTGCTGTCTCACAACTGGCAAGCATACTGATTCGCTGGCAAGCCAGCTTCCCACGGCGGCTCCGGGGCCCCTCCGTGGGAAGCTGGCTTGCCAGCGAATTGGTTTACCTTCATGTCCGCAAGGCTGCGCAAGCGAGCCATGGGTTTGGCGTGTTGCGTGTATGCGTCAAATAAAAAAAGCCCGCCAGGAAGGCGGGCAAGGCTGTCACTTGCTTCGAGGAAACTTCAGGACGCGGGCCCGTTCAGGGCCCCGATCCGTTTTCTTTAGAACTTGTGCTCCATGCCAACACCGAAGGTGGTATCGTCACGGTCATCACCGGCATCCGGTTCGTAGGACACTTGGGAGAAGTAGGCGTAAACCTTGGAGGCCTTGGCCAGTTTGTAGTCGGCACCGAGCGCCATCAGAGTGGCTTCGTCGTCGGTCTTGTCCGCCTCGGTCATACCGTACTGAGCTTTCAGCTTCCAACGGTCTATTTTGTAAGCACCGCTGACCAGGAACGAGTTTTCCTTACCCTCACCCGCGTTGGTGCCACTCAGATCCTCAGATTCCTCGGCGATCTGGTACAGCGCGCCCAGTTCCAAATTACCGGGTTTGAGCATGACGGCGGCACGGGTGATATCCAGGGTCTGAGCCAAACCGACACCATCAAACAGCAGTTCGTCCTCGATATCCGAATCGTGGGACAAGGCACCGTAGAAAATGCCTTTTTCCGCGATGATCGCTACGGAATAGGAATCGGCCAGGTCGTTATCGTCCTTGCCATCACCGTCGATGTCTTCGCCTTCACCCGGAATAAAAGCACCGTGGATGGTGATCATGTCGGCCAGAGTCGGGGTGCTGTACTGGATGATGTTTCCGGCGCGGTTTTCGCCGGCCATGATGTTTTTGATATCGCCCTGCAGATCGTTGAACTGATCCACTTTACCCTGGGCAACTTTGGTCGGGGTGTCGAACTTACCCGCTTTCAGCACACCGAAGTCGCCAGCCAGACCACCGAAGATGTTACGTTGGCTGAACTCGTCATCATCGCCGTCAACGGAGATTTGGTATTCCGCCTGGTAGATCGCCTTCAGACCCGCGAAGTCCAGGTCGAAGTCGCCTTTGATACCAATACGGGAAGCGTTGCTGTTCAAGGACCAGTCGTCGTCCACGCTCCCGGTCTGACCGATTTCATTTTCCTGGTTTTCCAGTGAAATGTTCACTTTACCGTAGACGGTAGGACCGTCCGCCAGGGCCAGGCCAGGCAGAGCGACGGCCGCCCCCACAGCGATCGCGAGCAAATTCTTTTTCATCGCAGCATCTCCTATCAATCAGGCAAGTTAAAAACAGCACGGAAGACGTCGAGCGGAAGCCGCGCGAACATCCTGGTTGCTTGGGGGCGGAGTATGGGGAGAGCGAATGACGGAAAAGTTGCTTTTATGTGAAGTTTTTATTTCACGATCGGGAGGTGGGACGTGACAGACAAATGACGATGTCCCCGGGGCACCGCCATTAGCGGCGCCGAGGGAATTACTCCTGGTCCTTGGCCTGGCGCCAGAGTCGTTCCAACTGGTCAGTACTCAGCCCGTCCAGGGAGGACGGACTGGCGGTTTCCATGTAACGGAAACGACGTTCGAACTTGGCGTTGGCGCGACGGAGCGCCTGTTCCGGATCCAGTTTCAGATGGCGAGCCAGGTTGATCAGGGAAAACAGCACATCGCCGAACTCATCCTCCACGGCGTCGATATGATCGCCGTCCAGGGCCTGATCCAGCTCCGCCCATTCCGCTTCCACCTGGGCCCGCACCGGCGCCGGGCCGGGCCAGTCGAACCCTACCTTAGCCGCTTTCTTTTGCAGTTTGGTGGCACGTTGCAGAGCCGGCAGTCCGGCCGGCACGCCGTCGAGCGCGCTGTCGTGTTCACGCCCTTTCGCCCGCCGCTCCTCCGCTTTGATCGCCTCCCAGTTGACCTTCACCGCCTGCTCATCAGCGGCCGGGTCGGTGCCGAACACATGGGGATGGCGGCGAATCATTTTTTCACTGAGGGTTCGCGCCACCTGCTCGAAGTCGAACAACGCCGCTTCCCTGGCCATCTGTGAATGAAACACCACCTGCAACAACAGATCGCCCAGTTCTTCCTTGAGTTCGCCATAGTCACGCCGGGCGATGGCCTCCGCCACCTCGAACGCTTCCTCGATGGTATAAGGCGCGATGGTGTCGAAGTTCTGTTTCAGATCCCAGGGGCAGCCGCCGTCTGGATCCCGTAAACGGGCCATGATGTCGAGCAGTTGGGCGATGGCGCTGGTCGCGTTATTGTCCGTGCTCAAGAAAACCTCCTGGTGAAACATCGCCGCACTCCAAGCCTGGAGACCGGCCTTATCGTGTTTCGTCGTGCAAGCCGTTCACTTCTTATAGCGCCGCACTTCCAGCACCCCTTTGAGCTGGTCCAGCTTGGCCAGCACCTTGCCCAGGTTGCCCAGCGAGGCAATCTCCAGGGTCAGCAGCATGGTGGCGGTGTTGTCCTCGGTGTGGGACTGGGTATGCACCGCGGTGACATTGACCTTTTCATTGGACAGCACCGCGATCACGTCGCGCAACAGCCCCTGGCGGTCCCAGGCGCGCAGGAACACGTCCACCGGATAGAAGATCCGATCCGCCTCGCCCCAGCTGACTTCGATCACCCGGTTCGGATCCTCCCCCTGCATCGCCAGCAGGTTCGGGCAGTCCGCCCGGTGCACGGTGACACCACGGCCCTGGGTGATGAAGCCCATCACCGGATCACCCGGCACCGGCTGACAGCATTTGGCCATCTGCGTGAGCAGATTGCCGACCCCGTGGATGGTGATATCTCCGGACTCCGAAGCACGCGGACGGGCCGGTACGAACGCCAGTTCCTGCTGCGGATTGTCCGGCGACAACGCCTGGGCCTGGTTGACCACGTGGCCCGGGCGCAGGTCGCCGGCCCCCAGTGACGCCAGCACATCGTCACCGCTTTTCAGATTGAGCTGCGGCGCCAGCAGATCGAGGTCGATGCGATCCAGGGCCAGCCGTGACATCTCCCGTTCCAGCATCGCCTTGCCCTGGGCGATGTGCACATCCCGGTCCTGGCGTTTGAACCACTGCTGGATCCGGGCCCGGGTGGAAGAGGCGGCCACGTAGCCCAGTGACGGCGTCAGCCAGTCGCGGCTGGGGCCCCCTTCCTTGGCGGTGAGGATTTCCACCTGCTCGCCGGTGTTCAGGGTGTAGTTGAGCGGCACGATGTGGCCGTTGACCTTGGCGCCCCGGCAACGGTGCCCTACCTCGGTGTGAATATGGTAGGCAAAGTCCACCGGGGTGGCGCCGGCTTCCAGATCCACCACATGGCCATCCGGGGTGAACACATAAACCCGCTCGCTGGTCAGGCCATGTTTGAGCTCGTCGACCACGCTCTTGGCGTTGTCGCCCAGTTCTTCCTGCCATTCCAGCACCTGGCGCAACCAGGCGATACGATGCTCGTAGTCGCTCTGCCCACGGCGCGCCTTGGAGCCTTCCTTATAGCGCCAGTGCGCGCACACGCCGAGTTCCGCTTCCTCGTGCATATCGAAGGTACGGATCTGCACTTCCAGCATTTTGCGTTCCGGACCGACCACCGCCGTATGCAGGCTCTGGTAGCCGTTGTCCTTGGGACTGGCGATGTAGTCGTCGAACTCCTTGGGCACGTGCTTCCACAGCGAATGCGCCACCCCCAGGGCGGCGTAACAGTCCCGCACCTCCGGCACCAGCACACGCACGGCACGGACGTCATAAACCTCGCCGAACTCCAGGTGCTTCTTCTGCATTTTGCGCCAGATACTGTAGATGTGCTTGGCCCGGCCATACACCTGGGCGCCACGGATGCCGCTGCGTTCCAGATGACCGCGCAAATCCTCGATTACTTTTTCGATGTAGTGCTCGCGATCCAGCCGCTTCTCATCCAGCAGCTTGGCGATCTTCTTGTAGGCCCCCGGTTGCAGGTAGCGGAAGGACAGGTCCTCCAGCTCCCACTTCAGGTGACCGACGCCGAGACGGTGGGCCAGCGGCGCGTAGATGTCGAAGATCTCCTGCGCCACCTTGCGCTGACGCTCCGGCTCCGACTCCTTCACCGCCCGGATGATGACGGTCCGCTCCGCCAGTTTGACCAGCGCCACGCGCACGTCGTCCACCAGCGCCACCAGCATCTTGCGGACATTGTCGAGTTGACCGTCCTGTTGGCCGAGCACCGCCTTGCGGGTGGGGTTGAGCACGGTGCTGATGGCGGCCATGCGCAGCACGCCCTCGATCAGCCGCGCTACCCGCTCACCAAACTCCTTGTCCACTTCCAGCAGGGACATCTGCCCTTCCCGGACCGCCCGGTACAGCACCGCCGCCGGCAGGGTTTCGGTATCGGCACCGAGATCGGCGAGGATGTCCGCCATTTCCAAACCGATGGTCAGACAGCCCTTGCCGTAGGGCCAGTGGGCTCCGGCCGCGTTGCCGGCCAGCTCGCACTGTTCGGCCCTGGCGCAGGCCTGCGCCAGGGTTTCCACATCGCGCACCACGGTGCGCTTCTGTAACTGCTCAAGCCATGCTCGCCAGTCATGGCTCGGGGTTTCCAGGGGCTGCTGCCGCCGTACGGTGACCATGGAATACCTCCGTGATGTCTTGGCGCCGGATCACCGCCGGCCACCGCCCCGATAACACACCTCGGAGGGGCCCGCTCATGACCGCGCATTCTTCCGGACGGACCAGCCCTGGCCGTCCCGCTCTCAATCCGCCAATCCGATCACCCTTACCGGGCCCTCGGATCCTGGTCTTGCAAACCGGAACCATGCGCCGATTTGCATATAATCCATTTGTCGTCGCCGGCCCGGCCAGCGCGCCCTCAATCGCGGTCGAACACCGCGATCGATTCGACATGGGCGGTGTGGGGGAACATATCCATCACACCCGCCGCTTTAAGACGGTAACCCCGGCCCACCAGTTCCCCGGCATCACGGGCCAGAGTCGCCGGGTTACAAGATACATACACCAAGCGCCGCGCACCGAATTGGGGCATAAGCCGCACCATTTCAAGCGCGCCGCTGCGTGGAGGGTCAAGCAACACACGATCATACCGCTGTTGCGCCCAGGATTGTCCCTCCGGCGCCTGAAACAGATCCCAGGCGTGAAACTCCAGGTTGTCCAGACCGTTGCGGCGCGCGTTCTCGTAACCGCGCCGCACCATCGCCTCGCTGCCCTCCACGCCGACCACGTGGGCGGCACGGCGGGCCGCTGGCACGGTGAAGTTACCCAGGCCGCAAAACAAGTCCAGCACCCGATGGTCCGGAGCGATCTCCAGCAAATCCAATGCCAAGGGCACCATTTGCCGGTTGATATCGCTATTGACCTGGGTGAAATCGGTGGGGTGGAAAGCCAGTTCCACATCCGCCTGTGGGTAACGCGGATTCTCATGACGATAGTAAAGGCGCTCTTCCCCTTGTTCCGGCCATATCCGGTGCACGGTGGATTCGTTACCCGGCTGCAGGTACAGATGGAAATCGCACTGCTGGCAGAACGTCAGCAACCGCTGCCGGTCGGCCTCGCTGAGCGGGTCCATGTGACGCACGATCAGGGCCACCGGGCCATCACCCCGGGCCACTTCGATCTGCGGAATACGGCTGCGCCCCTCGAGGCCATCGATCAAGGCGCGAAATTCCATGAAGCGGTGCCCTACCTCCGGGATCAGCACTTCGCATTGGCGCAGATCGGCGATGAAACTGTTGCGCTTCTCGCGGAACCCCACCAGCGTCTCACCACGGCCCTCCACGTACTTCACGCCCATGCGGGCCTTGGCACGATAGCCGGTGACCGGTCCGGTGAGAGGATCAAGCCATCGCTCCGGCGTCAAACCGCCGAAGTGCGCCAGTTGTTCCTCCAGCACCGCCTGTTTGCGCGTGATCTGCCGGGACGGCGCCACATGCTGCAGGCTGCAACCGCCACACAGGCCGGCGTGTTCGCAGGGCGGCGTGACCCGGTCCGGCGAGGACGACAGGATTTCCACCGCCCGGCCCTCGTCAAACTTGCGCCGCCGGTAGGTGAACTTGAACATCACTTCCTCGCCGGGCAGGGCGTTGTCGATGAACGTGGTTTTGCCGTCCAGACGGGCGATCCCCCGGCCATCGTGGCTGAGGGATTCAATGGTGGCGGCCACCGGCGTTTCCGGCAGCTTTTTCTTGCGACGTGGGGCCATAAATGCAATTGAGTGGGCAGTTGATAGTGGACAGTTAACAGCGAGAAAAAAGTCAAAAAAAACCGATCTTCAGCCGCTGTGGGAAGCTTGCTTGCAAGCGAATATTGCCAAACGCCCGAGCAAACTCCATTCGCTTGCAAGCAAGCTTCCCACAGCAGCTAATAATCAGGCTGTTTCGTCTTGCGCCGTCAACTGTCCACTATCAACTGTCAACGGATTCCCAGGTCTCCAGGAACGCCTGGAAATGGGGGCGGTTCTGGTCACGCAGATAGTCGCGCAGCAAGGTCAGTTCCTGCTCGTAGCCGGTGGCGTCGATTTCGCCGCGCATCAACTGGAAACGCAGGAACACCAGCCAGGTGTTGAGCACATCGGTCTCGCAGTAATCGCGAATACCCTTGAGGTCGCCTTCCTGGAAAGCATCGAACACTTTGGCGCCGCTCATGCCCATCTTGCCGGGAAAACCGAGCAAGGAAGCGATCTGATCCAGGGGCGCGTTGGCGCGATTATTGAACATAGCCAATTGTTCCATCAGATCCAGGTGGCGCTGATGGAAGCGGCTGATGTAGTTGTTGAAGCGAAAACTGGTGTCTTCGTTGCCGGTCTCCCAGAAGCGGCGCGCCACCACGCCATGCTTGAGGGCACGATAGTTGAGCACCGGCAGGTCAAAGCCACCGCCGTTCCAGCTCACGATCTGCGGCGTGAACCGTTCGATACCGTCGTAAAAACGTTCGATCAGTTCTTTCTCGCTGCTGTCCTCATCTCCCAGGGACCACACCTTGATGCCCTGGGCGGAGCGCAACACCACCGAGATCGCCACGATCCGATGCAAATGCAGACGCAGGAACTCGGTGCCGTTTTCCTGACGGCGCAGATTGAACAACGCGCTGGCGGTGTCCTTGTCGTTAAGCCCTTCCAGATCGTGGAGACGGCGGCCGCCTTCCAGGTCCGGAATGGTCTCGATATCGAAAACCAGTACGTTCATGTCCGCTTACTCCTGACCGGAGGAAAACACACCGGTGGACAGATAGCGGTCACCCCGGTCACAGATGATCGCCACGATCACGGCGTTTTCCAACTGCTCGGACAGTTGCAGCGCCCCGGCCACCGCGCCGCCGGAGGACACCCCGCAGAAGATACCTTCTTCCCGGGCCAGACGACGCATGATGGCCTCGGCCCGCTCCTGGGTCATATCGATGACCTGATCCACCCGCGCGTCATCGTAGATGCTCGGCAGATATTCCTTGGGCCAGCGGCGAATGCCCGGGATTGAGGCGCCGTCGGTGGGTTGCAGGCCTATGATCTGGATCTCCGGATTCTGTTCCTTGAGATACATGCTGCAGCCCATGATGGTCCCGGTGGTGCCCATGGAACTGACGAAATGGGTGACGCCGCCGCCGGTGTCGCGCCAGATTTCCGGCCCGGTGGATTCATAGTGGGCCAGCGGGTTGTCGGGGTTGGCGAACTGGTCCAGCACCTTGCCTTCACCGCGCGCCTGCATTGCCTGGGCCAGATCCCGGGCGCCTTCCATGCCCTCCTCGGCGCTCACCGAGATCAACTCGGCGCCGTAGGCGGCCATGGCGTCGCGACGCTCCTGACTTTGATTGGCCGGCATGATCAATGTCATCTTGTAGCCGCGCATGGCCGCCGCCATCGCCAGGGCAATGCCGGTGTTACCGCTGGTGGCCTCGATCAGCGTGTCACCGGGTTGAATCTCGCCGCGCGCCTCCGCCTTGCGGATCATGTTGAGCGCCGGGCGATCCTTCACCGAACCGGCGGGATTATTGCCTTCCAGCTTGACCAGAATGGTGTTCGTCGTGTTCCCCGGCAGCCGCCGCAGCCGCACCAGCGGCGTGTTGCCAACCGTGGATTCAATGGTTTTGTAGTTCATGGTCGGCATTGTAGCCCAAGCCCGATGGCGGGCCCATAGCTGGCTGGCACGCTGGCACGCAACACGCTAAACCCGAAAGCCTGATCGTCAGCAAACAATAGCAAGCGTGTTTGCGTACCCACGAGACTGACTTCCCAAGCAATCCGCCCTCCCCGTCTCGCTACAAGGCCAGCAAGCATGGCGTGCAAGCGTGTTGCGTGCAGGCGAACAATCCCTCCCGCCACTGGCAGCCACCGCAAACTCCGGCATAATGACCGCCACCGAATAGTAATAAGGCGAATATGGCCCGTTCCAGTCTGCGTACCCGCATCATGGCGATGACCGCACTGCCCGCTCTGTTGGCGGCGCTGGTGGTGGGCGGCTATGCGCTGATCAACCGGATTCTGGAGCTGCGCGTGGACGATGCGCTGCGTCAGCAACTGATCATCGACAGCTACGCAGCCCGACTCGCCGCCCTGGAAGGAATGCCGGACACCTCTCGGGATCAGCTGCTGCGCGAACTGCTGGAGCAGCCGGACGTCCGCGCCGCCAGCCTGGCCGATCACCGTGCCGGTTGGCATTTACACGCCGGTCCCCGGCTGCGACCGGTGGAACGCAGCGAAACCAACGAGGTGGGCGGCGCCCGGCTGGTCACCGACTCCAGTTGGCAGTTGGTCCGCCCCCTGCCCGGTCGGCCCAACCAATTGCTGACGGTGGAGTTTTCCCGCCAGGGTCAGTACGTGGAAATCCTCGAGTCCGTGCTCACCATGTTCGGTGTGGTGATGCTGCTGATGGCGCTGGCGTTGATTCCGGCGTCGCGGCTGGCCGGCCAGGTCACCTTGCCGATCGGCGGTCTGCTGGACACCGTGCGCCGGGTCCGTGACGGCGACCTCAGCCCACCGCCGAAAACCGGCGCGCTGGGTGAGCTGGCCGATCTGGAAGACGGCCTGCGCAATATGGTAGGCGCCCTGGACGATGCCCAGGCGGAGCTGCAAAAGAACGTGGACCAGGCCACCCAGGACCTGCGCGAAACCCTGGAGACCATCGAAATCCAGAACATCGAACTGGATATGGCGCGCAAGGAAGCGCTCAAGGCCAGCCAGATCAAATCCGAGTTCCTGGCCAACATGAGCCATGAGATTCGCACGCCGCTGAACGGCATCATCGGCTTCACCCGCTTGCTGGAACGCTCCGATCTGTCTCCCCGCCAGCAGGATTACCTGAACACCATCCGCAAGAGCGCGGAGGCGTTGCTGTCGATCATCAACGACATTCTCGACTTCTCCAAGATCGAGGCCGGTCGCCTGTCGCTGGAGCACATCCCGCTCAACCTGCACGACATCATCGAGGACGTGCAGACCATGCTGGCGCCACTGGCCCAGGAAAAAGGCCTGGAGCAGGCGGCGATCATCTATTCCGATCTGCCCTCCCACCTGCTCGGCGACCCGCTGCGCATCCGTCAGGTGCTCACCAATCTGGTCAGCAACGCGATCAAATTCACCGAGCACGGCTCGGTGGTGGTACGGGCCATGCTCGAGGAGCAGAAAGGCGCCGAGGCGGTGGTCAAGATCACCGTCACCGACACCGGCAACGGGCTCAGCGAAGACGTGCAGCGCAGCCTGTTCAACGCCTTCACCCAGGCCGACCAGAGCGCCAGCCGCCGTGCCGGCGGCACCGGGCTGGGATTGGCCATCTCCAAACGCCTGGTGGAAGGCATGGGCGGTGAGATCGGCATCGACAGCACCCCCAGCCAGGGCTCCACGTTCTGGTTCACGCTGCGCTGTGAGCGCGATGTGGGCACCCGTCCGGAATCACCGCCGGCGGAACTGGCCCGGCTGTCGGTCACCCTGGTGGAAGCCAGCGAATACGCCCGCCTCGGCCTGTACCATATGTTTTCCGGCTGGCGCATGCGGGTCAGCGAGATCCAGGGCCTGGAGGTGCTGGATTCCCAGCTGGCGGCGGAGAACCTGCCGGACACCGATTTCTATGTGGTCGGGGTACCGGCCATGACCCGGGACCCGGTGGGTCTGGCGCCACTGATTCAGCGACTGGCACGGCACAGTCAGGCGCCGGTGCTGGTGCTGGCCAACAACGGCGACTATCTGGCGGACGAACTGGCCGACCAGCCCCGTTGCCGGGTGCTGGGAAAACCCGCCACCCGCCGACGCTTGCGCGACGCCCTGCTGGAGCTGAGCGGCCTGGGCGGCGACCGCGCCCGCCATCAGGAATTGCTGACGCCCCTGGGCTGCCATCCCCGCGTGCTGGTGGTGGACGATCATCCCGGCAATCTCAAACTGGCGCGTATTTTTCTTGAGGAGCTGGGTGCCCGGGTAGTGCCCTGCGCCGGCGGCCAGGAGGCCCTGGAGGCGTTCAGCCAGGGCACCTTCGACCTGATTTTCATGGACGTGCACATGCCCGGCATGGATGGCCTGGAAACCACCCTGGCCCTGCGTGAACGGGAAGGCGAAAGCCAGAGAACGCCAATCATCGCGCTCACCGCCCACGCCCTGGAAAACGAAAAGCGCGCCCTGCTCGCCGCCGGCATGGACGATTATCTGAGCAAGCCGATCACCGAGGAGCAGCTACGCCATACTCTGGAACGCTGGGTGCTCGGCCAGCATAGCCGTACGCCGGCGCAACCGGAAAACAACATCGCCGACACCGATATCGAACCGGATACCCCGGTGGTGGACCCGGAACTGGGCCGCAAGCGCGCCGGCGGCCGCGACGCCCTGGCCCGCGACATGTTCGACATGCTGCTCAACAATCTGGAACAGGACGGCCCCGGCATCCGTGATCTGGCGCGAAGCGGCGACCAGGAAGAGCTGCTGGAGCGAGTCCACCGCCTCCACGGCGCCACCCGCTACTGCGGCACGCCGCGCCTGGAACAAGCCGCCCGCCGCCTGGAGGAAGGCCTCAAGGGGCACCAGCCGGACGCTCAACTGGATACTCTGGTGGGACAATTGCTGGCGGAGATTGAGCAAGTGCAAGAACATGGAAGAGCAGCTGACAGTTGATAGTGGACCGTTGACAGCGGAAAACAAAAGGACAAAGAAGCTCGATCTTCAACCGCTGTGGGAAGCTTGCTTGCAAGCGAATATTGCCAAACGCCCGAGCGAACCCCCATTCGCTTGCAAGCAAGCTTCCCACAGCGGCTAAAGATTGAGTTTTTTGTTTTTTCCGCTGTCAACGGTCCACTATCAACTGCCCACTGTCTTTTCCGTTATCATATCGGTTCATTTCCAACCCACGGTGCTCATCCCCATGCCTTCTTCCGTTCTTCTCGGCGTCAACATCGACCACATTGCCACTTTGCGGCAGGCCCGCGGCACCCGTTATCCGGAGCCGGTGCAGGCGGCGCTGGTGGCCGAGCAAGCCGGGGCCGATGGGATCACCGTGCACCTGCGCGAGGATCGGCGGCATATCCAGGATCGTGATGTGGAACTGCTGGCGCGGACGCTGCAGACACGCATGAATCTGGAGATGGCGGCCACCGAGGAAATGGTTGGCATCGCCCGCCGCATTGGTCCGGCCCATTGCTGTCTGGTGCCGGAAAAGCGCGAGGAACTGACCACCGAAGGCGGTTTGGATGTGGTCGGCAACGAAGCCTGGATCAAGACGTGCTGTGACCGCCTGGGCGACGCGGGCATCGAAGTGTCCCTGTTCATCGACGCCGACCCGGCGCAGATCGAAGCCGCCCGGCGCTGTGGCGCCCCGGCCATCGAGATCCATACCGGACATTACGCCGACGCTACTGACGAAGCGGCCCGGCGGGCGGAACTGGAACGGGTGCGAGAAGGCGTGGCGCTGGGTCTGAATGCCGGACTGATCGTCAACGCCGGCCACGGCCTGCACTACCACAACACCCGTGACATCGCCGCCATCCCCGGCATCAACGAACTCAACATCGGCCATGCCATTATCGCCCAAGCGGTCATCAGCGGCCTGCACGAGGCGGTGCGGGAGATGCGGGACATCATAAAGAATAGCTGACAGTTGATAGTGGACCGTTGACAGCGAAAAAAACAGGTCTCCTTAGCTACTGTGGGAAGCTTGCTTGCAAGCGAATGGGGGCAACTCAGGCGTTAACAGTATTCGCTTGCAAGCAAGCTTCCCACAGCGGCTAAAGATTGAGTTTTTTGACTTTTGTTTTCCGCTGTCAACTATCCAACTATCAACTATCAGCTGGAGCCGCGAAAAAGTTCGCGGCTCCTGAGCGGCTTTCCGCCCAGGTGCGGGGCCAGGGCTTCGCGCAGCAGTTGTTTGGCCATGCGGCGTACCGCCGGGGCCCAGCGGTCTTCGGCCAGGGCTTGCAGGTCGGCGCCGGAGTGGCCGTTTTTGTTGGGTATCAATCCCAGGTCCGGCACCCAGCCGTAGCGCAGTTCCGGCGAGAGCGGTTGCCCTTCGCCATCGTGCTCGAGCACCAGGCCATAGCCCACTTCTTCCAGCAGCACCATTTCGAAACGGCGCAGGGTCACGTCCAGGGGCGTGTCGCCTTTCAATTCGCTCAGAGTGTATTCATAGGCGGGCCACAGGTCCGGATGGGGATCGTCACGGTGCAGCAGGCGTATCAGCAGCTCGTTGAGATAGAAGCCGCAATACAAGGCGTTGCCGGTCAAGACCACGGCGGCGCCACGTGGTTCGACTTGACGCAGAGTATGGAGATCGCCGCTGCCCCGCTGCAGTTGTACCCACAGAGGCACGAACGGGGCCAGCGCCGGGTTGCGACGGCCGCCGCGGGCCACCGCGCCGACCCGGCCGCGGCCGGGCAGGAACAGGTCGAGAATCAGACTGGTGTTGCGGAACGGCCGCCGATGCAGCAACCAGGCCGGTTCGAGACCGTTAGGATTGTCGCGAGTTGTCATAGCCCAGGGAGCGCAGGGCGCGATCATCGTCGGACCAGCCCGCTTTGATCTTTACCCACAAATTGAGCATGACGCGGCGCTCGATCAGGTTTTCGATGTCGCGGCGGGCCTGGGTGCCAATGCTCTTGATGCGCTCGCCTTTGTCGCCGATAAGGATTTTTTTCTGGCCACGCCGTTCCACCAGAATGGTGGCGGCGATGTCGGTGACACGGGGACCGTCCTCCCACAGATCGATTTCCACGGTGACCTGATGCGGAACTTCCTGACCCAGTTGCCGCACCACCTTCTCACGGATGATTTCCGCCGCCATGAATCGCAAGCTGCGATCGGTGAGCTGATCCTCGTCGAACCAGAAGTCGCCTTCCGGCAAACGCGAGGCCAGCGCCTGTTCCAACACGTCCAGGTTGTGCCCGCCCAGCGCCGACACAGGGATCACTTCGGCGAACTCATGGCGTTGGTTGAGTTTGTCCAGCAACGGCAGCATGGCGGCTTTGTCGTCCAGGCGATCCACTTTGTTCACCACCAGGATCACCGGGATGTCGCCGGCCCGGGCCAGCAATGACAGCACGTGCTCGTCACCTTCGTTCCACTTGTCGCTGTCCACCATGAAACAGATCACGTCCACGTCGGACAACGCCGACATGGCCGCCTCGTTCATGGCCCGATTCAGCGCCCGCTGTTGACCGGTATGGATGCCCGGGGTATCGGCAAACACGATCTGATAGTCATCCCGGGAGAGAATGCCGTGGATACGGTGACGGGTGGTCTGCGGCTTGCGCGAGGTAATACTCACTTTCTGGCCGATCAAATGGTTCATCAGCGTGGATTTGCCCACATTGGGGCGGCCGATGATCGCCACCAGGCCGCAGCGGCGGGATTCACTCATGAGTCTGCTCCAGCCAGTCCAGAGCCTGCTCCGCGGCCTGCTGCTCGGCACGCCGGCGGCTCGGGCCACTGGCACGGAAGGTTTTCTTCAAGCCGCTCAGATCGCATTCCACCTCAAAGGATTGTTTGGGCGCCTGGCCGGTCACCGACAGCACGCCGTAGACGGGTAATTCATATTTGCGCGCCTGCAGCCATTCCTGCAAGCGGGTTTTGGCGTCCTTGCGCACGCTCTGCGGGCTGATCGCCGCCAGCCGTGCCTCGAACCAATTCAATACCACCCGGCGGCAGGCCTCTTCACCGCCGTCGATGACCATGGCGCCGATCAGCGCCTCCAGGGTATCGGCCAGGATGGACTCACGCCGGTGGCCGCCGCTCTTCAGCTCGCCGCCACCAAGAATCAGGTATTCCCCCAGGCCCAGTTCACGGGCCACTTCCGCCAGCGTCTGGCCGCGCACCAGCGAGGCGCGCATGCGGGTCAGCTGCCCTTCCGCCGCGTCCGGAAAACGATGAAACAGCTCAGTGGAAATGATCTGGCTGAGCTGGGCGTCACCGAGGAATTCCAGCCGCTCATTGTTGTGGCGCCGGCTGACGCTGCGATGGGTCAGCGCCAGTTCCAGCCGTTCGCCGTCACTGAAGCGGTAACCCAGGGCTTTTTCCAAACGCTCACGGTGTTCGATCACGGCGCCGCCGATTTGCTGAAGGTATCCTGAAACGTCATCACCACGGACACATTGTAGAACAGCGGCTCACGGACTTCGTAGTCCACCGCCACCGCGACACGGCCACCTTCCTTGCTCACCGCCAGATCGTTGGCGCTGATCGCGTTGACCTGGTTGATGGTGAAACGTTTGCTGAGCGCGTCACGGATTTCCCGCTCCGACATCAGCGCGGTCTTGCTGTCTCCGAGCAGGGAGACGACCGCCGATTTGATGGTGTTGTATTCCATGTACGCCGGCACCATGCGGAACGCGGCGGTGCCAAACACCGCCAGAACGATCAGCACCACGATCCAGCCCAACAGGGACAGCCCCCTCTGACGTGCGCGCCCTTTCATCTTGTTATGTCTCCACTTTGTCGATCGCGCCGTTACGGGAGAAGCTGGGCAGCGAGAAGAGCGGTTCCCAGTGCATCCAGATCAGGAACGCCTTGCCCACCACCAGTTCCTCGGGGACAAAGCCCCAGAAACGGCTGTCGTTGCTGTTATCCCGATTGTCACCCATGACAAAGTACTCCCCCTCGGGTACCTGCCACTTGCCCTGGGTGTTACGGGGAATGACCTTGTCCCCGGTGTACGGATTGACCGGGCCTTCCTGGCGGATCAGATGCGGGTGTTCGCCGAGCATTTCGATGTACTCACGGCGCCAGGCCTGGCTGTTGCTGCCATTCTTGATCAGATCACGGTCCACCGCCTCACCGTTGACATACACCACATTATCACGCACTTCCACTACATCGCCGGGGAGACCGATCACCCGTTTGATGAAATTCTGGGCACGGTTTTCCGGAAACTTGAACACCATCACATCGCCGCGTTCCGGTTCACCGGTTTCCAGGATCTTGGTGTTTGTCACCGGCAGGCGCAGTCCATAGGAAAACTTGTTGACCAGAATGAAGTCGTGCACTTCCAGGGTCGGCAGCATGGACCCGGAGGGAATGGTGAACGGTTCCACCACGAAAGAACGGATCACCAGCACCACGAAGAACACCGAAATCAACGAGTTCGAGGTCTCCACCGTGCTGGCCAGGCTTCCGCCTCTCTGACGCAGTTTGAACAGCCGGTCGAGTATCCATACCACCACGGTGACCAGCAGCGCCAGGGTCAACCAGAAGCCAATATCTATATCCATCAGTCATCCACCTTCAGCACGGCAAGGAAGGCCTCCTGGGGAATTTCCACGTTGCCCACCTGCTTCATCCGTTTCTTGCCCTCCTTCTGTTTTTGGAGGAGCTTCTTCTTACGAGACACGTCACCGCCGTAACACTTGGCGGTCACGTTCTTGCGCAATGCCTTGACCGTCTGACGGGCAATGATCTTGCTGCCGATGGCGGCCTGAATCGCCACGTCGAACATCTGTCGAGGCACCAGTTCCTTCATCTTTTCGATCAGCACCCGGCCACGGTGAGCGGACTGATCCAGATGGCAGATCATCGCCAGCGCGTCGACCTTGTCGCCATTGATCAACACGTCCACACGCACCAGTTTGGTGGCCTGGAAGCGCTCGAAGGCATAGTCCAGGGAGGCGAAGCCACGGCTTACCGATTTCAACCGATCGAAGAAATCCAGCACCACTTCGGCCATGGGAATGTCGTACACCAGCGACACTTGCTTGCCCAGGTACTGCATGCCTTTCTGCTCGCCGCGCCGCTCCACGCACAGGGTGATCACGTTGCCCACATACTCCTGCGGTACCAGGATATTGACGCGGGCGATGGGTTCGCGGAATTCCTCGATCTTGTTGCCTTCCGGCAGCTTGGACGGGTTGTCCACGTAAAGCAGGCTGCCATCACTGAGCATCAGTTCGTACACCACGGTGGGCGCCGTGGTGATCAGGTCCATGTCGTATTCCCGTTCCAGCCGCTCATGGATGATTTCCATGTGCAGCATGCCGAGAAAACCGACGCGGAAGCCGAAGCCAAGGGCATCCGAGGTTTCCGGCTCATAGAACAGGGAAGCGTCGTTCAGCGCCAGCTTGGACAGCGCGTCGCGGAAATCCTCGTAGTCGTCCGCGGAGACCGGGAACATGCCGGCGTAAACCTGCGGCTTGACCTTCTGGAAGCCGGGCAACGCCGGTACGTCCAGGGTATTGGCGTGGGTCAGGGTGTCGCCCACCGGCGCCCCGTGAATGTCCTTGATGGTGGCGCTGACCCAGCCCACCTCACCGGCTTCCAGTTGTTTGGTCTCGGTGCGTTTTGGGGTGAAGATACCGAGACTGTCCACCACATGGGTCTGACCGGTGGATTTGACCACAATCTTGTCGCCTTTCTTGAGGCGACCGTGCTTGACCCGTACCAGGCAGATCACGCCCATGTAGTTGTCGAACCAGGAGTCAATGATCAGCGCCTGAAGGCGGCCGTCGCGCTCGCCCTCCGGCGGCGGAATCCGCTCCACCAATTGCTCCAGCAACTCCTCGATGCCGATACCGGTCTTGGCCGATACCCGGCAGGCGTCCACCGCGTCGAGACCGATGATCTCCTCGATTTCCTCAATGACCCGTTCCGGCTCCACCTGCGGCAGGTCGATCTTGTTCAGCACCGGCAGCACTTCCAGATCCTGCTCGATGGCAGTGTAGCAGTTGGCCACCGACTGCGCTTCCACGCCCTGGGCGGCGTCCACCACCAGCAAGGCCCCCTCGCAGGCCGACAGCGAGCGCGACACCTCGTAGGAGAAGTCCACGTGGCCGGGGGTATCGATAAAATTGAGCTGGTAGGTTTCCCCATTGCGAGCGGTGTAGTGCAGCGTCACGCTTTGCGCCTTGATGGTGATGCCGCGCTCGCGCTCCAGGTCCATGGAATCGAGAACCTGCTCCTTCAGTTCCCGATCACTGAGGCCGCCACAGGTCTGGATGAAGCGGTCCGCCAGAGTGGATTTGCCGTGATCGATGTGGGCGATGATGGAGAAGTTGCGAATATGGGTAATGTCGGTCACAGATTGCCGCCAAGGAACGAAACGATGGAGGGCGATTCTAGCGGATTATGCACCCGGCAACCAAAGTTGTTGGTCACCGGGCACGCTAACACGCCAATCGCGGCTCGCGAGCGGAGCACCCGGCCACTCCCGCAGCGACCCTGTAGCCCCCTGTGGGGAGCGGGCTGACACGCGCAGTGCCAACTCATATCGCCAAGGCCGGCTATTCAGCTTTGGCCTTGGCGTGCCGGCGTGTTTGCGTGTAAGCGTGCCAGCGAATGGTGGGACAGCAGTGGTCCCTGCACCGCGATGGTCACATCACTGCCCCAACTTGAGGGCGATGAACCGGGCGTTGCCGCCGCGATTGACCAGAGCCGGCACGGTGCCTTTCTCGGGCAGGTTCTTGACGATCTCCCGCAAGGTATCCAGGTCCTTGACCGGCTGGTTGTTCAGCGACACCAGGATATCGCCATTACGGACACCGGCGGCGCGAGCCGGGCCCTCTTCCACCTTGGCGACGACGACACCGGATTCGGCCTTGGCGCGGGCCAGCTCGGCGGCACTGGCGTCACGCACCTGCAGGCCGAGCACGCCGCCCTGGGCGCTCTCGCTGCCACCACCAGCGGCGGCCTGGCGCGGATCCTCGGGCAATTGGCCCACGGTCACCGACAGGTCTTTCTCGCCGCCGTCACGCATCACCGTCAGATCCACCTCGCTGTCCGGTTTGATGGTACCGACCACCTTCGGCAGGTCGCCGGAACGCTCGATCTGGTGACCATCGAACTCGATGATCACGTCACCGGGCCGCAGGCCCGCGGCAGCGGCCGGAGAACCGTCCACCACCTGGGCCACCAGCGCGCCCATGGGCCGCTCCAGGCCGAAGGACTCGGCCAGATCCCGGTCCACTTCCTGAACCAGTACGCCGAGCCAGCCCCGGCTCACCTTGCCGGTGTCCTTGAGCTGTTCCACCACGTCCATGGCCATGTCCATGGGGATGGCGAAACTCAGCCCCATGTACCCGCCGGAGCGGCTGATGATCTGGGAATTGATGCCGACCACTTCGCCGTTCAGGTTGAACAACGGCCCGCCGCTGTTGCCCGGGTTGATGGCCACGTCGGTCTGGATGAACGGCACGTAGTTGTCCGACGGCAGGCTGCGCCCCTTGGCGCTGACGATGCCCGCGGTTACCGAGCTGTCGAAGCCGAACGGCGCGCCGATCGCCAGCACCCATTCGCCCACCCTGAGATCCTCGGAGGAACCAATATTGACCACCGGCAGGTCGGAGGCTTCCACCTTGAGCAGGGCCAGGTCGCTCTGCTCGTCGGCGCCCACCAGCTCCGCATCCAGTTCCCGGCGGTCCTGCAGGCGCACCACGATTTCGTCGGCGTCGGCGACCACGTGATTGTTGGTCAGCACATAGCCGTCGCTGGAGATGATGAAGCCGGAGCCCAGGGAGCGAACATCCTCCTGCTCCGGCATGCCGCCGCCGAATTCATCGAAGAAGCGGCGGAAGAATTCCGGCAGCTGCTCCATCTGCTGTTGCTGGTCGCTGGCGTCACGGTGGGTAACGGTACTGATGTTGACCACCGCCGGCCCCTCTTTCTCCACCAGCGCGGTGAAGTCCGGCAAGCCGGTGACCAGCGGCCGGGAAGACGGCTGCGCCTGGGTTGGCGCGGCCGCTTTGGGTTGCTCCGGCGGCGCCTCCTGTTGCTCGGAACCACCGCAGCCAGCGACCACCAGTCCCACCGCCAGCAGCGGCGGCAACAAATAGTGTTGAATCATTCCCATGGAAAGCTCCCTGTGCATCGATGGAGTCTCTTGCCACCCTTGAAGGGCTTCTCTACCCCAAACAAACTCCGGTCAGTGTGTCTTGTACTGACACCGCTATGGAGAAAGCATCCTGACCGCCCCTTCCTCCCGCGCCGGACAGCGGCGCAGGACCGTTGGCTGATACGCCCGGCCGCGATCACCGTGATCGCGCCAGCGATTGATGATGAAACCCAGCAGCAGGCCCAGCACCCCGAACAGCGCGGCGCCGTCGAACGGCAGCGGCAGGGCGCCGCCGAGCAGAGCGCCCGCGAACAGTAGAACCAAGGGTAAAGCGTAAACCCACAAAGCACCGCGCAACAAAGCGCCTTCGGGAATCCCCACCACCACTTCCTCGCCTTCCTGGAACGTATCGGGGGTGAGCACGCGAAGACGGGCCCGCTGCCCGCCGCTTTGATTGATCAGACGATGGCCGCAACCCTTGCGGGCCTGGCAGGCATCACAGACACCGGCCCGCACGGTCTCCACCCAGATCGCGCCGGGCTCCCGTGCCACCACGCGCCCGTGCTCCTCGATCATTGCGCCGTGGAGACCTGTATTGATTGCATGACCCGTTCGGCGGTGGGCTGGGGAATCTCACCGACCAGGGTCATAAGGAAGGTAACCGGGCCGTTCTGGGTGTGGCGGCTGATCGCCACGGTGGGCCCGACCCGGCTGACGCCCTCTTCCGGGCTGGCGCTATCGGTGGCTTCGGCGAACACGGTGAAGGTGGCGAGACCGTCGCTGTAACTCTGCGCCGCCACCGGGTCCGCCACCGTGTCGACCCGGCGCCAGTCCTGATCCACGGCCTCGAAACCGCCGGGCAGCCACTGCGCCTCGATGACGAAGTTGCCGGGCCGGGAAGACGCCACGTTTTCCAGGGCCCGTTCGCTGTGGGTCTCGGGCACGTTGAAGTCCTCGGGCCGCAGCCCGGGATTCAGGTCCAGGGTGACGAATTCCACCCGCTCCAGCGCCAGGCCATTGCCGTCCACCATTTCCGACTTGAGCAGCAGCTTGCTTTCGCCATCCAGCCACAGCCGGTAACCGTAACGGTGGTTGTCCAGCGGCGCCACGCGCACGCGCAAGGTCGGGCGGCCGGCGACCCGGCCATCGCCGTCGAGGAGAACGTTGTACTGGGAAGGGATCGCGCTGGCCAGCCGGTCCTGGAATTCCAGTGGAGAACCATTGGCGTCGTCAATTCGGGTAAGGGTGCCGTTGGAATGCAGACAGACCAGTTCCGGTCCGCGCCTCAATACTTCCACCAGACGGCCATCGAGATGGGTCAGACGCTGATACTGGTGGCCATCGAAGATCGCATGGCTCACCTCCATGGTGCTCACTTCGGCCCCGAACTGATAGAGGAAACGGCCTTTATAGTTGAGTTGCCGGGATGCCTCGGACATGGATTGCAGCAGGGTTGCCGCGGGGGCTTCCTGGGCCGAGGCCGGCGGGGCGAGCAACAGCGCCGGCAGCGGCGCCATCAGGGTCAGGCCAAAAGCGAGGGTTCGCAGCATTCGTTAGCGTGCTCCGTTGCGGGCGTCCATGCTCACCAGGCGAGCATAGGGCATCATACCCTGACCGCTGTGGCGGGCGGCGAACTCACTGTGCCGCATTAGCATGGCGTTGACCCGCGGCTGGGCCGCGTTGACCTGCACCGGCACCGCGCCGGCACCGCCACGGGCGCTTTGCGACACCAGAGACAGATCACCGAACGGACGGCTCATACGCTGATCATTGGCGGCCAGGGTGTTTTGCGGCGCGCCGGGAGACATGGAAGAGCCGGAGGGCCCGCTCCAGTACTGCCAGCCCACCACGGTGGCGGCGGCCACGGAGGCGGCCACCGCCACCCGGGCGAAACCGCCCACCAGGCCGGACCGGCGCGCTGGCGCCGACTCCGCCGCCAGCGCCTCGGACAAACGCGCGTTAAAGGACGATGGCACCGGCCGAACCGCCTGACCATGCATCACATCACGGGTGAGTTGCCAACGGGCCAGCGTATCCAGACCCTTATCGTCCAGATCCCGCAGCACCCGCCGCGTCTCGAATTCATTGGTTTCACCGTCCAGCAGGGCGGACAACACTTCAAAGTCCCGTTTCATGACCTCACCCTTTGTCTCCACGTTGCGACCCTAGCAGGGGCCGCACCGCCTCGTCGATGGCTTCCCGAGCCCGGAAGATGCGCGAACGCACCGTTCCCACCGGGCATTCCATGACCGCGGCGATGTCCTCATAGCTGAGGCCCTCGAATTCACGCAAGGTCACGGCGGTCTTGAGTTCCTGGGGCAGTTCCTCGATGGCCCGGTGGATCACTGCCTCCAATTCCTCGGACAACACGTGGGACTCAGGGGTTCCAATCTCGTGCAGGATTTCCGCGCCACTGTACTGCTCCGCCTCGGCGGCATCCAGATCGGTGCCCGGAGGACGGCGCCCCTGGGCCACCAAATGGTTCTTGGCGGTATTGACCGCGATGCGGTAAAGCCAGGTATAGAAGGCACTGTCACCACGGAACCGCGGCAACGCGCGCCAGGCTTTGATGAAGGCTTCCTGGGCCACGTCCTGGACCTCGTCCTGGTCACGAACATAGCGGCTGATGAGAGCGAAAATACGCTGCTGATACTTTAGTACCAACACTTCGAAGGCGCGCTGATCACCATTTTTGGCTTTTTTGACCAACTGTTCGTCGGGCACCTAGCACTCCTTCGGGGTGGTCGTGGCAAGACGAGCGGCGACATCCCGTCGGCACGGGACGCACGGCATATGCCGACCAGGAACCGATGGCCCTGTTTTTCCCGTCGTGAGCTGGTGTTGCAGAAGCACTGTGCCCCCCGGAATGTCGCGATCTTCGCCTTGCCCTGGCCGCGCCGGAGTGGATTCCGCCCCGCCGGCCAGGATTGAAGCGCGGTATTGTAACAGGAGTTGCCTGGACCGCTATACTGGCCTCCCTGAACATGGCCGGTTTTCACAATGGTTCAACAATTCACCTCCATAATGCGCCGCTTTGCGTACCGTCCCCGGTCACGGTGTCGAGCCGGCAGCGCGGATAACCGCGGATAGCTATGGCAACCTTTCATTACGACGTTCTGATCATCGGTTCCGGCGCCGCCGGCCTGACCGTGGCCCTGCGCCTGCCCGACAATGCCCGGGTGGCACTGCTTTCCAAGGGCGAACTGACCCACGCCAGCACCTATTACGCCCAGGGCGGCGTGGCGGCGGTGCTGGATGAATCCGATTCCATGGACAGCCATGTGCAGGACACCCATGTGGCCGGTGCTGGCCTGTGCCACGACGACGCGGTGCGGTTCACGGTGGAAAACGGCCCGGAAGCGATCCGCTGGCTGATTGAACAAGGGGTGGATTTCACCCGCATGCCCGGCGGCCAGGACGCGCCCCTGCCCTACCACCTGACCCGTGAGGGCGGCCACAGCCACCGGCGCATCATCCACGCCGCCGACGCCACCGGCGTGGCGATTTCCAGCACGCTGATCGACCGCGTCAAGGAAAAGACCAACGTGGAACGGTTCGAACACCGGGTGGCGGTGGATCTGATCACCCAGGTGCACGATGGCGAGCGGCGCTGCTGCGGCGCCTATGTGCATGACATCCGCAGCGGTGAAACCGATGTCATTCTGGCCCGCTCGGTGGTGCTGGCCACCGGCGGCGCGTCCAAGGTGTACCTGTATACCTCCAATCCGGACGTGGCCACCGGCGACGGCATCGCCATGGCCTGGCGCGCCGGCTGCCGGGTGGCGAACATGGAATTCATGCAGTTCCACCCGACCTGCCTGTATCACCCCAAGGCCAAGAGCTTCCTGATCACCGAAGCGATCCGCGGCGAAGGCGGCAAATTGCTGCTGCCCAACGGCGAGCGTTTCATGCCGCGCTTCCACGAACTGGCCGAGCTGGCGCCCCGGGACGTGGTGGCCCGCGCCATCGACCATGAAATGAAACGCCTGGGCGCCGACTGTCTGTATCTGGACATCAGCCACAAGCCGGCGGACTTCATTATCGAGCACTTCCCCACCGTCTACGCCAAGTGCCTGCAACTGGGCCTGGACATCACCCGCGACCCGATCCCGGTGGTGCCGGCGGCCCATTACACCTGCGGCGGGGTGATGATCAACCAGAACGGCGAAACCGACCTGCCCGGCCTCTACGCGCTGGGCGAGACCAGTTTCACCGGTCTGCACGGCGCCAACCGCATGGCCAGCAACTCCCTGCTGGAATGCCTGGTGTACGGCCGCTCCGTGGCCCGCCACATCAGCGAGCACCTGCCCGGTCCGCCGCTGCCACGCGGCGCCGAGGAATGGGACGACAGCCTGGTCACCGACTCCGACGAGGACGTGGTGATCAGCCACAACTGGGACGAACTGCGGCGCTTCATGTGGGACTACGTGGGCATCGTACGCACGGTGAAACGGCTGGAGCGGGCCCAGCACCGGGTGGACTTGCTGCAGAAGGAAATCAGTGAGTATTACAGCAACTACCACATCAGCAATGACCTGCTGGAGCTGCGCAACCTGGTGGTGATCGCCGACCTTATCATCCGTTCGGCGCTGCAACGCCGGGAAAGCCGGGGACTGCATTTCATGCGCGAGTTTCCCGGCCCCCAGGATCCGCCACGGGACAGCGTACTGGTGCCGGACAACAGCCCCTTGCACGAGGGCGCCCTTTCGCCGGTCAGCGCCGCCGATTGAGCCAGAGCACCTGGCGCAGCGGTGTGAGCGCCGCCTCCCCGGCCTGATCGGCGAAGATCCACACCCAGCCCCGGCCGGGGCAGCGCAACGCCAGCCAGGGCCCGGGCGTCCAGGCACGGAACGGCGCGGTCACGGTGACCCGGCGCTCTTCCAACCCCCGATCCTCCAGGCCCCCATTTCCCAACACCAGCGTCACCTCCGTGGCGGTCACCGCCACCGCCGTCACCACTGGCGGCCGCCATCGCCGCACCCCCCAGACCAACCCGGCCAACAGCAACGGCCACGCCCACACCGGCACCGCGCTGTGCCACAGTGCCAGCACGGCAATCAGAAGAGCAGCAAGACGCAGGCGGCGCGGCCAGCGTGAGGGGCGCAGTTCAAGACGGGGCGGAAACGAGGCCCAGGATGTGGTGGACATAGGCGCGTAACTCCGGGTCTTGCGGTTCCGAACGGGCGGTGAACCACTCCAGCATGTCGACGTCCGCGCATTCCAGCAGTTGCGGGAACAGCGCCCGGTTGGCCTCGCTATCCTGCTCGAAGTGGTGATCCAGATAGCCGTACAGCACCACCTCCACCTCGGAAGCGCCACGACGGCACTGCCAGCGATAACGACGTTTCAGATCGGCCAGCGACATGTCTTTCCCCAACGATTAAGCGAACCGCAATTGTATGTCAGCGGCTCGCCGGAGGGTATGGGCCATGGCTGACAGCACCCGGTGTAATTCCCTATCATGTGTGACCAGCCAATAACCGGGAACACTATGAGCGCTTGGTCCTCTTTGATCGCGGAACTCTCCCCCGCCAACGGCGGCGTGACCACACCGGCCTTCGCAATCTGCGACCATCTGGCGGTGGTGCGGGTGCGCGGCGAGGAAGCGGGAACCTATCTGCAAGGGCAGCTCACCTGCGACCTGAAACGGATCGACCAGGGCGAGCACCATGCCGCCATGCATCTGTCACTGAAAGGCCGCGGCCTGGTGAGCCTGCGCCTGGTCCGCGATGACCCGGGCTATTTGATTCTGTGTCCGGCGACCATGACCGAAGCGGTGATCCGCTGCCTGGAAAAATACCGTCTGCGCGCCAAAGTGACGTTCGAAGTGGCCGGGGACCTGCTGGTGGCCGGTCTGGCCGGAGCGCTGGAGCAAACCGGTCTGGCGTTGCCGGAACCCGGCCATGGCCGCCACGACGATGGCCTGACCCTGCTGCGCTATCCACTCACCGAGCAACTGCTGGCGATTGGCGACGCCGCCACGCTGGCCGGCCTGGACCGCGCCAATCGCACCGTGATCGATAGTGAAGGTTGGCGTTTTCTCGATATCGGCGCCGGCGAGGGACAGATTTATCCCGGCGCCGAGGACCTGTTCCTGCCACAAGTGCTCAATTACGACCTGCTCGGCGGCGTCAGCTTCAACAAGGGCTGCTATACCGGCCAGGAAGTGGTGGCGCGCATGCACTTCAAAGGCAAACTCAAACAACGCATGGCCGCTTTCACCCACCACGGCCCGCGCCTTTCCCCTGGCCAGCCCCTGCGCGACAGCAACGGCCGCGCCGTCGGCGAAGTCGTCGACAGCGCCCGCGGCACCCCCTCCCCGCGCCTGCTCGCGGTGGTGCGCCTGGACTATGAGGGGGAATTGTTCGCTGACGATCAGGCGCTGAACGTAACGCCGCTCGATTTGCCTTATGAGCTACCGAAACAAGCTGACAGTTGATAGTGGACAGTTGACAGCGAAAAGAAAAATGCGGAAGTGCAAACTCCATTTGCGCGCGCCATTCGCCAGCAGGCTGGCTCCCACAGATCATGCTACGAAACCGCTGTGGGAAGCTTGCTTGCAAGCGAATATTGCCAAACGATGAAGCGCCCCCCATTCGCTTGCAAGCAAGCTTCCCACAGCGGCTAAAGATCGGGCTTTTTTTGTTTTTTCGCTGTCAACTGTCCACTATCAACTGTCAACTGCTTCTCCATTCTTCTTCCAGCGTCCGTACCAGCTCCGCCACCGGCATCTCCCGGGAACGGTGCGCGCCGGTGCCGGCCCAGAGGCTTTTCCAGTCGGCGCCAGCGCCTTTGCGCAGGGGCGAGGTCAGGCGGTGCTGTTCCGGGTAGGGAGCGATGTCCCGGGGGGCGCGTTCGTCCATCCAGGCGTTGGCCAGGCCCCGTGCCCAGCGGCCGGAGACCGCGCGGGTGACGCCGGTGGCGTCGGGGCCCGCTTCGGCCAGCCGTTGTTTCCAGACTGACGCGGTGTCCGCTTCCGGGCAGCGCAGAAACGCCGTGCCCAATTGCGCGGCGGCGGCACCGGCGCGCATTACCCGCGTCATGTCGGCGCCGTCCATCAGGCCGCCAGCGGCGATCAACGGCAGCGACACCGCTTGCCGGCAGGCCGCCAGCAGATCATCCAGCGGCATGCCCGGCGCCAGCGGATCGACGCTGCCGCGATGACCACCGGCTTCCTCGCCCTGCAGCACCACCGCGTCAACGCCGTCCTCGGCCAGCGCTTGCGCCTCCGCCACACTGGTGGCGGTACCCACCAGGGCGATACCGCGCGCGCGGCAGGCGTCCATGCGGTCCTTGGGCAGACGGCCGAAGGTGTAGGAGAACACCGCCGGGCGCGCTTCCAGCACCGCTTCGAACTGCTCATCGAAGGACGGCAGCGGCGCGAACTGTTCCGGCATCGGTACATCGGCGGCGGCATAGCAAGCGCGCAGTGCCGCCTTTGCTTGCACCACTTGTTCGGCGTCCGGCGTTTGTGAGGGTGGAATAAACAGATTGATGGCGAACGCATCGCCACCGGCATCACGCACGCCACGCGCCGACTCCAGAATCACGGCGCCGCTCAAATAACCGGCGCCCACCGAACCGAGCGCTCCGGCACGGCTCGCCTCGGCGACGAAACGGGCACCACTGATACCACCGGCCATGGGCGCTTGAATCAAGTTGTAATGCTGGAAAGACATGCCTGGCTCCCTGCTTGGAACGAAGAAGGAACCTAACCCTAACGCCGCGCGGCGCGGGGCACCAGCACAACGCGGGCATACTCATTATCACTGGTATTTATGGGAAAGTGCGGACACGCTTGAACGCCGATTCGCTGGCAAGCCAGCTTCCCACAGACGGGGCTGCGACGCCGCCGTGGGAAGCTGGCTTGCCAGCGATTTTCACCGCTAGGACCCCAAATCCGCCAGCGGATGCCGCGGCGCCGGGTTTTCGAAGAAGGCATCGATGTACCCCGCCGGCACATCATGAACACCGCGGTGGCGGAAACGGGGCTTGCCGTCCTTGTCGATCAGCAGCGCCCGTACGCCTTCACGGAAATCCGCGTGCAGCGCGCATTGCACCGACAGCGTCCATTCCATGCGGAACACGTCTTCAAGCGACAGATAACGCCCCCGGCGCAGTTGCTCCCACACCAGGAAAGCGGTTTGCGGGCAGCCGTTGGTGAGGTTGGCGCGAGCCTTGTCGAGCCAGCTGTCGCATTCTTTCGCCGCCAGCAGAGTCTCCACCACTTCCGGCAGATCCGCGCCGTCGCACCAAGTGTCGATGAGATTCCGCCGCGCGCTGACCGCGCCGTCCAGATGCAATGGATAATGGGCGGCGTCACGAAAGAAACGAAACAGCAGAGCGTGGTCGGCGGTGCGCTCGCCGGTGAAGCTCTGGCCACCGAGATCGTCCAGCAAATGTTCCGCGTCCTGATCCAGGCAGCGGTCCGCCAGCCCCAGATTCAAGGCGTCGCGGGCATCGAAATGCACGCCAGTGAGTCCCAGGAACAAACCGGTACGCCCCGGCAGACGATTGAGGAACCAACTGGCGCCCACGTCCGGGTACAGACCGATGTTGATTTCCGGCATACCGAACCGGCTGTTTGCCGTCACCAGCCGGAAGGTGCTGCCCTGCATCAGTCCCATGCCGCCACCCAACACCAGGCCATCGGCCCAGCAGATCACCGGCACCGGTGAGCGGTGCAGACGGTGGTCGAGCCGGTATTCGGCGGCGAAGTAAGCCTCCACTTCCGGATTACGGTTCTTGCCCGCGTGGCGCACCATGGCCCGGTGCAGGGCCACCACATCACCACCGGCGCAAAACGCCTTGTCACCGGCACCGTCCAGCCAGACCGCGACCACGTCATCACGGCGCTGCCAGTCGTCCAGCCGCCGGCTCAACGATTCGATCATGTCCAGGCTGAGCGCATTGAGGGCGGCGGGAGCGTTAAGGGTGGCGCGGCCGATCACATGGCCGGAGGCGGTGGGCAATTCCTGAAACAGAACGGTGTCGGTCATGCCTGAACGGGCTCCTTTTTCCGATAGAAATCCCGATCGAAAAAGAATCGATTGGAGAAACAATCGCCATAGCAAGTATCAAACCACGGAAAGCACCCGGGTGTTGCAAAAAGCCGTTAAAGGGCCCAGTCCACCGGCGTCTTGCCCTGTTGAATCAAATACTGGTTGGCGCGGGAAAAATGCCCGCAACCGAGAAAACCGCGGTGCGCCGACAGCGGCGACGGGTGCGGCGCGGTCAGCACACAGTGGCGCTGACGGTCGATCAGGCGTCCTTTCTTTTGCGCGTAACTGCCCCACAGCATGAACACCACGCCCTCACGCTCGCGGTTGATGTGGTCGATGGCCTGATCGGTGAATTCTTCCCAGCCCTGCTTTTGATGGGAGGCGGCCTGGCCGGCGCGCACGGTGAGCACCGCGTTGAGCAATAGCACGCCTTGCCGGGCCCAGGGCTCGAGATTGCCGTGATCCGGGGCGGGAATCCCCAGATCCCGTTCGATTTCCTTGAAAATATTGACCAGCGACGGCGGCACCCGCACGCCCGGCTGCACCGAGAAACACAGGCCGTGGGCCTGGCCCGGCCCGTGGTACGGGTCCTGGCCGAGGATCACCACCTTGACGTCCTCGAAGGGGGTGTCGTTGAAGGCCCGGAAGATGTCCGGGCCCGGCGGAAACACGGTCTCGCCTTTTTGCTTTTCCTCACGCAGGAACGCCTTCAGGCGCGCCATGTAATCCTTGTCGAACTCCGCTCCGAGAACGTTCATCCACCCCGGTTCCAGGGCGGCCTTGGCGTCAGACATGGGGTACCAACCTGTCCAGTAAATGTCGTGTCCGGTTACGCAGGGACGACTCATCCACCCATTCGGGGTGCGCCAGCAGCCGCACCTCGATGACCATGATCTGGCCGTGGATCAGTTCCGCGTCCAATTGCGGCTGGTCCGAGCCAAAAGCCCGGCAAGCCTCCACCAGAATATCGGTTTGCTGCTGCAAATAAAGGTCCGCCAGCTTCCGCAGCCGCTGATCGAGGATGGCTTCCTGCAGGAACGCCTGCTCGGCGATCAGGTGCTCGCGCCGGTTCTGCAGCTCATCAAGGATAAAGCGCGTGGTCAGGTCCGCCAATTGGTCAATCAACTGGCTCCTTTGCGCCGCGTTGGTTACCGGCGCCCCGTCGAGCTGACGGATCAGCGCGAACGCCTGGTCCCGGAACGGCCCGATCACGTCGCTGAGGGCCCGTTCCGCGAACAAGGTGAAGGTATCCGCGATCAGGTCACCGATATCCTTGAAATAGTAGGTCGTGGCGGACAGCGGCACATCGGCCTCGCGCGCCACGGCCCGGTGCCTCACGGCGCGGATACCGTCGCGAACGATGATGGTCAGGGCAGCCTCGAGAATGGCGCGCCGGCGTTGCTCACTGCCGGCGCGGCGGGCCTTGCGGCCTTGGTATTGAATGGTCGTGGTCATGGGACGACTCGTTGTTCTGCTAATGATGGCCTCTCCAGCTTACCAGCCGGTGTAAGCTTAGTAAGGCCTCACTTTGCAACGCTTCGTGACCAGACTCGTCCGTCCCGCCAATTGTCAACGCCCCTGGGGCCGCATGTGCGGGAACAGGATCACATCCCGAATCGACGGCGAATCAGTGAACAACATCACCAGCCGGTCGATGCCAATGCCCTCACCGGCGGTGGGCGGCAGGCCGTGTTCCAGGGCGTTGATGTAGTCCTCGTCGAAGAACATGGCCTCGTCGTCGCCGGCTTCCTTTTCCGCCACTTGCTGCTTGAAGCGTTCGGCCTGGTCCTCGGCGTCGTTAAGCTCGGAGAAGCCGTTGGCGATCTCGCGGCCGCCGACGAAGAACTCGAAACGCTCGGTGACGAACGGGTTGTCGTCACGGCGGCGGGCCAGCGGCGACACTTCGGTGGGGTAGTCGGTGATGAAGGTGGGGTCCTTCAACCGGTGCTCCACGGTTTTCTCGAAGATCTCGATCTGCACCTTGCCCAGGCCCCAGATCGGCTTGAGCGGAATGCCCAGCCCTTCGGCAATGCGGCGGGCGCCCTGTTCGTCGGCCAGTTCGGCGGCCTCCATGTCCGGATTGAACTGGAGGATCGAGTCGAACACCGACAGCCGCGCGAACGGCTTGCCGAAATCATAGACCTCGCCCTGGTACGGGATCTCGGTGGTACCCAGCACGTCCCGCGCCAGGGTGCGCAGCATGTCCTCGGTGAGATCCATGAGGTCCTGATAACCAGCGTAGGCCTGGTAGAACTCCAGCATGGTGAATTCCGGATTGTGCCGGGTGGAGAGGCCTTCGTTGCGGAAGTTGCGGTTGATCTCGAACACCTTCTCCAAGCCGCCCACCACCAGCCGCTTGAGGTACAGTTCCGGCGCGATGCGCAGGTACATGTCCAGATCCAGGCTGTTGTGGTGGGTGATGAACGGCCGCGCCGTGGCGCCACCGGGGATCACCTGCAGCATCGGCGTTTCCGCTTCGATGAAGCCGTGCGCCACCAGATAGTTGCGGATGCCGGCGACCACCTGTGAGCGGATCTGGAAGGCGCGGCGGCTGTCCTCATTGACGATCAGGTCCACGTAACGCTGACGATAACGGGCCTCGGTGTCAGTAAGGCCTTTGTGTTTTTCCGGCAGCGGCCGCAGCGCCTTGGTGAGCAGACGGTAGTCGTCCATCATCACGTACAGGTCGCCCTTGCCGGATTTGCACAGCTTGCCGCGCACGCCGACGATGTCGCCCAGATCCCAGTGCTTGGTGTCTTTCTGCACGTCCTTGCTGGCGTAGATCTGGATCCGTCCGGACATGTCCTGAAGCACTTTGAACGCCTTGCGGTCCAGCATCAGGCGGCCGGCCACCGCCACCTGGATGTCCCGCTCTTCCAGCTCTTCCTTGCTCAACTCGCCGTATTGCGCCTGCAGGCTGGCGGCCAGGGCGTCGCGGCGGAAGTCATTGGGAAAAGCGGCACCCTCTTCCCGCCAGGCCGCCAGTTTGGCGCGGCGCTCGGCGATCAGGCGGTTTTCATCGGCCTGGGAGGCCGCGGCATTCTGGGAAATATCGTCATTACTCATAGCATTTCAGTTCCGATAAAGCGCCCGACGCTGGACGTCAGACGCCGGACGCTATTGTGGCTCAGCATCCGGCGTCTGGCGTCCGGCTTCAAGCGTTGTTACAACCCGCTTTTCAGGGACGCTTCGATAAAGCGGTCCAGGTCGCCGTCCAGCACCGCCTGGGTGTTGCGGTTCTCGACCCCGGTGCGCAAATCCTTGATGCGGGCGTCGTCCAGCACATAGGAGCGAATCTGGCTGCCCCAGCCGATATCCGACTTGGCGTTTTCCTGCGCCTGCTTGGCCGAATTGCGTTTCTGCATTTCCAGTTCGTAGAGTTTGGCCATCATCATCTTGGTGGCCTTGTCGCGGTTCTGGTGCTGGCTGCGTTCGGACTGGCACTGGGTCACCACGGTGTGCTCCTCGCCGGTGTCCGGATCGGTGAACACATAGGTCAGACGTACCGCCGAGTCGGTCCGGTTAACGTGCTGACCACCGGCGCCGGAGGCACGGTAGGTGTCGGTGCGCAACTTGCCGGGATCGATTTCGATGTCGATGTTGTCGTCCACTTCCGGCGCCACGAACACCGAGCTGAACGAGGTGTGACGGCGGCCACCGGAATCGAACGGGCTCTTGCGCACCAGCCGGTGCACGCCGGTTTCGGTACGCAGCCAGCCGTAGGCATAAGGCCCCTCGAAACGCACGGTGGCGGATTTGATGCCGGCCACGTCACCGGCGGAGGCTTCTTCCAGGGAGGTCTTGAAACCGTGGGCCTCGCCCCAGCGCAGGTACATGCGCAGCAGCATTTCCGCCCAGTCCTGGGCCTCGGTGCCGCCGGACCCGGCCTGGATGTCCAGATAGGCGTTGCTGGTGTCCATCTCGCCGGAGAACATACGGCGGAATTCCAGATCGGCCACCTGCCGTTCGAGCCGCTCCAGGTCCGCGTCCACTTCCTGGACGGTGGCCTCGTCACCCTCTTCCACCGCCAGTTCCAGCAGGTCACCGGTGTCGGCGATGCCCTGAGTGGCCTCATCGAGGGTCTTCACCACCAACTCCAATTGCGCCCGCTCCTTGCCCAGGGCCTGGGCCCGCTCCGGCTCATTCCACACGTCCGGGGTGGCCAGCTCCCTTTCTACTTCGACCAGTCGTTCGCTTTTTACAGCGTAGTCAAAGATACCCCCTAAGCGCTTCCACGCGCTCGGACAGGTCGGAAAGGTGCGTACGCAGCGGATTGACTTCCATAAGGCGTCTACTCGAATCGTCTCAAATGAATGGGGAAAGGCGGGGATTTTAGCGGTTTGTGGGGCGACTGACGAGGGGCACGCTTACACGCAACACGCCGGCACGCCATACTTGCCGGCCCCGGGGCCTGTTGGAAAGGCCGGATTACCCGGGAAAGTGAATCACCATGATGCCTACCATCAGCCGGGCTCCTGTCTTTGCGTGCCAGCGTGTTGCGTGTTGCGTGTTGCGTGTTGCGTGTTGCGTGTAAGCGTCGTCTAATCCTTCAACTCAAAAACGTGATACGCCTCCGGTTTGAGGGTATCCAGGGTGGTGCCGATGTAGCGGGCGTTGTCGGGAATACCGCTGCCGGTGGCGAACACCTTGAAGCGCCGGGTTTCCTTCGGCGTGTCGATGACGGTGTCGGCGTCCACTTCCACCCACATATAAATCAAGGCTTCCTGGGCCACGTAGTCCACCCGCAGAACGGTGCCGTCCTCGGGCAAACGCAGCTCCTGCACCTGGCTCGAGATGTCCAGGCGATGCTTGTGAATTGTTTTCATGTCTCCCCTCCGTTAAGGGTCGCTGCTCCCCGGGATGGCGATAGCCGCCGGGGGATGGTCAATCCGGCCTTTTGGGCCGGCGTTAGCGCCAGGCCGCGAAGGCGGCGGGGCGCGCAATCGTTAAGGCGCGGTCAGGCGCGAAGAGCAATGCTAGCAAAGTCCCCGGGGGGAGACACCTGAAACGCAACACGCAACACGCAACACGCAACACGCAACACGCAACACGCAGCGAAAAGCGTTGTGGCCTCTTTCTCTCAGTCAACGCCTTGTCCTTTATTGAAGGCGCGGCCAATGGCCGCCTCCTCATTCGCGTGCGAGCGTGCTGCGTGCAAGCGCCTTTTCACACCACCTGCAAATACTCAAACAGCAACTGCGGATTGCGCTGGCCGCGGAATTCATTCACTTCCAGCCGGTAGATGCCCTCCACCCGCTGAATCCGGGTGGGCAGGTCCGCCACCGGCGCGTTGAAGAAAATACCGTCCACCGCCGCGCCCACATCCGGCAGACCCAGGGTCAGTTTAAGGTGACGCTCGCCCACCACCCGGTGGTTGAGCACCTCGAACACCCCGTCGAAACGCGGCGGCGGGAAGCCCTGGCCCCAGGGAAAACGGTGACTGAGCAGCTCGGCGTTGGCCAGGGTGATGTCCGTCTCACCGAGCTCGCCGTCGGTGTCGATCACATCCAGGAACACGTCCTCGTCGGCCTGGGCCGCCACCGTCGCCTGGAACGCCTCGGTGAATTCGGCCAGATAGCGGCGTTCCAGGGTCAACCCGGCGGCCATGGCGTGGCCGCCGAACTTCTGCAGCAGACCGGGATGGCCGGTGGCCACCGCGTCCAGCACATCGCGCAGATGCAGGCCGGGAATGGAACGGCCAGAGCCCTTCAGCAGGCCCTGTTGCCGGGCCGGGGCGAAGGCGATCACCGGCCGGTTCAGCGCCTCCTTGACCCGCGAGGCGAGAATGCCCACCACCCCTTCGTGCCAGTCGTCACCATGCAGGCACAGCGCCGCCGGCGTCGGTCCGGTGAGCCGTGCCACCTCTGCCATGGCGGCCTCGCGCATGCCCTGCTCAATGCCGCGCCGCTCTCGATTGATGGTGTCCAGCTCCTGGGCGTGACGCTCGGCCTCCGCGTCGCTCTCCGCCAGCAGACACTCGATGCCGTGGCTCATGTCCGAGAGGCGCCCGGCGGCATTGAGGCGCGGCCCGGCGGCGAAGCCGAGATCGGCGGCCACCGCCGGATCGCGGCCCGCCACCCGCAGCAGCGCGCGCACCCCCGGTGAACCCTGACCGGCGCGCAAACGGCGCAGGCCCTGCTCCACCAGAATGCGGTTGGCGCCGTCCAGCACCACCACGTCCGCCACCGTGCCCAGCGCCACCAGATCGAGCAGATCCACCACCCGGCCGCGCAGTTCCAGCGCGCTCTGCAACGCCATCAATACATAGAAGGCCACGCCAACGCCGGCCAGGTTGGCGGCGGGAAAGCCCTCCTCGCACAGACGGGGGTTGAGAATGGCGTCGGCCTCGGGGAGCGTGTCGCCGGGCAAATGGTGGTCGGTGATCAGCACCCGCAAACCGGCGGCCCGGGCCGCCGCCACGCCATCGATACTGGCGATGCCGTTGTCCACGGTGATCAACAAATCCGGCTGGTAACGCTCCCGGGCCAGGTCGACAATGGCCGGCGACAGGCCGTAACCGTATTCGAAGCGGTCCGGCACCAAATAGTCGGGACGGACGAAGCCGAGCTGTTGCAGGCCCTTTACCATCACGGCGGTGGCGGTGGCGCCGTCGGCGTCGTAATCGCCCACCACGCACACCCGCCAATGCTCGCGCCGCGCTTGCAGCAGTAGCGCCACCGCCTGCTCCAGGCCACCGAATTGACGCGGGTGCGGCAGGCGGTTCAGGCTCAGGTCCAGCTCCTCGGCGCCGCTCATGCCCCGCGCCGCCAGGATGCGTGCCAGCAACGGCGGCACCTCGGCCAGACCGGCGGGGATTTCCACATGACGGCGGCGAACGGTAGGGAAAGCACGGACCACGGCGGACACCCTTTCATCAATTTGAAGCGGGGGCTGAGTATACAGGGTCGACGGGTATACTGGGTCAATGCATTTAAAGGGCCAGGGCGCGGGCGGCAACCATGAAAGTCCCTTCTCCGACCATAAAGTCACAAAAGGGGCTAAATAAACCGCGCCCGCTTTCCTATACTTGGCGCCCAATCCGGATACCGCACCAGCACGCGGAATGACGATTTAATCCGGGGGCTTCAGGACATTACGTCGCTGGAGGTGTTAACAAGTGGCACAGAGATGCCCATGCTTGGCACGCATCAGGCGGCCCCAAAGCGCGCCCGACGCCCCCGTGTCGCTGGACCAGGCCCCGGCCTGGCGCGGCGCGGCCCGAGAACATCGGGCGCACTTTGGAACTCGCCTGCCACGCACCATCGGGTACGGCATCCGGATTCATGGTTTCGCCATTCATGTGAGTGTTTACTCACGTGCTGGCACACGGGCCTCCACGGAGGCGGAAGCAGGCTCACCAAATGCGGCGACACGCCGCGGACTTTGGGACTGGAGAGCAATCTTATGATCTATCAAGGCAACGCCGTAAGCGTACAACTGCTTGACGACGGCATCGCCGAGCTGAAGTTCGACCTTCAGGGCGAGTCCGTCAACAAGTTCAACCGGGCCACCCTGGAAGACTTCCAGAAAGCCATCGACGCCATCAAGGGCAGTGACCAGATCAAGGGTCTGATCGTCACCTCCGGCAAGAAGGTGTTCATCGTTGGCGCGGACATCACCGAATTCACCGAAATGTTCGCCCAGGAAGAAGCGGAGATCGCCAAATGGTCCCGTGAAGCCAACAACATCTTCAGCGCCTTCGAGGATCTGGACATTCCCAAGGTGGTCGCGATCAACGGCTTCGCCATGGGCGGCGGCCTGGAAATGTGCCTGGTGTGCGACTTCCGGGTGATGAGCGAACAGGCCCAGATCGGCCTGCCGGAAGTGAAACTCGGCATCTTCCCGGCCTTCGGCGGCACCGTGCGCATGCCGCGCCTGGTGGGCGTGGACAACGCCGTTGAGTGGATCGCCACCGGCGCCCAGCAAAGACCGGAAAAAGCCCTGAAAGACGGCGTGGTGGACGCGGTGGTCAAGCACGACGACCTGCACAACGCCGCCATCGATCTGGTCAAGCAATGCCTGGCCGGCAAGATCGACTTCCGCGCCAAGCGCCAGGAAAAGCTGGAGCCGCTGAAGCTGCCGCCGATGGAAAACATGATGGCGTTCCAGACCTGCACCGCCATGGTCATGCAGCAGGCAGGCAAGAACTACCCGGCGCCGGTGGAAGCCGTGAAGGTGATGCAGAAAGCCGCCGGCATGAAGCGCGAGGAAGCGCTGGACGTGGAAGCCCAGGGCTTCGCCAAAGTGGCCAAGACCCCGCAAGCCACCGCCCTGGTGGGCCTGTTCCTGGCCGACCAGCAAGTGAAGAAAGTCAACGGCAAGGTCGCCAAGACCGCCAAGGACATCCAGCAGGCCGCGGTACTGGGCGCCGGCATCATGGGCGGCGGCATCGCCTTCCAGTCCGCCCTCAAAGGCACCCCGATCATCATGAAGGACATCGCCGACAAGGCGCTGGACCTGGGCATGAACGAGGCCTCCAAACTGCTCGCCAAGCGCGTCGCCAAAGGCAAGATGGACGCCGCCAAGATGGGCAAGGTGCTCTCCTCCATTCGCCCGACCCTCAACTATGGCGACTTTGAAAACGTCAACGTGATCGTCGAAGCCGTGGTGGAAAACACCAAGGTGAAACAATCCGTGCTGGCGGAAGTGGAAGAGAAAGTGGCGGACGGCACCATTCTGGCCTCCAACACCTCCACCATCTCCATCACCAAACTGGCGGAAGCGCTGAAAAAACCGGAAAACTTCGGCGGCATGCACTTCTTCAACCCGGTGCACATGATGCCCCTGGTGGAAGTGATCCGTGGTGAGAAAACCTCCGACGAAACCATCGCCACCCTGGTCGCCTACGCCCAGAAAATGGGCAAGAACCCGATCGTGGTCAACGACTGCCCCGGGTTCCTGGTGAACCGCGTGCTGTTCCCGTACTTCGCCGGCTTCGGCATGCTGGTACGCGACGGCGCCGACTTCCAGCAAGTGGATAAAGTAATGCAGAAGTTCGGCTGGCCCATGGGCCCGGCCTACCTGCTCGACGTGGTCGGCATCGACACCGGCGTGCACGCCGCCAAAGTGATGGCGGAAGGCTTCCCGGACCGCATGCAGCACGACTTCAAGGACCCCACCGAAATCATGTTCGAGAACGAGCGCTACGGCCAGAAGAACGGCATTGGCTTCTACCGTTACGAGCAGGACAAGAAGGGCAAACCGAAGAAAGTGGCCGACGAAGGCAGCTACGAGCTGCTCAAGCCGATGGCCGCCGAGCGCAAGGAATTCGACGCCGAAGAGATCATCGCCCGCATGATGATCCCGATGTGCACCGAAACCGTCCGCTGTCTGGAAGACAACATCGTCGGCTCCGCCGCCGAAGCGGACATGGCGATGATCTACGGCATCGGCTTCCCGCCGTTCCGTGGCGGGCCGCTGCGCTACATCGACAGCATCGGTACCAAGGCATTCGCCGACCTGTGCGACAAGTACGCACACCTGGGCGCCCTTTATGAAGCGCCGCAAATGCTCAAGGACAAGGCCGCCAAGGGCGAGTCCTTCTTCGCGTAAGGCACGGGCAGAGGAGATTTATTTATGAGTTTGAATCCGAAAGACGTAGTCATTGTCGACGCTGTCCGTACCCCCATGGGGAAAAGCAGAAACGGCCAGTACCGCAACGTTCGCGCGGAAAAGCTGTCCGCCCTGCTGGTGGAAGCGCTGCAAGCCCGTAACCCGGGCTGGGACCTGAGCAAAACCGAGGACGTGATCTGGGGCTGTGTGAACCAGACCAAGGAACAGGGCATGAACATCGCCCGCAACATCGCCATGCTGGCCGGCCTGCCCCGCACCACCGCGGCGCAAACCGTCAACCGCCTGTGCGGCTCCTCCATGCAGGCGCTGCACTCCGCGGCCCAGGCGATCCAGACCGGCAACGGCGAGGTGTTCGTGATCGGCGGCGTGGAGCACATGGGCCATGTGGCCATGGACCACGGCGTGGACCTCAACCCGGAACTGTCCAAGGTCACCGCCAAGGCCTCCAACATGATGGGCCTGACCGCGGAAATGCTCGGCCGCATGCACGGCATCACCCGTGAACAGCAGGACGAGTTCGGCGTGCGCTCCCACCAGAAAGCCTGGGAAGCCACCGAACAAGGCCGCTGGAAAAACGAAATCGTGCCGATCGAAGGCCACGACGCCGACGGCCACAAAGTGCTGTGTGAAATCGACGAAGTGATCCGCCCCAACGCCAGCATCGAGGACATGGCCAAACTGCGCCCGGTGTTCGACCCGGTCAGCGGCACCGTCACCGCCGGCACCTCCTCGGCACTGTCCGACGGCGCCTCCGCCATGCTGGTGATGAGCGCCGAACAAGCCCAGGCCATGGGCCTGAAACCGCGCGCCAAGATCCGCAGCATGGCCGTGGCCGGCTGCGACGCCGCCATCATGGGCTACGGCCCGGTACCGGCCACCCAGAAAGCCCTGGCCCGCGCCGGCCTGACCATCGACGACATCGACTACGTCGAACTCAACGAAGCCTTCGCCGCGCAGTCCCTGCCGGTACTGAAGGACCTGAAACTGATCGACAAAGTCGAAGAGAAGGTCAACCTCAACGGCGGCGCCATCGCCCTGGGCCACCCCCTGGGCTGCTCCGGTGCCCGCATCACCGGCACCCTGCTCAACGTCATGGAATGGAAAGACGGCCAGCTCGGCCTGGCGACCATGTGCATTGGGTTGGGTCAGGGGATTGCTACTGTGATTGAGCGGGTTTAATCGCCCTCTCTTCCATCGTTGCCAAGAGCTCAAAAGCCCCGGCGGGTGAACCCGCCGGGGCTTTTTTCATCTCCAGGAAAATACATAGATTGACAATCTATGTAGCAAGACTAGTATCTAACGATACCCTCACCCTCAGGAGAGTGGGCATGCACGTCTCACTAACCCCCGAACTCGAAGCCCGTATCAAAGCCAAAGTGGACAGCGGCCTATACAACAACGCCAGTGAGGTGGTCCGGGAAGCCCTGCGGTTCGTGGAAACCCACGAGGAATGGGTCAACGAACTCAAACTGGCCCGACTACGCGAACAGCTTCAAGAAGGCATCCTGCCATTGAACCAGGGCCAAGGCATTCGCGTTGACAGCAAGGCCGGACTCGACCGCCTGTTTGACGACATCAAGACCGGATGACGCTTTCTCTGATCATCTCGCCCGCCGCCCGCGAGGATTTGCGCTCCATCCACCAATACGGATCGCGCCATTGGGGCACGACCAGATCGGACGAGTACATGAACTCGCTCAAAGCCAAACTCTGGCAACTGTTCCGACAACCGAAGACCGGCAAGGCGCGACCTGAGCTATCCCCCGACGTATACAGCGCTTCCGTTACCAGCCATATCATTTTCTATCGAATTCACCAGCAAGAGTTGCAAGTCATTCGAATTCTTCACGCCAGACAGGACGTTACGCGGCACTTTTGAGCAGAGCAGTAGTCTGCTTCCCTCGCGGTTAGGCCCGCGCCGGCCCGACCATCGACTACGTCGAACTCAACGAAGCCTTCGCCATGCAATCCCTCCCGGTGCTGAAAGACCTGAAGCTGATCGACAAAGTCAAAGAGAAGGTCAACTTCAACGGCGGCGCCATCGCCCTGGGCCACCCCCTGGGCTGCTCCGGCGCCCTACCAATAGGGGCACCGCGCTCAACGTCATGGAATGGAAAGGGGGCCCGCTTGGCCTGGCAACCATGTGTATTGGATTGGGCCAGGGGATTGCTACGGTTATTGAACGGGCTTAAGTCCTTCTAAACAGCCCCCTTTTCCTCTGATGAGAGAGGGGTAAGGCGCACAAGCTTGCCTCTGCTGACACCATCTAATCATCGAGTAAGATCCAGGATACAAAAAAATGTGTAGTGATGGTATTCCCCTGACAGTCCA
>NZ_AQPF01000026.1:0-55190 GCF_009846745.1 Alcanivorax xiamenensis | reverse complement strand
TCCGGCGTCCGGCGTCCGGCGTCTTGCGCTCGTTCCCGCAATCCTTATGCTGGAGCGCACTCCGGCAAGAAGATCATCATGGCGCTGTATCCTCCTCTCGAACCCTATCAGCACGAGTATCTGGCCGTCGGCGACGGCCATGAGCTCTATCTGGAACAATGCGGCAATCCGGACGGTGTGCCGGTGATGGTGCTCCACGGCGGCCCCGGTGGCGGCAGTTCGCCATTGCTGCGCAGACTGTTCGATCCACGTCATTACCGCATTGTGCTCCATGACCAGCGCGGCGCCGGCAAGAGTCGTCCTCATGCCGGTACCGACCACAATACCCTGTCGCATCTGGTCAATGACATCGAACGCATTCGCCGTCATCTGGGCGTATCTCGCTGGCAGGTGATGATGGGAGGATCCTGGGGCAGTACGCTGGCTCTCAGCTATGCTCTGGAACACGGCGACCGAGTGGCGTCGCTGGTGTTGCGCGGTGTCTTTCTGTGCCGGCGGCAAGACATGGACTGGCTTTATACGGAGCACGGCGCCGCCCGCTATCGCCCCGAGCAATGGCAACGGCTGGTGGATGCCCTGCCGGCCGGAGAAGGCACGGTGCTGGCGCGCTATCACGCCGCCCTTGCCGCTGGCGAAGCGCGGAGCGGGGAGGGTATGCGGTTGGCCCGGGAATGGACACTTTGGGAAACCCATCTGTCCGCCCTGATACCGCTAGCCGGCTTGGATGTGGATGGCCACGCCTGGTCCATGGCCAGACTGGAAACCCATTACTTCATGCACGATGGTTTTTTGCCGGAACCCTTGTTGCCGCGCTGCGCGCAACTGCGCTGCCCGGTGGAAATCGTGCATGGCAGCTATGATTTGGTGTGTCCGCCGGAACAGGCGTGGCTGTTACATGAAGCGCTGCCAGACAGCCGTTTGCGGTGGGTGCCCGGTGCCGGCCATGCCACCAGTGAGGCGGGGGTCGGAGAGGCGTTGATTGCCGCGGTCCATCGGCTGGAGCAACGCGGGGATCTGGCGTGAAGGTACTGCTACAGAGAGTGCGCCAGGCCCATGTGGAGGTGGCGGGGGAAGAGGTTGGTCGTATCGGCCGGGGTCTGTTGGTGTTGGTCGGTGTGGAGCACGGTGATGAGTCCGACACGGCCCGGCGGTTGGCGGAACGGGTGAGCGGCTACCGGGTGTTCGCGGATTCCGAGGGCAAGATGAATCTGGATGTTCGCGCTGTGGCCGGGGAAGTGCTGGCGGTGTCTCAGTTCACTCTGGCGGCGGATACCCGCAAAGGGCGCCGGCCCGGATTCTCCAGCGCCGCGGAGCCGGCCCTGGGGCTGCGCCTGTACCAGGAGTTTGTCGAGGCATTGAAAGCACGACGTGTGCCGGTGGCGACCGGCCGTTTCGGTGCTGACATGCAGGTGCATTTGATCAATGACGGGCCGGTGACTTTTCTGCTGGAGCTGTGATCCGGGTCAGGTTGCGTTTTGTAAATGGCCTTTTTTTAGGTGACAGCCGTATTGCAATGGAACAACCCTGGTTTATGATGATTCGCATGCTCCCGGGGATCGTCGATGGGGGCCAAGGCAAGTTCCTTAGGGACGATGGTAAAAAACATCAGGAGATCAAAGATGAAAAAAACGCTTCTTGCTGCTGCACTGATGGGTGCTTCCTTCTCCGCTCACGCCGTGGCTCCGGGTGGTCCGGGCTGTGGTTGGGGTAACCTGTTGTTCGAAGGCAAATCCGGCCTTCCCATGCATCTTTTGGCCACGATTGTGAACGGTACCTCCGGCAACGCCACTTTCGGTATGACTTCCGGTACCAACGGTTGTGACACCAATGGCGCCCTGACCTACAGCGGTGAAAGCCTGCTGGGGATGACCGGCGTGATGGAAGAAGTGGCTCAGGACATGGCGGTGGGTGAAGGTGAGGCCCTGACCGCGCTGTCCGTTTCCATCGGTGTGGACGCGGCGGATCGCGCTCACTTCAACAGCATCATGCATCAGAACTTTGCCTCCATCTTCCCGAGCCAGGACGTCACTGCCGCGGAAGTGATGCAGCAAATCAACATGGTAATGAGCCAGGATCAACAACTGGCCAAGTACGTATAAGTGCTTGACGGCCCCGCTGCTTTGGCGGGGCCTTCGTTTCACGCTTTTCTTTTCCCCTGCCAGGATGTGCCATGCGCACCGGAGTTCTGTGCGCCCTCGCGGGCCTGTTCCTGACCCTGTCCACTACCGTTGCCGCCGCGCAGAATCGGGAAGACCTTGCCCGGGAACCACGCTGGCAGGCCTTGCTGCATATTAACCCGGGCGCCACCCTTCGTGATCGCCACCGCAGCTATGTGGACGACGATAATTTTTTCCTCTCCGACACCGGTAAGGATGATCCGCTGGCGGAGCTGAACGCCTCCATTGACGCGTTGCGGCCAGCACAGGCGCCGGAGCGTTGCCGTTTCCCGGCCCGCTATCGCTTTTTTGCCGAGCACTTGGGTTGGGAAGAGAGTGGGGGGCAAGAGAGCGCGCCTTTCGCCCATTGCGACGAATACATGGAATGGCGTCAATCGGTTCAGGCGAACCGGGCCGTGCTGGTCTTTCCCGCCGCCTACCTGAACAGCCCTTCCTCCATGTTCGGCCATACTTTATTACGGCTGGATCAGACCGGTGACGGGACCGTATGGCTGTCCTGGGCGGTCAATTTTGGCGCCATGACCTCGGAACAAGACAACTCCCTGTTCTACATATACCGCGGCCTGGCCGGCGGCTATCCCGGACGCTTCACCCTGGTACCTTATGTGCAGAAAATCCAGGAATACTCCCATATGGAAAACCGGGACATCTGGGAGTACGACCTGGCTCTGAATCAGGACGAGATTGATTGGGTCATCGAGCATTTGTGGGAACTCAAGGACATCAATTTCGACTATTACTTTTTCGATGAGAATTGCTCGTTCCGGCTGTTGGAACTGATGGAAGTGGCCCGGCCCGGCACCGGCTTGCTGGACAAGTGGCGGTTTGCTGAGCTGCCCGTCAATACGGTGCGGGCGCTGGACGATAAGGACCTGATCGAACAGCGCCATTATCGACCGTCCAAGGCGCAGGAGCTGGAAGCCCTGGTGGCGGAGATGACGGTGGCGGAACGGCGCCTTTCCCGCCGTCTCGCCGATGATCCGGATTTGGCGCAAAGCGCGGAGTTTCAAGCCTATCCGCCGCCACGGCAGGCGTTGATGGCGCAAACCGCTTATCGTCATGTACGGTTTGTTCATCGCAAGGAGGAACGCACCGAGGATGTGGCCAAGCGTTCCTTCGCATTGTTGGGGCTGATGAGCCGGCTGCCAGCGGCGACACCGCCCCGGGTGCAGCCTCAACGTCCGCCGGAAGAGGGGCATGGTACCAAAATGCTGGGCGTCTCCGGCGGCCAATGGGGCGCGGACGATTACGGTCAGTTCAGCTGGCGGATGACCTACCATGACCTGCTGGATAACCGCCGCGGTTTTCTTGATGGCGCGCAAATCGAAGGGTTGGGTGTTACCTTGCGCAGTACCGAAAGCCAGGCGGTGAAGCTGGAGCGCCTGGACCTGGTCAGCATTCGCTCATTGAGTCCCCGCGATACGTTCTCCAAGCCGCTGAGCTGGTATGTGGAGGGCGGGCTGGAACGGGCCTGGGCGCAAGGGCGCCGGCTGACCCGTTATGTTCAGGGCGGCGCCGGCCTCAGCTGGCGCTGGCAGGGCTGGCAGCCCTATGTACTACTCAGCGCCCGGGCGGAAAACAACAGTGCTTTCAGCACCTGGATTACCCCGGGCGGGGGCGCCGAGGCCGGACTGCTATACAACAGCGGCGCCTGGCAGTGGCAACTAAGCAGTGCCGGACATTACTTTACCAATGACGGATACCGGCATCGTTCCCGGCTTAGTGCCCATTACGCACTGGGGCGCCAGCATGGTTTGCGCGCCTCTCTGGAGCGCGAAGGCTGGCGCGGCGACAGTGACACCGGTTTCAATCTGGAGTGGCGATGGTATTACGACTGATGTTGCTGCTGGTGCCGTTGCTGGTGAGCGGTTGCAGCGGGGTATTCTTCTATCCGATGAAGCCCTGGGCGCAGAATCCTGCCCGCCAGGGATTGGACTACGAGGATGTGATTCTGATTCATCCGGATGGGCTGCGCCTGCACGCCTGGTGGTTGCCGGCTCGGGGGGGCAGTGTTGCCACCGTTTATTATCTGCACGGTAATGGCGAGAACATCAGTACTCACCTGGCCAATGTGCAATGGATGCCGGAGCAGGGCTTCAATGTGCTGCTGCTGGATTATCGGGGCTATGGTTTGTCGGAGGGCTCCGCCGAATTGCCGGAGGTCTTCGATGATATCCAGCTCGGGCTCGACTGGCTGGTGGCATCCGGGCGTGCCGAGGGACAGCCGATCATTCTGTTTGGCCAGAGCCTGGGGGCGGCAATGGGAACCCGGGTGTTGGCGCGACCGGTCAATGAGGACAAAGTCCAATGCGTGGTGTTCGAAGGCGCCTTCGCCAGCTACCGGGATATTGCCAAGGATGTGATGGGGCGCAGCTGGCTGCTATGGCCGTTGCAGTGGCTGGTGGTGCCGACGCTGCCGCCACGTGACTGGGATCCGGAAAATAACATTGCCGCTCTGGCGTCGCGCCCTTTACTGATTCTGCACAGCCTGGAAGATCCGGTGATCCCCTACGCTCAGGGGGAGCGCTTGTACCACGCCGCCGAGGCGCCGAAGCTGTTTCAGCCGCTGCGCGGCGGTCATGGGCAGGGAACGAGAGATCCGGCGGTGCGCGCCCGGATCGTCGATTTCCTGCGCGACAAGGCGTGCCTGGGAGGCTGATCGTCAAGCTAGCGCGTCCCTTCGCCAGCAGGCTGGCTCCCACATGCTACGAAGCCGCTGTGGGAGCTTGCTTGCAAGCGAATGACTAACGGTTCGGGGGCATTCGCGGCCAAGGCTGCTTCCCACCGCTGCTTTCCAGCCAGGAGCGGCCAAAGAAAGTACCGCGATCAATCTCTCACTCGTCCTTGGCGGAAACGCCGTCGTTTTCCTCTTCCCGCTGCACCTTCTCTTTCTCGACGAAGCGTCCGAAGATCAGGCCCACTTCGAACAGCAGCCACATGGGCAGGGCGAGTAACGTCTGACTGATGATGTCCGGTGGTGTCAGCAGCATGCCGAGAACGAAACACGCCACCACCACATAGGCCCGGGAAGAGGACAGCTTGGCGGCGGTGGTGGCGCCGGAGGCGATCAGCAGGACAATGGCGATGGGCAACTCGAAGGCGACGCCGAAAGCCAGAAACAGCGCCAGCACGAAATCCAGATAACTGCTGATGTCGGTGGATACCGCCACACCTTCCGGCGCCACCGAGGTGAAGAACTGGAACATCAGCGGAAAGACCACGAAGTAGGCGAAGGCGGCGCCGGCATAGAACAGCAGGACGCTGCTCATCAGCAAGGGGACCGCCAGCCGCTTCTCGTGCCGGTAAAGCCCCGGGGCCACGAAGGCCCAGGCCTGATGCAGAATGACCGGGACCGCCACGAAGATGCTCAGATACAGCGTCAGCTTGAATGGCGCGAGAAAGGGCGCGGCCACGCCGGTGGCGATCATGTGGGTGCCCTCGGGCATCGCCTGCATCAGCGGCGCGGCGATCAGCGTGTACAGTTCCCGGGAAAAATAAAACAGGCACAGGAACACCACCAGAACCGCCACCACCGCACGCAGCAGACGGTTACGCAGTTCCAGGAGGTGAGCTACCAGCGGTTGCGCGGTATCGCCGTGGTGCTCGTCATTCATCGGATTTCTTCTCCTCCGGGGTGGAAGACGCTGGCTCGGAGGGTTCGAGCGTATTCAGACGGCTTTCCGCCTTGATCGGGTCGGGCTTCTGCCGGGCCTGGGCTACCTCGTCCGGGGACAGCAGGCTGTCCTTGGCCTTGCGGATGCTGTCTTCGTCCAGCCCCATTTCCCGCATCTGTTTTTCCATGCGCTCGCGCATGTCCATGTTCAACGCTTCGCGTTCCAGCTCGTTGCGCAGGTTGTTGAAGGTGGAACGGGCACGGCCGATCCAGTAGCCCAGGGTGCGGGCCGCTTTCGGCAGGCGTTCGGGGCCCAGCACCACCAGGGCGATGACAAAAATCAGCAGCAGCTCGGAAAAGCCGACGTCGAACATGGGTAGCGGCTCCGCTCAGGTCAGACCTGATCCTTGTCCTTTTCTTTCTGTTCCTGGGTGGTGTCGTTTTTCTCGTCGGCTAGACGCTGCTGGTCTTGCTCATTTTCGCCATCGCGCATGGAATCCTTGAAGCCCTTGACCGCGCCGCCGAGATCGTTGCCGATGTTGCGCAGCTTCTTGGTTCCGAACAGCAGAACCACGATGGCCAGGACGATGAGCAATTGCCAAATACTGATACCGGAAAACATGATTAATCTCCTCGAGAGGCTTTTTCTTCGTGCCCGGACAGGCCGAAGCGACGCTCCAGTTCCGCCAGCACTTGGTCGGGATGCAATCCTAGATGAGCCAGCATGACCATGGAATGAAACCACAGATCCGCGGTTTCGCTGACCAGGGCCCGGGTGTCGCCGCCGGCTTCCAGGTCCCGGGCGGCGAGCAGGGTCTCGATGGCTTCCTCGCCCACCTTCTCCAGAATCTTGTTCAGGCCCTTATGGTACAGACTCGCCACATAGGAACTGTCCGGGTCCGCCCCCTTGCGGGCCTCCAGGACTTGGTGCAATTGGTTGAGAATATCCGACATGGTGTCTCCAGTGCAGGCCCGTCAGTGTAGCAAAGTACGGGCCGCTACGCGCGCAATGACCACGCCAGCAGCACGGCGCCAGTACCGCCCAGAGGCCAGGCCCAGCCGCTACCGACCAGCAGCGCGTCAATGCCCGCCAGCAGGCCCAGGGCCACCGCGCCGACCCCGGCCAGGGCACGGCGGCGATTGTGGCGCAAGTTTGATGCCAGGCGGAATTCCAGGTCCCGTTGCCGCTGCGGATGATCGCGCAGATTCTCCAGGGCGTCACGCAGCAGATCCGGCATTTCCGGCAACTGAGCGGTCCATTCCGGCAGCCGGTTGCGCAGTTTATTGAGCGTGGCGGCGGGGCCGTATTCCTCCATCATCCACGCTTCCAGCAGCGGCCGGCCCACGGTCCAGATATCCAGTTGCGGGTAGATGCTGCGGCCCAGACCTTCGATATGCACCAGGGTCTTCATCAACAGCACATATTGTACCGGTGCCTCAATGTGGTATTCCCGGGCCAGATCAAACAGGCGCAGGACCAGCGGGGCGAATTCCAGCTGTTCCAGCGAGGCGGAGCGAACCGGTGCCAGCAACTGCGTGGCCTCCTGTTCGAAACGGTGGCGATCGATCGGGGCGTTGCTCCAGCCCGCCCGGATCACCAGATCCACCAGCATCGGGTAATCCTCGCGCATCACCGCCAGTACCATGCGCCCGAGCACGTTGAGGTCATGGCGGGACAGGCGCCCGGCAATGGCGCAGTCCACCGCCATGTATTGGGGCAGATCCGGGGTGGCCGGATTGACGAAAATATTACCCGGGTGCATGTCGGCATGGAAAAAATTATGCCGGAACACCTGGGCGAAGAAGATTTCCACACCGCGTTCGGCCAGGGCGCGCGGGTCGATGCCGGCCGCCTTGATGCGCTCAATGTCATTGACCGGAATGCCGTAAATGCGATCGGAGATCATCACCTGACGGGAGGACACCTCCAGGTGCACCTCCGGGATGTGCAGCAGCGAACTGAACAGGAAATGCCGGCGCATGGTCTCGCTGTTGCCGGCTTCCTGCTCCAGGTCCAGTTCGCCACGGATCACCGACTGGTAATCCCGCACCACCCGTACCGGGTGGAAATAGCGGGAATCGGACCAGAGTTTCTCCAGTATCCGGGCGCCGAAACCCATTACCCGGAGGTCCCGCTCCACCTTCATTTCAACGCCGGGGCGCAGTACCTTGACCACGACTTCACGGCCGTCCAGCAAGGTGGCCGGATGCACCTGGGCCACCGAGGCGGAGGCCAGCGGCCGCTCGTCGAAGGTGGCGAACACCTGGTCGAACGGCTTAGGCAGACTGGCCTGGACCTTTCGCCGGGCTTCGCCGCCATCGAAGGGCGCCACCTGATCCTGCAGGCGCGCCAGGGATTCGGTCCAGTCCGGTGGCAGCAGATCCCGGCGAGTGGCCATCAACTGGCCGAATTTGATGAAGATCGGCCCTAACTCCTCCAGCGCCAACCGCAGACGTTCGCCTTCGCTGAGGTCGCCGGTGCCGCGCCAACTGGTTGGCACCAGGTACTGCAGAAAGACCAGCAGCGGGCGAATGGGATGCGCCGAAAGCAGGGACAGCAGACGATAGCGGCACACCACCAGGGTGACCGAGAACAAGCGGGCAAACGGTGGCATCAGGGCGCGGAACTCCTTGCGGACCTGTTCCCACCCGGTTCGATAATCGCGCCGGGGGCCGTTTTCTCACCAGCCAGGGTGCGGTGAGCGCGGTGTGGCTGGTTACATGAGCGAATCGCAACGCGGGATCGCGGGAATACGGCCCCGACCCTTCGGGTTGCGCCCCAAAGCGGGCCAGTCGGTGTTCTTCGTCGTTCATTTAGCACGCTAAACTTCTCTCCTCACGCCTTGCCTGGCCCGCTTTGGGGCGGCAACGCGACTATCGAACCGGGCGGGAACAGGCCTTCAAACGCTGAACGCGGGCTTCCAGGCGGTCCACATCACCGCGCAGCTCATCCACGTCCTGATAGAATTCGTACACTTCCCGGCGCAGTGCCAGCAGGCCGGACTCGTTGCCCAGATAGTCGCCCACCTGGTCGCCGAGGCGGCGAAACGCCTCGCGGGCCCAGCCTCCCAGGCGCAGGGCGCCCTGATGCAGGGTCTGCGCCAACTCGCCACCAAGCGCCGGCTCCAGCATGGCGCCCCAATCCAATTGCAGGTCGCGGGCCAGCTCACGCAAGGATTGCAGCAGTTCACGGTTGCCCTCGATGCGAACCGGGCCGCCGATGGCGCTGGGCTGACGTTTCCAGTCCAGCAACAGCGCGGCCAGGTCCACCGGGTTGCCGGTGACGCTGACGTCCGCCGCCGCTTCGCTGCGCAGGTACAGCTCGACGCCGTCATCCACGATCAGCAGAAACACCGAGGTGCGCGGCAAAGTGCTGTGTACCCCCAGCAGCCGGCCGGCATGCTGGCGGAGCGCGGCGGCGGTCACCGGGTCGCCGCGCAGTGCCGTGTTGATGGCCCGTTCCAGGGCGGCCACGGCGGTGGTGGAGAGCAGTCCGGGATCCGACATCAGGCTTTGAACCCCCGGTGCAGGGCCACCACGCCGCCGATCATGTTGAAGTATTCGGTACGCACGAAACCGGCCTCATCCATCATGCCCTGCAACGTGTCCTGGTCCGGGTGCATGCGGATCGACTCGGCCAGGTACTGATAACTGTCGGCGTCGTTCACCACCAGTTTGCCCAGCCGCGGCCAGACCGCGAAGGAGTACAGGTCATACAGCTTGGCGAAGGGCTTGTTCACCGGCTGCGAGAATTCCAGTACCAACAGGCGTCCGCCCGGTTTGAGCACGCGCAGCATGGAGCGCAGGGCCGCGTCCTTGTCGGTGATGTTGCGCAGACCAAAGGCGATGGTCACGCAATGGAAGCTATTGTCGGCGAAAGGAAGGTGCTCACCATTGACCTGGGCCACTTGTGTGTTGTGTCCGCAACCCGCGTCGTAGAGCCGGTCCCGGCCCACGCCCAGCATCGCGTCATTGATGTCGGCCAGGACCACCTGGCCGGTTTCGCCGACCAGGCGGGAGAATTTGATCGCCAGATCGCCGGTGCCGCCGGCTAGATCAAGCACCCGTTGGCCCGGGCGCACCCCGGCCAGTTCGATGGTCATGCGTTTGAGGATGCGATGGCTGCCCAATGAAATCAGATCGTTCATGACATCGTATTTGGCCGCCACCGAACGGAACACGCCCGCCACCCGCTGTTGCTTTTCCTGCCAGGGAACCTGCTGGTAGCCGAAGTGGGTTACTTTGTCGTCGTTGGTGTCGGTCATGGGATGTCCTTGAACGGAAAAGGGTGCCGGCTGAACAGGCGCGTCATGATCGCGTCCTCGCGGGCCGCCACTCGCTCAAGCAGGGCGGTCACGCTGGGCACCGGTTTCATTACCCGGAAACTGCGGTCGATGAAATCATACAGGTTCGAGAAGCCCGCCGCATGAGCGGGTTTGCGCACCAGCCGGAAGGTGGTTTGCAGGGTGCGTGAGCGGATGTAGCGGTCCAGCCGGGGCCCCAGTTCCTCCACCAGCGTGATCTGTTGCCGGCGCGCGCCATCGTCACCGAGATCCCGGTAGCCTTCGGCGTAGCTGGCGGGATCCAGCGGCTGATCCAGCCGGGCTCCCAGCGTATGGACCAGGGCCTCATCCAGTTCCTGGGTGAGCATCGCCGCTTCCAGGGCCACCGCGGAGGTGGCCATGACCCGGTCGGGCAGCAACTTCAGCGCCTTGGGCAGGGCACGGCGAATCTCGGTGGCCACCGGCAGCAGATCCTGACCACCGTAGACATCATCCAGCAGGAAAGTCAGCGCCGGTCGCAGCTGGTGATCGGCGAGCAGATCGGCGTGGGTCTCGGCAAGCCGCTGCCGTTGGGTGGCCCGCAGCCGTTGCAAGCGGGCCAGAAACACCGCGTCGTCAACGTGTTGGCGCAGCTGAAAAAAGCGCGCCAGGGCATGCTGCAAGCGAAGGCCGGCGGTGTCGGCGGCGCCATTGGCTGGGGACTGGGAAGTGGGCATGGTCAGAGTGTCTTGACGAACACCTTGGAATTGCGCTGCCAATTATACAGCTGCTGCCGCTGCGCCGGCAGGCTGTGTACATCCGCGGGCTGGAATCCCTGCTCCTGAAACCAGTGGGCGGTATGGGTGGTGAGCACGAACAGCCGTTCCAATCCCTGCTCCCGCGCCCGCCGCTCCAATTGCCGCAGCAACTGAAGGCCCCGCTCGCTACTGCGATACTGCGGGTGCACGGCGACACAGGCCAACTCGCCCACTTTTTCCGCCGGGAAGGGATAGAGTGCCGCGCAGGCGATCACCATGCCGTCCCGCTCGATGATCAGGAAGCGTTGTATCTCGCTTTCCAGCAACTCCCGGGAGCGGCGCACCAGGGTGCCGTCCGCCTCCAGCGGAGAGATCAGCTCCAGTACGCCGCCGACATCCTCGATGCGGGCGCCGCGCAGGGTTTCATAGGTCTCTCTCGTGACCATGGTGCCGCAGCCGTCACGGGTGAACAGTTCCTTCAACAGTACGCCGTCGTCGCTGGCGTCGAGCAGGTGGGCGCGTGCCACGCCGTTGCTGGCCGCGTGACACGCGGCGGTAAGGTGCCGTTCCAGAGCGCTGTCCTGTAGACGCTGTCCGGCGAGCAACCGTCCGGCTTCCTGCGGCGTCAGCTCGCGCAGTATGCGCTGGTGTTCATCGTCAATGCGCACGCCGTCGCCGAGCACGATCAGCTTGTCGGCGGCCAGGGCAATGGCGGCGGTGGAGGCCACTTCCTCCGCATTCAGATTGAACAGCTCGCCGGTGGGGGAGCTTCCCAGCGGGGATAGCAGCACCACGTTGCCGGCGTCCACCTGGCGGCGGATCGGTCCGACCTCGATGCGGCGTACCTCGCCGGTGTGCTGGTAGTCAAAGCCGTCGCGCACCCCCTTGGGCTTGGCGATGACGAAGTTGCCGCTGATCAGCTGGATCGAGGCGTTGTGCATGGGCGTGTTCGCCAACCCCATGGAAAACAGCCCTTCCAGCTTCAGCCGCAGTGCGCCCACCGCGGCGATCACCGCTTCCAGCGCGGCGCTGTCGGTGATCCGGGTGTGGTGCTCGAAATGGGTTTCCAGGCCGGCGGCATGAACGCGCCGGCTGATCTGCGGCCGGGCCCCGTGAACCAGCACCAGGCGCACGCCAAGGGTATTGAGCAGCGCCAGGTCATGCACCAATGAGGGCAGTAACGGACTGTCCAGAACCTCGCCGGTCATCATCACCACGAAAGTACGGCCACGATGCGCGTTGATGTACGGTGAGGAATTGCGGAACCAGTTCACCTGGTCGGTAGTGCTCACGGTTTTTCTCGGCCAATCAAGGGGATGGGCCAGTATAGCCAGCGCCGCCAGGGCGACGCCAGGGGCCGAAGCACGCTTACACGCAACACGCTTGCACGCTAACCCCTAAAACCGGCGGGGCGAACCAAGCGTGTTCGCGTGCTGGCGTGTAAGCGAATTCACGCCCCGAACAGTCCCTTGAAGAAATAGAAGAACAGAATCGACAACAGGGCCCCGGCGGGCAGGGTGACGATCCAGGAAGTGAAGATGGTGCTGATCACGCGCAGGTTGAGCGAGCCGATGCCGCGCGCCATGCCGACACCGAGTACCGCGCCCACCAGGGTATGGGTGGTGGAAATGGGCAGTCCGGTACCGGACGCCAGTACCACGGTGGTGGCGGCGCCCAGTTCGGCGGCGAAGCCACGGCTCGGGGTCAGCTCGGTGATCTTGGTGCCCACCGTGGCCATGACCCGGGCGCCGAGCACCGCCAGCCCGAACACGATCCCCATGGCGCCCACCAGCAAAACCCAGCCGGGAATGATCGCTTCCTTGCCAATCACGCCGCCATTGGCGAGCACACTGCTGATCGCCGCCAGCGGGCCTACTGCGTTGGCCACATCATTGGAGCCATGAGCGAAGGCCATGGCACAGGCGGTGAAGATCATCAGCACCGCGAATACCCGCTCCACCGAACTGAAACGGAAATCCTTGTCGGCTTCCGGATCCGGTTGGATGCGGCTCAGGAACAGGACCCCGAGGCCGGCCACCACCGCGCCGCCGACGATCGCCCACAGGGTGCTGGAGGCGAAGTTCATCTCCAGGCCCACATGCTTGAGGCCTTTCACCAGGGTCACCTTGGTGATCACGAAGCCCACCAGGAACATGTAGAACGGCACCACTTTCTTGGCCCGCTGGAACGGGTCGTCATGGTTGAGAACCAGTTTCTGCACGCTCTTGATCAAGGCGAAAGAGAGAAAGCCCGCCAGCAGCGGCGAGGTGACCCAACTGGCGACGATGGAACCCACCTGTCCCCAATGGACCGCGTCCATACCGACGCCGACCGCGGCGAAGCCGACAATGGCGCCGACGATGGAATGGGTGGTCGACACCGGCCAGCCCGCCCAGGAAGCCACCACCAGCCAGATGCCGGCGGCCAGTAATGCGGCGAGCATGCCGTAGATCAGATAATGAGGGGTCTGGTTGAAAACCTCGGCGTCGATGATGCCCTTGCGGATGGTGGCGGTGACCTCACCGCCGGCCAGGTAGGCCCCGGCGAACTCGAAAACGATGGCGATCAGAACCGCCTGTTTGACGGTGAGAGCCCGCGCCCCCACCGACGTGCCCATGGCGTTGGCGACGTCATTGGCGCCCACGCCCAGGGCCATCAGGAAACCGGCGCCGCCGGCAATGAGCAGCATCAGGGTGCTGTGTTCGAGCATCCACTCCATAGGGAACCTCTGCTGGTCTGCCGGACCCTAGCGGGCAAGCAACAATTGAAGATGGCCGCCGACCTTTTGGGCGCGGTCAGCCAGGTCACCGATCCAGTCGATGATCTTGTACAGGAACATCACATCCACCGGAGGCAGTTCGGATTCCAATTTGAACAGCCGGGCGCGGATCTGCACCTGCTGGTCGTCGTTGGCCCGTTCCAGGCGATCCAGTTCCTCGATGAGCTCTTCCACCAGACGGATTTCCCGGCCGCTGAAGCCGGTTTCCACCAGTTCGTCCAGTTCATTGATGGCCTTCTTGGCCTGGGCGGAAGTGTCGATGGCGCCTTGCAGATAATCGGTCATGCTATCGGCGAGGCTGGGAGGGAGCGTCATTTGCCGGCCGAGCATGAGGCCGGCGATGTCCTTGGCCTTGTTGGCCACCTTGTCCTGCACGCTGACCAGTTCCAGCAGATCGGAGCGGGGCACCGGCAAGAACAGGCTTTTGGGCAGGTTGAGGCGGAACTCTTTCTTCAGCTCGTCGGCTTGGTTTTCCAATTGGGCGATGCGCTGGCGGGCTTCGCGGGCGCGTTCCCAGTCATTGTCGCGGACCGCGGAGAAGAAATCGCCCAGGCCCAAAGCGCAATCGTGCACGGTGTCGTAATGCTTTTGCAGGGGGCGTATCGGCGATCGGCCAAAAAGGCCGGCGATGGAGCTGCCAAAGGACATAGGAACCCTGTCACGGAATCGTCACTGAAGTGGGCGCGAGTATAGTGGATAGCGGCGCTGCTGCCTATTCCATGAAATGCCGGAGCCTGTTCCGGAAAGCGCCGCTGTCTATTCCGGGGATAGGTGATAGTATTTCCTTAATTGTAAATTAGGTTTTTGGGGGTAGTAGTGATCGGGGCCACCACCGCGGCTCATTCGTCCCGGACGTTTGAGCTGGATGTTCGCTGGGTCATGCGTGAACTGCTCGAAGAGCAGCGCGTGACCCGGGAAGACTACAATGTGATTTCCACAACGCCACGGGAAAGCAGCGAGCAGGGCTGGCATCCGCTACAGGTAGTGGCGAAATACCGGCTGGCCGATCGTCAGAATGAGCACGTCTTCCTTGATATCGATGCGCTCACCGCCTGGTTGGCGGAAAAAAGCGGTCTGAGCCTGTATCACATCGATCCGCTCAAGGTGGAAGTGGACCGGGTCACCGACGTGATGAGCTACGCCTTCGCCGAACGCCATGGCATTCTGGCCCTGGAAGTGTCGGCGGAGACGGTGATGGTGGGCTGCGATCAGCCGTTCCGTCTGGATTGGCGCGAGGATCTGCAGCAGGTGCTGGGGGATCGGACCGTGCGGGTGGTGCTGGCCAATCCGGAGGCGCTGCGCCGCTATCGCATCGAATTCTACAATCTCAGCCGCTCCATCGCCGGTGCCCGTCGTTCCGGGGGGCAGGGGGGCACGGATATCGCCAACTTCGAGCAACTGCTGGAAGTTGGCCGGGGGCGGCCGGACGCCGATGATCAGCACATCGTCAATATCGTCGACTGGATCCTGCAATACGCGTTTTCCCAGCGTGCCAGCGACATTCATCTGGAGCCGCGCCGGGACACCGGCCGCATGCGGTTCCGGATCGATGGCGTTCTGCATGACGTCTATGAACTGCCCGCGCCGGTGATGGCGGCGGTGACCAGCCGCCTCAAGATCCTGTCCCGGCTCAACGTGGCGGAAAAACGCAAACCCCAGGACGGCCGGCTCAAGACCAAAAGCCCGGATGGCAATGAGGTGGAATTGCGCCTGTCCACGTTGCCCACCGCCTTCGGTGAGAAGATGGTGATGCGTATCTTTGATCCGGAGGTGCTGGTGCGCAGCTTCGCGCAAATGGGATTCAGCCAGGAGGATCATCAGGCCTGGCGGGCCATGACCGGCCACACCCACGGTATCGTCTTCGTCACCGGGCCCACTGGTTCCGGCAAAACCACCACGTTGTATTCCACGCTCAAGCAACTGGCGACCAGCGAGGTCAATGTCTGCACCATCGAGGATCCGATCGAAATGGTGGAGCCCAGTTTCAACCAGATGCAGGTGCAGGCGAATATCGACGTCGGCTTCGCCGAAGGGGTGCGGGCGATGCTGCGGCAGGATCCGGACATCATCATGATCGGGGAGATCCGTGACCTGGCCACCGCGGAAATGGCGATCCAGGCGGCGCTGACCGGTCACCTGGTGTTGTCCACCCTGCATACCAATGACGCGCCGTCGTCGATCGTGCGACTCACCGATCTCGGCGTGCCACCTTATCTGATCACCGCCGCCGTCACCGGGGTCATGGCCCAGCGGCTGGTGCGGACCCTGTGTCCGCATTGCAAGGCGCCGCAAGCGGTGGACGCGGCGTCCTGGCGGGAGCTGGTGCGGCCCTTCAAGATGACTCCGCCGGAAACCTGGTATCGGCCGGTGGGCTGTCTGGAGTGCCGGGGTACCGGCTACCTGGGGCGCATGGGGGTGTATGAGGCCATGCCGCTGGCGGCGCCGGTAAAAAGCCTGGTTAATCGTGGCGGAGACCTCGAATCACTTACCCGCGAGGCGGTGCGTGGGGGGATGAAACCCTTGCGTATCAGCGGTGCCCGGAAAGTGGCCGCCGGCTTCACCACGGTGGAAGAAGTGATGCGGGTAACGCCATCCCCGGATATGCTGTTGGGCTGACACGCATACACGCAGCACGCTAGCACGCCATGCTTGCCGACCCTGTAGCGAGACGGGGAGGGCGGATTGTTTGGGAAGGCTGTCATCGCGGGTGCGCAAACATGCTCGCTATTGTTTGCCAGCGATCTGGCTTCGGGTTTAGCGTGTTTCGTGCCAGCGTGCCAGCGTGCCAGCGTGCCAGCGTGCCAGCGTGCCAGCGTGCCAGCGTGCCAGCGTGCCAGCGTGCCAGCGTGCCAGCGTGCCAGCGTGCCAGCGTGCCAGCGTGCCAGCGTGCCAGCGTGCCAGCGTGCCAGCGTGCCAGCGTGCCAGCGTGCCAGCGTGCCAGCGTGCCAGCGTGCCAGCGTGCCAGCGTGCCAGCGTGCCAGCGTGCCAGCGTGCCAGCGTGCCAGCGTGCCAGCGTGCCAGCGTGCCAGCGTGCCAGCGTGCCAGCGTGCCAGCGTGCCAGCGTGCCAGCGTGCCAGCGTGCCAGCGTGCCAGCGGAAAAGCCCGGACCGGGCCTTTCCTTGTTTCCCGAGGCTGTGGACAATACCACCCATGACAGAACCGGACTATTCCGGCCTGCCCGATGACCTTGCTCAGCTGGTTGGCCAGCATTGGCAACGGTTTCAGGAGGCGGGCCATACCCTGCCTGATGCTCTGCGCGCCGATCTGCCCAAGGTCTGGGCGGGTTCCGACTTCGTGGCGGAACAGTTCATTCGTGACGGTGAGCTGGGACCCTGGTTGCTTGAGCACTCCCTGAATCAACGCCTGGATGCGATGTCCCTGGTTACCCAGGTGCAACAGGCGGTGGCTGCCTGCGCCGGCGAGGATGAGTTGAAACAGGTGCTGCGGCGGCTGCGTCAGCGCCATATGGCCCGCATCATCTGGCGGGACCTGGCCGGGCAGGGCGACTATCACAGCACCGTGGCGGACCTCTCCCTGTTGGCCGATACCCTGATTTCCTGCGCGCTGGAGCAGCTTTACGATTGGGCCCGGGCCCGCCAGGGCACGCCGATCGGGCCGGACGGGCAACCAGTGACGCTGGTGGTGTTCGCCATGGGCAAACTGGGGGCGCGGGAACTGAACCTCTCCTCCGATATCGATCTGATCTTCGCCTATGAACACGAAGGCGAGCTGGAAGGCGAGCGGCGAGCACTCAGCCACCATCAGTTTTTCCAGCGTCTTGGCCAGCAGTTGATCAAGGCACTGGACCAGACCACCGCCGACGGCTTTGTATTTCGTGTCGACATGCGGCTGCGCCCCTGGGGCAAGAGCGGCGCGCTGGCGGTGGGCTTCGACGCCATGGAGAGCTACTACGAAACCCAGGGCCGCGAATGGGAACGCTACGCGCTGATCAAGATGCGCCCGGTGGCTGGTGACCTGGAGGCCGGCGCCCGCCTGGTGGAGCGGCTCAATCCCTTTGTCTATCGCCGTTACATCGATTACGGCGCGTTCCAGTCGCTGCGCGAGATGAAATCCCTGATCGAGCGGGAAGTGAACCGCAAGGGGATGCAGGCGGATGTCAAGCTCGGCGCCGGCGGCATTCGTGAAGTGGAGTTCATCGTTCAGGCCTTCCAACTGATCCGGGGCGGCCAGTTGCCGGCGCTGCGTCAGCCCAACCTGATTCAGGTTCTGCCGCTGCTGCTCGAGCAGGGGCTGCTGCCGGAGGATGTGGTGGAGGAATTGCGGGACGCCTACGTGTTCCTGCGCGATGTGGAACACCGGCTGCAGGCGGTGGCGGACCGGCAAACCCAGCGTCTGCCTGATGACGAGGTGGGTTGGGAGCGGCTGACCTTTGCCATGGGGTTCTCTTCACGGCGCGTATTCGAACGCGGTTTGCGCCGCCACCGGGAGCGGGTGCGTTTCCACTTCAGCCAGGTGATCGCGGATCCCGAGCAGGAGTCCGATGAGCGCCAGGGCGATCAGGAACTGGTGGATGTCTGGCTGGGACGACTGGAGCCGGAGGCGGCCGTTACGGTGCTGTCAAACATGGGTATCCAGGAGGCGGAGCAGGTCTACGAGCAGGTCCATGCACTGCGCGAGAGCCGGGCGGTGGAGAACATGCAGCGTATCGGGCGCGAGCGTCTCGACCGGTTGATGCCGTTGTTGCTGGAGGGCCTGGGCTATCAGGGGCATGGCGCGGTTACCGCGGCACGGCTGGTGGCTTTTATCGAAGCGGTGCTGCGGCGCAGCGCCTATATCGCGCTGCTGGTGGAAAATCCCGGCGCCCTGACCCAGTTGGTGAAACTGTCCGGGGCCAGCCCCTGGATCGCCGAAAGGCTGGCGCGTCACCCGGTGTTGCTGGACGAGTTGCTGGACGTGGGTACGTTGTACTCGCCGCCGGCCCGGACCGAACTGGACGATGAGTTGCGCCAGCAGTTGCTGAGAGTGGCGGAGGATGACCTCGAGCAGCAGATGGAGGTGCTGAGGAACTTCAAGCAGGCGCATCTGCTGCGGGTGGCGGCGTCCGAGGTGACCCAGGTGCTGCCATTGATGAAGGTGAGTGATTATCTCACCTGGCTGGCCGAGAGCATTCTCAATCAGGTGGTGATGCTGGCCTGGGAGCCGTTGGTGGAACGCCATGGCAAGCCGTCACGGGACAGCGGCCAGCCCTGCGATCCGGATTTCGTGGTGGTGGGCTACGGCAAGCTCGGCGGCATCGAGCTGGGCCATAACTCGGATCTGGACCTGGTGTTCCTGCACGATGCCGCCCCCGGCGGTAATACCGACGGTGACAAACCGGTCTCCAACGAGCAGTTTTATGCCCGCCTGGGGCAGCGCATTGTCCACATCCTGTCCACCCGCACCATGAGTGGCCAGCTTTATGAAGTGGATATGCGGTTGCGTCCCAGTGGCAAATCCGGCTTGCTGGTGTCCGCCATGAGCGCGTTTGAGAAGTACCAGACCCAGGATGCCTGGACCTGGGAGCATCAGGCGCTGGTGCGGGCCCGGGTGGTGGCCGGTTGTAATCGGGCGCGTCAGGCGTTCGACGCGATTCGCCATCAGGTGCTGTGTCAGCCGCGCGATCCTCAAACCCTGCGCGATGACGTTCTGGCCATGCGCGAACGCATGGTGACGCACCTGGGATCGGGGGAGAAAGGCCGTTTCCACCTCAAGCAGGATCCTGGAGGTATCGTTGATATCGAATTTATGGTGCAATATGGCGTACTCAGATGGGCCTCCTCCCACGGTGAACTGACCCGCTTCACCGATAACGTGCGGTTGCTGGAAACGCTTGCCGCTCTGGAACTGATGCCGGCGCAGGACGCCGGATTGTTAAGGGAAGCCTACCTGGCCTACCGGTCAGCGGCTCATCGCGCCTCGCTGCGCAAAGAGAAATCCATCGTCGACGATGCCGAATTCCGCGATCTGCGGGAGGGGGTTCGTGCGATTTGGAAGCAATGGTTCGACCTCGAAGAATAGACGTGCCCGGCAAGGCACGCTTCCACGGGTCATAGTTCTGGGAGAATGACCGCCATGTCCATGGCTGATAGAGATGGTGTTATCTGGCTGGATGGTAAACTGGTGCCCTGGCGCGATGCCAAGGTGCACGTGCTGACGCATTCCCTGCATTACGGCATGGGCGTGTTCGAAGGCGTGCGGGCCTACGAGACCGACAAGGGCCCGGCTATCTTCCGCCTGCGGGAGCACACGGACCGGCTCTTCAACAGTGCGCATATTCTTAACATGAAGGTGCCGTACGCCAAGGATGTGATCAACCAGGCGCAAATCGACGTGGTCCGGGAAAACAAACTTCCCCACGCCTACCTGCGTCCGCTGGTGTTCTATGGAAGCGAAGGCATGGGGCTGCGCGCCGCCGGCCTTAACGTGCATGTGGCCGTGGCCGCCTGGGAATGGCCGTCGTACATGTCTCCGGAAGCCCTGGAGCTGGGTATCAAGGTGCGGACCTCCAGCTACACCCGCCACCATGTGAACATCACCATGTGCAAGGCGAAGTCTTCCGGCAGCTATATGAACTCCATGCTGGCGCTGAACGAAGCCCTCTCCGGTGGTGCCGATGAAGCGCTGCTGCTGGATAACGAAGGTTATGTGGCCGAAGGCTCCGGCGAGAACGTGTTCCTGATCCGTGACAAGGTGTTGTACACCCCGGAACTGACCTCCTGTCTGGACGGCATCACCCGCAAGACCATCATTCAACTGGCCGAGGAGCGGGGCTACAAGGTGCGTGAGAAGCGTCTCACCCGAGACGAGTTCTACATCGCCGACGAAGCGTTCTTCACCGGTACCGCGGCGGAAGTGACGCCGATCCGTGAGCTGGACGGCCGTATCATCGGCGAAGGCAAGCGGGGGCCGATCACCGAGCAACTGCAGGCGGTGTATTTCGATCTGGTGCGCGGCAAGCTGGACGAGTACCGCGACTGGCTGACCTTCGCGGTCTGAGACGCGAAGACGGACGCCTGACGCCTGATGTCCGAATCCCAGCGTATCCTTGTCGTCGGCCCCTCGTGGGTGGGCGACATGGTGATGGCGCAGACCCTGTTCGCCGAGTTACAGCGGCGGCAGGACTGCGCCATCGATGTTCTGGCGCCCGCCTGGTGCCGACCCTTGTTATCGCGCATGCCGGAAGTGCGTGCCCCCCTCGATTTGCCGTTCGACCATGGCGATCTGAAGCTGGCTGCCCGCCGGAAGCTGGGTCGCTCCCTGCGTGGCCGCTACGATCAATGCTTCGTTTTACCCAACTCTCTGAAATCCGCGTTGGTGCCCTTTTGGGCCCGGGTGCCGGTACGCACGGGGTGGCGTGGCGAGATGCGCTATGGCCTGCTCAACGACGTCCGGGTACTCGATAAGCAGCGTTATCCCTTGATGGTGCAGCGTTTCGTTGCCCTGGCGTTGCCCTCTCAAGCCGCTCCGCCGCTGCTTGAGACGATCACCCCGCCGCATCTGGTGGTTAGTGAGGACAGCCTGGAGCAGGCACTGCGGGCCCACGGTTTGAATCGGGATGTGCCGGTGCTCGGGCTTTGTCCCGGGGCGGAGTTCGGCCCGGCCAAGCGCTGGCCAGAATACCACTACGCCGAGGTCGCGCGGGACTGGATCAGCACCCGCGGCGGCCAGGTCTGGATTTTCGGATCCGGCAAGGATCTGCCCGTGGCGGAAGCCATTCGCGATGCGCTGCCCGGGGCGCAGCGGTCGTCGGTACAGTTGCTGGCCGGCAGCACCAGCCTGGAACAAGCGGTGGATTTGCTGTCCGCCACTGATGCCGTGGTCAGCAACGATTCGGGACTGATGCACATCGCCGCCGCTCTTGGCCGTCCGCTGGTGGCGGTTTACGGCTCCACTTCTCCGGATTTCACCCCGCCGCTGGGCTCGGCGGTGCGGGTGGTGCGTCTGGGATTGGATTGCAGTCCCTGTTTTCAGCGTGAATGCCCCCTGGGGCACCTCAATTGCTTGCGCCAATTGGAGCCGGCCAGGGTGATTTCCGCTTTGCGGGACCTGGCCGTCAGGGAGGATTAAGTGTGCGTGTGCCGCGTAAATACATCGATCCGGATTGGCGTCCGGCGCTGATCAGTCGGGGTTTGAATCACGCCGCCGCCTGGCTGGCGTTGTCCGGCAAGCAGTTGGTGGATGAGCCCAATCTGCGCTATGGCGGCAGCATGCACGTCTATCGTCTGGAAATGGACGACGGCACGGGCGCGGCCCACAGCCTCTATGTCAAATGCCAGCGCAATCAGCGCCGACGGTCTCCGCGCCATCCACTGCGCGGGCGGGCCACCCTGGAAACGGAGTTCAGAGCGCTATCGGCCTGCTTGAAAAAGGGTGTGCCGGTGGCGCGGCCGGTGTTTTTCGATCACTTTGTCGATGACAATGGCGATGAACACTATGTTCTGGTGAGTCTGGGGCTGGACGGTTTCCAGAGTCTTGATCAGATTGATATCCCGGCGTTGCCGTTCGCGCGCCGCCGCCGTTTGCTGGAAGACGTGGGCAGGACCTTGCGTTTCATGCACCTGCGGGGTTTTGCTCATCGCAATCTCTACCCCAAGCATGTATTCGTGGCTTGGCGACCGATGCTGGAACGATTCGACGTCCGCTTCATCGATCTGGAGAAAACCCATTTGTTCACCGGATTCCGGCACTTGTTCCGGGATCTGGAGAGCCTGGCGCGACGCAGCAAGAATGTCAGTCGCCGCGATCAACTCCGGTTTCTCAAGTATTACCTGGACACCGGTCATCTCAGTGAGGATGGCAAAATTCTCGCCCGCTGGCTGGCCCGGAAGCTGCGCTATCGCTGAGGGGCTCCTGAAACGTCATGCCGGACTTGATCCGGCATCTCCCTCTACCAAGCCAGGTGCCCTGTAAACAGAGGTCCCGGGTCAAGTCCGGGATGACGGGGTGTTTTTCAGGTTTCTTAAAGGGCATGAACAGACGCCAGGTTCACGATCTTTTCGGTAAAGAGCATGAACCGGCCCCAAGCAGCCGTTATGATGGCGGGCGACTGTGAGAACAGGCCCTAATACCAGGAAGCACATGCGCGTTCTGCTGATCAAAACCTCGTCCATGGGGGACGTCATCCACACCCTGCCGGCGTTGACCGACGCCCGGGCGGTGGTGCCGGGATTGCGCGTGGACTGGGTGGTGGAAGAAGCCTTTGCTGACCTGGCGGGCCGACACCCGGCGGTGGAGCAAGTGCTGCCCTGCGCCCTGCGCCGCTGGCGCCGCCATCCCCTTAGGGCTCGCCGCAGCGGTGAATGGGGCGGTTTCAAAGCACGTCTTCAGGCTTCCGAGTACGACGCGGTGATCGACGCCCAGGGGCTGATCAAGAGCGCTTTCCTGACCCGGCTGGCGCGAGGCCCCAAGTACGGCCTTGACCGCACTTCCGCCCGGGAGGCCTTGTCGGCCCGCGTACTGGATCATCCCTTGCCGATCCCCCGTGGCGGGCACGCGGTCAGCCGGGTGAGGGAACTGTTCGCCCGGGTGTTCGGCTACACCACACCGGACAGTGCGCCGGATTACGGTCTGCACCGGCAACAGGAGCCTCGCTCGCTACTGACCCCGGGCGCCGATCTGGTGTTTTGCCATGGCACCACCTGGCCCACCAAACACTACCCCGAAGCGTTCTGGCGTGAGCTGGTGGAATGGGCCGATCAGGCCGGCCACCGCGTGTATCTGCCCTGGGGCGATGAAACCGAGAAACGCCGGGCGGAACGGCTGGTTCGCGGCGTGCCCGGCGCGCGAGTGCTGCCGCGCCTGTCGCTGGAGGCACTGACTGAACACTTCCTCGGTTGGGATGCCTTCATCGCCGTGGACACCGGACTGGCTCATCTGGCTGCCGCCACCGGCATGCCCGGAGTGGCGCTGTACGGCCCCACCGACCCGCGATTGACCGGCGTCTGGGGCAGCCGCGCCCAGTCGCTGGGCGCCGAATTTCCCTGCGCGCCCTGTGTACAGGAAAAATGCACCTACCGGGGCAGCCTGGGCAAAGGGGTGGAGCCCCCCTGTTTCAGCAGTCTCAAACCACAATGGGTGTGGCAGCGGCTGTTGGAGGTCACGGATCCATGAAGCTGGCCTTTCCGCTGTTCGAGTACTTTCCTTATGGTGGCCTGCAGCGGGACATGCTCGCCATCGCCCGGGAGGCGCAGTCCCGAAGCCATGAGGTCACCGTGTTTACCCGCGCCTGGCACGGTGAGCCGGAGCCGGGGCTGGAGGTGGAAATCCTGCCGGTGAGCGACGGCATGAACCATGTTCGTGATGATCGCTTCGCCCGGCGGGTGCAAGACCGGCTCGGGGACTTCGACAGCGTGGTGGGCTTCAACAAAATGCCGGGGCTGGATTGGTATTATGCCGCCGACGGCTGCCTGGCCGCCCGTTACCGGGGCGTGCGGCGCTGGCTTTCCCGCTACCGCGACAAACTGGCAAAGGAGGCCGCGGTGCTCGGTGCCGACGCCAGCACCCGGATCCTTTCTATTTCGCCGCCCCAGCGAGCCTTGTACCAATATCACTACGGCACCGCCGACGAGCGCTTCGTCGATCTGCCGCCGGGCATCCGCCGTGACCGGATTTTGCCGGAGGACTACGCCTCTCGCCGTCAACACCTGCGGGCCGGGCTGGGACTGGCGGAGGACATGCCCATGCTGCTGTTCGTCGGTTCCGGTTTTCGCACCAAGGGGTTGGATCGCGCTATCGCGTTGCTGCCGGACTTACCGGAGAACATCCCGTTGTATGTGGTGGGTGACGATAACCCGGCGTCTTACCTGCGCCAGGCCCGCCGGCTGGGGGTACAGGACCGCGTGCACTTCATGGGCGGTCAGGATAACGTGGCGGAATGGCTGTGGAGCGCGGACTTGCTGGTCCACCCCGCCTATGCGGAAAATACCGGCACGGTATTGCTGGAAGCGGCGGTGGCCGGCCTGCCGGTGCTGACCACCCCGGCTTGCGGCTACGCGCCCTACATTGAGCGGGCGAACATGGGTAAGGTCAGTGCCGAACCGTCCGCCGCCGATGTTCAGGCATTGATGGCCACATCAAGGGACCAGTGGCGTCAGCGTGGCAGGGCGTTCGCTGAGAGCGCGGATATCTACGATCTGGTGCGCCACGCGGTGGACGCCATTGAACGCCATCCAAGGAAGTCTTCATGACGCTGTATCTGCGTGACGATCTGGCGGAGGTCTGGCACGGCAAGGACCCTTTCGAGCAGGCCGCCCGCCAACAGGGAGACGTATTTCGCGAACGGGAAGGGCGTCGCACGCTGCGTTTCCAGACCGGGCGCGGCCACTATTTCCTCAAGTACCACGGAGGCATTGGTTGGGGCGAAATCGTCAAGAATCTGACCCAGGCCAAGCTGCCGATTCTCGGCGCCATGTCGGAAGTGCGTGCCATTCGCCGGGTGGCGAAAGCCGGGCTGGAGACGCTCACCATCGTCGGTTATGGCGAACGCGGCCTTAACCCGGCATCACGGCAAAGCTTCCTGGTCACCGAAGAACTGCTGGACACCGTGAGCCTGGAAGAACTGGGTGAAACCTGGCGCCTGAATCCGCCGCCGGCGGCCTTCAAATGGGCGTTGATCCGGCGCGTGGCGGAGATCGCCAAGCGCATGCACGACGCCGGCGTGAATCACCGCGATTTCTACCTGGGGCACTTCCTGATGCCCAAGGACGCCGTGGCCGCGCACGACGCCACCGCGCCGCTGTATCTGATCGATCTGCATCGCTCCCAGGTGCGAGGGCGGGTGCCACGCCGCTGGCGGGTCAAGGATCTTGGCGGTCTGTATTTCTCCACCGCCCGTTTTTCGTTGACCCGGCGCGATGTGCTGCGCTTCGTGCGGATCTACACCGACATGCCGTTGCGGGAAGCGCTTGGCGACAAGGCGCCGCTACTGGACGCCAGCCGTCGTGAGGGCGAGCGCATCTATCAGCGCTACTTCGAGAAGACGCCGGCGTTTCCTCTGCCGTTCGCCGAGCATCCGGGAAAGGATATCTGACTCGCCATGCCGGATAACCCCCAGCCCCTTAGCCTGTCGCTTAATGTGCTCTCCAAGGCCGGACGTGAGCCGGATTTGCCCGCCACGGTGGTAACCGAATTCGGTGAATTGGTGCTGCGAAGGGCCTTGCGCATTCTGCCAGAGCGGCGGTTTACCGCGCTGGCGGTACTGAATCAATGTCCCGTGATCGCCAAAGTGTTTTTTGACCACCCGAAATCGGTGCGAGACGCGAGACAAGAGGCGGAGCGGTTGGTTGCTCTGGCTGAGCGTGGCGTTCCGGCGCCGCGGCTGGTGGGCGACAGTGGACCGGTAGCCGGAGGGCGGGTATTGGTGCTGGAGCATTTATCCGGCACCGATGCCGCCAGACTCTATGAACAGGCCTACAGGAACGATGCTGGAGAGCAATGGGCGGCACTGTTGGTGGCGTTCCTGGCAAAGCTTCACCGCGCCGGTTGTGTGCAGGATGACGTCCATCTTGGCAACTTTCTGATCGATGGCGATCAATGTTATCTGGTGGACGCCGGCAGCGTGCGTCTGTTCGAGCCGGGGCAGGTGCCGGCCGCCGACCGCCTGGCCAACCTGGCGGCTTTGTTGGCACAGTTCTACCCGGTGGATACCCGTGAACTGGCGCCGGTGGTGGCCGCCTATGGTGAAGGGGCGCCGTCCGTAGCGGAGCTTGAAACGGCGTTGGGCCGGGCACGCCAGCGGCGCTACCGGCATGCGCTCGGCAAAGTGCAGCGGGATTGCACCGATTTCGCGGTGGTGCGCCATTCATCCTTGCGGGGTATGGTCCGCCGGCCGCTGCGGGCGGTGTTCGAAGCGCTGCTGGAGGCGGGAATCGATCGCCTGATGGCGGAAGGCGAGATGCTCAAACCCGGCAACAGCAGCACCGTCTGCCGGGTTCATTGGCAGGGCCGGGACTGGGTGATCAAACGCTATAATGTGAAAAGCGCCGGTCACCGGCTGCGCAAGCAATTCAAGCCCAGCCGTGCCGCCCGCTCCTGGCGCAACGCTCGCTGGCTGGAGCTGATCGGACTGGATACGCCGCCAGCGGTAGGCTACGTTGAGCGCAGAGTGATGGGGCTGCAGGATACCGCTTACTTTATCTGTGAGTACGTGTCCGGGCCGTCACTGAAGGATCTGGCCGGCGGCGGTTCCGAGGCGATGGCACGCGCGCGCCAACAGGTGGCGCGGCTGTTTTTCCTGATGGAAACCCTGCATTTCAATCACGGCGACCTCAAGGCCACTAATTTCCTGTGGGTCGAAGGGCGGCTGTGTATTCTCGACCTGGACGCCATGCAGTTGGGATTGTCGAAGGGCCAGACCGCCAGGCTGGTGGCTCGGGATCGCAAGCGTTGGGCGGCGAATTTCCAGAATCAGCACGACTGAGGCTGTCGGCGGTATTATCGAGTTATTCCGCGGCGCTCCAGCCGTTACAATAAGGCATACGGACGGGGTCGGTCGATCACTCTGCGGGCAGGGCCGGGAACGTCGCTTTCAACAACATCCTATGGATCGACTCAGTGGGTTAACTATGTTCAACGACAAATCCATTCTGATTACCGGCGGTACCGGCTCGTTCGGTAAAAAATACGTGCAAACGCTGCTGAGCCGCTACACGCCGAAACGTGTCATCGTGTTCTCCCGGGACGAGCTCAAACAGTATGAGATGCAGCAGGACTTCAATCAGCCCTGCATGCGGTATTTCCTCGGTGACGTCCGCGACGCGGCGCGTATGGAACAAGCCATGCGTGGGGTGGATTACGTGATCCATGCCGCCGCCCTGAAACAGGTGCCGGCGGCGGAGTACAACCCGATGGAGTGCATCAAAACCAACATCAACGGTGCCGAGAACGTGATCAAGGCCGCGTTGGCCAATGATGTGGAAAAGGTCATTGCCCTATCCACCGACAAGGCCGCCAATCCGATCAATCTGTACGGCGCCACCAAGCTGGCTTCGGACAAGCTGTTCGTGGCGGCCAACAATATGGCCGGTGGTCACCCGACCCGTTTCGCCGTGGTGCGTTATGGCAATGTGGTTGGTTCGCGTGGCTCGGTGGTGCCGTTCTTCCGCAAGAAAATCGCTGAAGGCGCGGAAAGCCTGCCCATCACCGACGAGCGCATGACGCGCTTCTGGATCACCTTGCAGGAAGGGGTGGATTTCGTACTCAAGAATTTCGAGCGCATGTATGGCGGTGAAATCTTCGTGCCGAAGATCCCGTCCGTGCGCATCACCGATCTGGCCGAGGCCATGGCACCGGGCGTCAAGCAGGACATCATCGGTATCCGGCCCGGGGAAAAGCTGCATGAGATCATGTGCCCGGCGGATGATTCTCACTTGACGCTGGAGTTCGAGGATCACTACGTGATCCAGCCAACCATCACTTTTACCTCCAGCCAGAACGACTTCCAGGTCAATGGCCTGGGAGAAAAAGGGGCGCCGGTCCCACAAGGCTTCGAGTACAACTCCGGTATCAATGAGCATTTTCTGGATCATGACGAGATCCTGGACTTCAACCGACGCGCGGACGCTTGATGATTCCCTACGGCCGTCAGGACATTACCCGGGAGGACATCGACGCGGTGCTCGAGGTGCTGCAGTCGGACTTTCTTACCCAGGGCCCCAAGGTGCCGGCGTTTGAACAGGCGGTGGCCGCGCACTGCGGCGGTGGCTATGGAGTGGCGATGAACAGCGCGACTTCGGCATTGCATCTGGCATGCCTGGCGCTGGATCTGGGGCCTGGGGACTGGCTCTGGACCACGCCGATCACCTTCGTGGCTTCCGCCAACTGTGGTCTCTACTGTGGCGCCAGCGTGGACTTCGTTGACATCGATCCTCGCACCTACAATCTTTGCCCGCGGGCATTGGAGCGCAAACTGATCAAGGCGGAGAAGAACGGCCGCCTGCCGAAAGTGGTGGTGCCGGTGCATTTGTGCGGCCAGCCCTGTGACATGGCGTCGATCGGTGCGTTGGCCGACAAGTACGGCTTCCGTGTGATTGAGGATGCTTCCCACGCCATCGGCGGTCGTTATCGGAACGAACCTATTGGTTGCGGTCGTTATAGTGATATCACCGTCTTCAGTTTTCATCCGGTAAAAATCGTTACTACCGCGGAAGGCGGGCTGGCGATGACACGGGACGGGGCGCTGGCGGAGCGCATGGCACTGTTGCGTAGCCACGGCATCACCCGTGATCCGGCGCTGATGGACCGGGAGCCGGACGGCGGCTGGTATTACCAGCAGATCGAGCTGGGCTTCAATTACCGCATGACCGAAATGCAGGCAGCATTGGGGTTGAGTCAGGTGGCCCGGCTGGATCAGTATGTGACCCGCCGCAATGAGCTGGCGCATCGTTATGATGAGCGCCTGGCGGGGCTGCCGCTGACCACGCCCTGGCAGCATCCGGACAGCTATTCCGGACGCCATCTGTACGTGATCCGGTTACCGCGATGCGGTAAGGAAAAGCATGCTCGTGCTTTCGAATCACTCCGTGAGCGTGGCGTCGGCGTTAACCTTCACTATATTCCCGTGCATACCCAACCTTACTACCGGCGCTTTGGCTTCGCCGATGGCGATTTCCCTGAAGCGGAAGCCTATTACCGTGAGGCCATCAGTCTGCCACTGTTTCCGACACTGACCGAAGCGCAGCAGGAGCAGGTCTGTGAGGCGGTGGCGGAGGTGGTCAGAGCATGACGACGGCGCCGGTGCGGGTTGCCGTCATCCCAGCGCGGGGCGGCAGCAAGCGAATCCCGCATAAGAACATCAAGCCGTTCTGCGGCCGCCCGATGATCGCCTGGTCGATCCAGGCGGCCCGCGAGGCGGACTGTTTTGACCGCATTCTGGTGTCCACCGATGACGACGCGGTGGCGGCGGTCGCCTTGGCGGAAGGCGCGGAAGTGCCGTTCCGGCGCCCCGCCGAACTGGCGGACGATCACACTCCGACGGTGCCGGTGATCGCCCACGCGGTGGCATGGCTTCGGCAACAGGGCGTTTCCGTATCCGAGGTGTGCTGTTTGTATGCCACCGCACCTTTTGTTCGTGCCGGGGATATCCTTGCCGCCTTGGAGGCGCTGCGAGCCGGTGGCGGTGACTACGCGTTTCCCGTAACCACTTTCGCCTTTCCGATCCAGCGCGCTCTGCGTCTGGATCCACGGCAGCGCGTCAGCATGTTTGAACCGGCTCACGCCAATACCCGCTCCCAGGATTTGGAAGAAGCCTTCCACGATGCCGGTCAGTTTTATTGGGGCAGGGCGCGGGCATGGCTTGATGGAAGGGCGGTTTTCACGCCGGGGTCGGTGGCGGTGAGGCTGCCCCGCCACCGCGTTCAGGATATTGATACTCCGGAAGACTGGCGCCGCGCGGAAGCGTTGTTTCAGGTGCTGCAAAGCGAGCCCGACCCGTCATGACCGCGCTGTCCGTGGTGTTTCGCGCGGATGCGTCGCTGCGTATCGGCAGTGGTCATGTGATGCGCTGTCTGACCCTGGCGGCGGCCCTTCAGCGTCACGGCGCGGAGATACATTTCCTGTGCCGTGATTTGCCGGGCCACCTGGGGGCGCGCATCCAGCAGGCCGGCCACCGGCTGACTCTGCTGCCTGCGCCCACCGGTGATGTTGTTCCCGCGCCTGGCGCGCCGGCTCATGCGGCCTGGCTGGGAGTGCCCGCCGACGAGGACGCACGGGATTGTGCCGCGGCTCTGGCCGGTCTCGAAGTAGACTGGCTGGTGGTGGATCATTATGCCCTGGATCAGCGGTGGGAAGGGGCATTGCGGGATCGGGTTGGTGCGATTCTGGCGATAGACGATCTGGCCGATCGCCGCCATGACGTGGATGTGCTGCTGGATCAGAATCTGGGGCGTCGCGTCGAGGACTACCACGATCTGCTGCCGACTCCGGCGACGCCGTTAATCGGGCCCCGTTTCGCGCTGTTGCGGCCGGAATTTGCCCAGTGGCGGCAACTCGCGCTGGCTCGTCGTGACGCGGGATTGCCGGAACGCATTCTGGTAAGCCTGGGTGGCACCGATCCGGACAACGTGACCTCGGCGGTGCTGGCCACGTTGTCGACGGCACCGCTACCTGCCTCCATCAAAGTGGACGTGGTCATGGGTGCCTCCGCGCCGGGCCTGGTGGAAGTGCGTGAGCGAGCGAGCACGGTGCCGTTCGAGTGCTCCGTTGAGGTGAATGTCACCGATATGGCCCGGCGCCTGTGTGAGGCTGATCTGGCCATCGGCGCCGCTGGCGGTTCGGCCTGGGAGCGATGTTGCCTGGGGCTGCCGACCTGGATGGTGGTGCTGGCGGACAATCAGAGGCCCGGTGCCAGGGCGTTGGTGGAGGCCGGTGCGGCGATGATTATTGGTGACGTCACCGAGCGGCCGTTGCGGATCGATTTGCCGGCACTGGACGATCCTGTTGGCATGTTGAGAATGGCACGTGCGGCGTCAGCGTTGTGCGATGGGCTGGGAGCCGAACGGGTGGCGCAGCACATGGTCGGCCCCACCTCGGAGAAATCGGGACCATGAGCGAGACAAAGGCAAACGAAATCGTCCGGGCGGTGACCACCGAGGACCTGCCGGCGGTGTTACGCTGGCGTAACCATCCCGACGTTCGCCGCTACATGTACCAGTCCCATGAGATCACGTTGGCGGAACACAGTGCCTGGTTTGAACGGGTCTCCGCCGACACTGGCCACCACCTGTGCATTGTGGAAAGCGGCCGGGTACCGCTGGGATTCGTTCAGTTCAAACGAGCCGGTAACGGCGGCGTGGTCGATTGGGGGTTTTATCTGACCCCGGAGGCGCCGCGCGGCAGCGGCCGCAGGCTGGGGCGGGCGGCACTGTCGCACGCTTTCGGACCTTTGGCTCTGCACAAGGTGTGTGGCCAGGCACTGGCCTTTAACGAGCGCTCCATCGCGTTGCATCGCGCCCTCGGATTCGAGGACGAAGGGGTGCTGCGCGACCAGCATTTTGATGGTGAACAGTACCACTCGGTATATTGCTTCGGAATACTGGCCACCGAGTGGCCAATCCCAGGAGGTCAGGCGTCATGAGCGGATACCCTTCCCTTATTATTGATGGCCGGGAGATTGCCCGGCACCAGCCGCCCTATGTGATCGCTGAGCTGTCCGCCAACCATAATGGCCGGCTGGAGACCGCGTTACGCATTATCGACGAGGCCAAACAGGCCGGTGCCGATGCGGTGAAATTGCAGACCTACCGTCCTGACACCATTACCCTGGACAGCGACGGCGAGGACTTCCAGATCCATGGCGGGCTTTGGGATGGCAAGACGCTGTATCAGCTCTATCAAGAAGCGCATATGCCATGGGAATGGCACAAGCCGTTATTCGAGCATGCGCGCCAGCGGGGCATCACTCTGTTCAGTTCGCCGTTTGATACCACCGCGGTGGACCTGCTGGAGGATCTCAACGCCCCGGCATATAAAATTGCTTCGTTCGAGGCGGTGGACCTGCCGTTGATCCGCTATGTGGCCGCTACCGGAAAACCGATGATTATTTCCACCGGTATGGCCGATGCGGAGGAAATCGGTGAGGCCATTGAAGCGGCGCGGGAAGGGGGCTGTACCTCCCTGGCCATTCTGCATTGTGTCAGCGGGTATCCGGCCCCGGCGGAGGACTATAACCTGCGAACGCTGGTGGACATGGCCGAGCGTTTCGGTGTCGTTACCGGTTTGTCCGACCATACTTTGGACAATACCACCGCCATTGCCAGCGTGGTTCTTGGCGCGGCGCTGATCGAGAAACACTTTACCCTGGATCGCCGTGGCGGTGGACCGGACGACAGCTTCTCCCTGGAACCGCCGGAGCTGGCGGCGCTGTGCCGGGACAGCAAGACCGCCTGGCGGGCGTTGGGGGAGGTGGATTACGGACGAAAATCCAGTGAGCAGGGCAACGCCCAGTTCCGTCGTTCGCTGTATTTTGTCAGTGATCTGAAGGCGGGCGAGGTGGTGTCGGCCGCGAATGTGCGCAGTGTGCGGCCGGGGTTCGGGCTGGCGCCGAAGTACCAGGACCAGGTGGTGGGTGCCACGCTGGCGCGGGATGTGTGCCGCAATACCCCGGTACGCTGGGAGGATCTGGCGCCCCGTTGATGGAGGCGCCGTCTGATCGTGACTACAGCAGATGTTGGCGGATTGCCGCCGCTACTCTCTGGTTGGCCTGCCGGTCGCGCTCACCGAATACCCAGGAAAAGTAGTGCTCGCGGGCGGAGCGATGTTGTGCCGCCCGGGCCAGCGCGTCTTCCACCGTCGCGTTGAAATCATGGGGCCCTTGGTGCTGGCCGCCGAAGTGGACGCTGGGGCCACAATCATAGATGGCCAGCAACCGTGCCATGTCGTCGGCGTGCATGCCTTCCCGTTCCCCTTGCCGGGCCAGAGTGTCGCGGGAAAACGTGTCGGTTTCCACGAACAACTGCGGCACGTCATAGAACAACGATTCCTCCGCCGGCGAATTGGCGTCGGAGATCACCAGATCCGCCACCGACAACACTGTGGATAGTGCAAAGCGGGACAAGTCCAGTACGCAGTGCGGTCGCGCTTCGATACGGGCCGCGAGCTTGCGGAACAACGCGTGATCCCTGGAGCGCGGTGTCACGCCCTGGCTTGGATGGGGTCGCAGCACCAGATTGTAATGTGTGGCGAGGGTATCCAGCAGCGCCTCCACGGCCTGGTCCCAGGAACCGATGCCCCGGCGGCTGGGTGTGTAGACCACGGTGGGTTGTGATGGGTTGAGGCCCATTTCCGTGAGCACTTCGTGGCGATGGGCTTCGGTCCGTTGGGGAAATTCGCAGAATGGCAGAAAGCCGGTGCGTACCGCTTTCACCGGAATGTCATCGGCGAAGCGTTCCACCATTTGCTGCATGCGCGGACCAATGATGCAAAGCAGATCAAAATGTGTGTTGGCCTGCAGGGCTTCCCGGCTGAGGAACATGTAAGTGCCGTGAAAGACGGTGCACTTGCGAGCGGCGTAAGGTTGCAGAAACTCCCGGTAAGGAGAACCCGTGACGATAACATCGGCGCCGCTGAGCTTGCGATTGCCTTTGCCAAGGGGGCCGAGATGCTTCAGGTAGCGGGCGCTCTGTAGTTGAGGATATTGCCGCCGCACCACCTTGAGGGTGGATGAGCGATTGGAAACGAAGGTTCCCGGCAGAACCCTGGCGATCTGTGCCAGATGCGGCACTGCCTGGAACATCTTCGAAAAATAGACTATGTCGTTCAACGCCAATTCTCGTACGCAAAAAAGTCCGGAGACTCAGGGAGCCCTGGGTTATCGGGCAAGTCTGCCGTAGAGGGTTGTTGTGCCGCAACCTTCCCGTTCAACGAGCGCCGACATGATCTTCGGTAACCCCGGGTAGCACCATGGATTGGAACATCGGAATCAACAGCCGGTTGCCATACTCGGTGAAGTGGTTGTCATCCCGGTAAATGGGCAGGCCATTGGAGGTTTCAGCGACACAATGCTGTTCATCGCATAAGGTGGCGATGGGGTCGAGGATGCGGATGCCGCACTGGCGAGCAGCCTGATCCTGCAAGTCCCGGATATAGGCGGTGTCGAGATCGTATTGGTGGCGCGGCAGAGACAGATCAATATCCCGGTTTACCAGAGCTTCGCGGCCCATCACGCTGGCAACGTCCACCGGCATCACCGGTGTTGGACGCATGATCCACAGGGGGTGGGTTTGGCTGATTCGGCATAGCGACGTCAGGTACCAGTTATCAAATTCCTGGAACCAGCGCTCGCTGAAGTGCCTGGCGCCTCCGGGGACGAAGAAATGCGCCTCCCGGTCCGGTTCCACCACGCCGTAATTGGCGTAGGCGGCCCAGTGGGATACCACTAACACGGGTAATCCGGGGTATTGTGCCAGCAGATCAGGGATGCCGGCGGCGAGCTGTTCGCACTCGCGATCATCGGGCTCGTTGCCCTGAAGTCCGGGCAGGGGGATGCAGTCGGACTCGCCTTTGAACAGAATGCCGCCGACCCGAGGCTCAAGAGCGCTTTGCATCGCGTTGACCACCGCATCAGCGTGGCTGTCGCCGATCAGAATCAACCCCACCGGGCCGCTGCCATAGACGCATTCGCTGTCGTGATCCAGGCACTCGTCCTGCCGTGGATTGGAGAGGCGTGCCTCGTCCGCCAGATGGATCACCTCATCGGGAAGGCGCTCGGGAATGCCGGAGCGGCGCACGGTTTGTCCTAGCCCGGCGAGCAGAACCGCCACGGTGAAGACCGTGCCGATGGTGCGCCAGGAACTGAATCGCGCCATTCGGCCACGGCAGGGTTGCTCGATGAGGCGGTAGGATAACTCAGCGAGCAGCGCGGATGCGGCCAGGCCGGCAACCACCCACAGGGGATTCGTAGCGATCAGAAAATAGTGCAGTAGAACCACCACCGGCCAGTGCCAGAGGTAAATGGAATAGGAGCGCTCACCGCACCAGTTCCAGAACCGGCCTGCCGTCAGCGGTGAGTGGCTGTTCCCGAGAATCAGAGCGGCGGCGCCGGCCGTTGGCAATAGCGCCCACAGGCCGGGCCAGGACGCCGGCGTGACCAGACAGGCTGCCACCGCTATCGAAGCCAGTCCACCCAGGTGCAGTGCCAGACCAACGCGACGCTCCGGCCGCCACAGCTGAGCGAGATGGAAGGCCGCGGCGCCCAGCAGCATTTCCCAGGCGCGGCCGGGAAAACCATAGAAAGCCCGGTCCGGGGCGACCTGGATCGTGTGGATATTCCAGGCCAGGGACAGCGCCGCGATCAGCAGGGTTCCGACGAGTAAGGTGCGATGATGCCGGGTTAACCGATAGAGCAGCATCGCCAGCAACGGATACAGTAGGTAGAACTGCCACTCCACCGACAGCGACCAGGTGTGCAACAGCCATTTGCTTTCGGAAGCGGTATCGAAATAGCCGGCCTCGGACAAGTAGCGGTAATTGGATGAAAATAGCAGGCTCTCTCGAACATGGGCGCCCAGTGCCATATAGTCGCGAGGCATCAGCAAATACCATCCCAGCACCAGACTGGCGGCGCAGACGGCAATCAGGGCCGGATAGATTCTTTTCATCCGCGAGGCGTAGAAAGCGGGCAGAGAGAGCGTGCTCTTGGCCAGACCGCGATAGAGGATGGAGGCCATGAGGAAGCCGGAAATGACGAAGAACACGTCCACACCGAGAAAGCCGGATTGGAACCCGGGAACCTGGAAATGAAACAGGATCACAAGCAGTACGGCCCAAGCCCTCAGGCCGTTGATGTCGGTGCGGAAAGAATCCAAGGCAGTCCCTACCACGGTGGTGAAAATGCAAAAGCTTGAATGGCCACCCTCGACGCCTGCTGAATTTCCAAGTGTACACAGGCGCTTGAACGGGGATTGGTGGTCACGCATCATTGGTGCGGGCAAGTCTGCCCAAGCCGATGGATCAGCGCAATTGTGTTGGTGATCATGCCCGCCATCGGGCTTCTCCCTTCCGGATTAAATAATGGATAAGGCAGGATGAACATGGATGAAAGCGCCGTGGCGCAGCGGCCCGCGCGGTCCCACGGGTCAGCGCTGATAGTGACCTTGCTCGGCAGTGTGATGCTTTCGCTGGTGGCTATTCACTATTCACCGATCCTGGATCGCGACGGCATGCTCTACATCCATGTAGCCGAATTGATCGGTGACGGGCGCCTGGATCAGGCTCTCGCCCTTTTCGACTGGCCGTTCTACTCAGCCTTTATGGCCGTTCTGGAGGCGGTACTGCCGGTTTCCATGTTGCACGTCGCCTACGGAGTCAGTGTGGTGTCCGCCGCGCTGGCTTCCTGGATGCTGGTGCTTCTTCTGCACCGATTGACCCCGGAAAAGAGCATCTGGTGGGCGGTACTGACGGCGCTTTCGTTCGCGGCTTTCAACGAATACCGGCCGGATGCGTTGAGGGACTGGCCCGCCTGGTTCTTCATGCTGCTGTCAATATGGTTGTACCTGCGCTATTCGCGGAGCCGGGCCTGGTCCTGGGCAATTTGCTTTTTTCTGGCCGTGTTCATGGGGGCTCTGTTTCGACTGGAAACGGGAATCATCCTGGTCCCTTTGTTTCTGTTGTCGCTGTTCGAGCGCGGTTATCGCTGGCGGGAGAGGCTGCGTTTGTTCGTGGTTCCGATAGTGATCGGCGTGCTGGGGGTGGGCGTGCTGCTGGGGGATAGTGGTGGCCTGAGTCAGCGGCTATGGGGCTATCTGAATACCATCAATCCGGCGTTGATCCATGAGGGTTTTCTACGCTCCGGGGAGGCTTTGGCCGATGCGGTGCTGAATCAGTACTCCAAGGATTACGGGGCGCAAGTGCTGCTGTTCGGGCTGCTGATACTGATTCCGATCAAGCTGTTGCATTATCTGTTGGCGATGATGTTGCCCGCGATTCTGGCGCGACGCTACGGGCCGCTGCGGTTTGATGGTGAGCTGCGGGTCTATGGCGCTCTGGCTTTGACCTGGCTGGCCGTGGTGGTGGTGTTTCTCTGGCGCCACTACTACTTGTCCACCCGCTACCTCGTGCCGCTAATGGTGTGCCTGCTACCGTTCCTCTACGTGGGTATGACGCGTCTCACCGAACACCAGGTGCGGGGCTGGGTTTGGGGGCTGCTGATTTTTCTGATACTGCTACAGGGGCTGTCCGGTGCTATATCCACCCGTGGCCCGGAGAAGCTGGCGATTCGGCAGGCGGGCGAATGGGCCCGCAAGAATCTGCCGGGTGATGAGCGCGTTTACATCAACAATGGTCAGGTGAACTTTTATTCCGGCCGGCCCTATTTTCGTGGTCATTCGGACAAGATCCGCCCGCCGGAGCAGGTCGATAGCCGCTGGCAGGTATTGCTGACAGACCGTGACGAGGAGGCGGCTATCAAGAGCAAACTGGAACAACGCTATCGTCTGATCCAGCGCTTCGACAGCGAGGGTTCCGACCTGGTGCTGGTGTTCGAGAAACGTGCTCAGTAAGGCGAGCGCCGCCCCTCCGGCTGGTGCTTGAAGCGCTTGTGCACCCACAAATATTGTTCAGGGTGTTTGCGCACGAAATGCTCGATGGTGCGGTTGATACGTGACGTATCCGCTTCATCGTCGCCGCTGGGGAAGTCGGCCAGCGGCTCGCCGAACTCGATTTCGTAGCGGCCGCCGGGCAGGCGGTAATGGGCACAGGGAATTACCCGGGCGCGGCCCATTTTGGCCAGCCGGCTGGTGGCGGTGATGGTGGCGGCGGGGACGCCGAAGAACGGCACGAACACGGCGTGCTCGGTGCCGTAGTCCTGGTCCGGGGCGTACCAGAGAATCTCGCCCTGGCGCAGCAGCTTGATCATGCGGCGCAGGTCGTTGCGATCCACGGAATGCTTGACCCAGGCGCCGCGCCCGTCGGTGATCAGCCGGTCCAGCAGCGGATTGTCGTTGGGGCGGTAGACCACGCTGAAATCCAGGATCTTTCCTAGCAGGCGGCTGCCCACGTCGATGCTGTTGAAATGCATGCCCAGCAGCAGCGCGCCCTGGCCGTCGGCCCGGGCCGCATCGATGTGTTCCATCCCTTTAACGGTGAGGCGCTGGCCCAGATCCACCCGTTGATTATGGAAACTGCCGGCCATCTCGATGATCGCTTCCCCGGTGCTCAGGAATACCTGGCGGGCCATCCGTTCCCGTTCGCCCTCATCGAGCTCCGGGAAGCACAAACGCAGATTGGTCAGAGTAACGCGTCGACGTCCGCCGGCGACCCGCCAGGCGAGGTGCCCGACACCGCGGCCGAGAGACAGCAGCAGGTCCCAGGGCAGTTGGCCAATCAGCCAGAACAGAGCCAGGCCCACGCGGGTGGGCCAGAGGCGCGGGTCACGGGGATCCGTGGGGCGTTGTCGGCGTTTCTTTCCCATGGCGTTACCGCGCTTGTGGTTGCGGGTGCCGCACCGGCGGGCGGATGGTGTCACGGGTGCTCAGACTGGCCAGCATCAGAGCCAGCGGTAGCCACAGGCTCATCCAACTGGGGTGGAACGGCACCAGCAGATAGGCGCCCACCGCCAGCATGGCGAGCAGGCCCGGTACCACGGCGATCAGGAAGATGGCCCCTTCGCGCAGGTTCTGTTCACCGTCCGGCAGGCGCCAGGCGGGTACCGCCCAGGCGGCGATGAACAGAATCAGACCCACCAGCCCGGAGGAGTGGATTACCGCCAGCAGCACATTATCCGGATGCGGAATGATGCGCAGGGCGTCGTCCACGCCCACCAGCAACGACTCCCCGGTTTCCTGGCTGAGACCGTTGCCGAAGAAAGGATGGGTGAAGTACTGGCTCATGTTGCCGAGTACCTGGAAATCCAGGGACAGATACAAGGCCACCGCGGCGGCGAGCATGCCAAGTATCCGTTGTTCCGCGCGCAGCAGCACCCAACTGAGCGCCGCTACCAGCAACATGATGCCGGTATGCCATTGCACCAGCAGCAGGAAGCCGAATCCCACCAGGGCGCCGGCGGCGCGGCGTCCGCCTTTGGCATTGATGCCTTCCTCCACGGCCTGGGCCAGCAGGATGAAGCAGGGCGTCACCAGGGCCATGGTGGTCAGCAGTGGACCGGGCTGCGGCAGATCGAAAATCAAACGCACGGATTCGCCGAATAGCGGGCTGCCCAGGGGTTGGGTGGTGTAGTAGCTGATCATGATCACCACCAGCAGCACGGTGGAGGTGAGCGCGGCGTTGGTCAGCGCCTGTTTGAGCGTGTGCCGGTAGTACAGATGCAGCCAGCGCAGAATGCCCACCAGCGTGATGATCTCCACCACGCCGCGTACGGTGCGGGAGGTATTGGCGTTATCCGCCCAGGCCATGGTTAGCAGCAACCAGCCGAGCAGGGCGTACAGCGGCACCAGCCAGGGGGACAGCAACAGGCGGCGATCACCGCTGACCACGGCCCGGGTCAACAGGGTCAGTGACGGCAGAAAGAACAGCACGTCCACCACGTTGAGAAGGGCGACCCGGGAATGGAACAAAAAGGGTCCGGTGAACATCACCGCGAAGGAAACCGTCAACCAAAGCCGCAGTCCCCGGCCTTCCAGTACGTTAGGGCGCAATGCCGTCATAGATGCTTATCCCGTTGATCGCTCCCGGTCCTCCGTCAAGGAGAAACCTGTTGATACGCTCTGTCCGCCTTCACCGGCGAGTCGGAAGTGTACTGAGCGCGCCGGGGAAAAACCACACTCCGGCGGGCCGTCGGCAGTGACGCCGGGGGCGGCGGTGCCGACAGTGTCCTATGCTACACTGCGCGGCAAACATTGGCTTGCGCCGATATTTATGAGTCGGCGCTTGAGGAGACGGTGATGCACGACCCGCGAATTCCCCCTTTTGGCCAGGCCCGGGTGCTGGTGGCCGGTGATGTCATGCTGGATCGCTACTGGCATGGGCCCACCGGGCGCATCTCGCCGGAAGCACCGGTGCCGGTGGTGCGGGTCACGGACATCGAGGACCGTCCCGGCGGGGCCGCCAACGTGGCTCTGAACATGGCCGCGCTGGGCGCCAAAGCCTCCCTGGTGGGAGTCACCGGGGATGACGAGGCCGCCCGTCTGCTCGAGGAGAGGCTCGGCGCGGCCGAGGTCACCAGCCGTTTCCAGAAGATCCCCGGGCTGCCCACCATCACCAAACTGCGGGTGGTGAGTCGTCAGCAGCAGCTGTTGAGGCTGGATTTTGAGGAATCGTTCCAGGACGAGGATCCGGCTCCGTTCGCCGCCGAGGTGGAGCAGGGGCTGCGTGATTGCGGCGCTCTGGTGCTCTCCGATTACGCCAAGGGGGCGCTGCGTGACTGTCAGGGCCTGATTGCGCTGGCGCGCCGGGCCGGGGTGCCGGTACTGGTGGATCCCAAAGGCACGGATTTCGAGCGCTACCGGGGAGCGACTCTGTTGACCCCCAATCTGGCGGAACTGGAAGCGGTGGTGGGGCCGGTGCCGGACGAGAAAACCCTGGTCGCCAAAGGAAAGGAACTGCTGTCCAATCTGGATCTGGAAGCGCTGCTGGTGACGCGCAGCGAAAAGGGCATGACGCTGATCCGCGCCGGCAAACCTGAACTGCACCTGCCGGCACGCGCCCGGGAAGTGTTTGATGTCACCGGCGCCGGTGACACGGTGATTTCCACCCTGGCGGTGGCGCTGGCCGCGGGCAGTCCCATGGAGGAAGCGGTGGCTCTGGCCAACATCGCCGCCGGTATTGTCGTCGCCAAATTGGGCACCGCGGTGGTATCGGCGCCGGAACTGCGCCGGGCGGTGCATCAGACCGGCGGCCTGGGGCGGGGTGTGATGACCGAGGAGCAATTGCTGGTGGCGATCGAGGACGCCCGCGCCCAGGGGGAAAAAATCGTCTTCACCAACGGCTGCTTTGACATCATCCATGCCGGTCATGTGGGCTACCTGGACTCCGCCCGCCGTCTGGGGGATCGTCTGGTGCTGGCGGTCAACAGCGATGCCTCGATCACCCGCCTCAAGGGGCCGGGCCGGCCAATCAACCCTCTGGAGCGGCGCATGGCGGTGCTGGCGGCGCTGGAAGCGGTGGACTATGTGGTGGCCTTCGACACCGACACCCCTGAACCGCTGTTGAAAAAGGTAAAGCCCGATGTACTGGTCAAGGGCGGTGATTACGCCGTCGATCAGGTGGTTGGCGCCGACATCGTCAAAGCCTACGGTGGCGAGGTGGAAGTACTGGACTTCGTCGAGGACATTTCCACCACGCACATCGTGCAAAAAATCAGGAAGAACGAAGAGTGAGTTGATAGTTGATAGTGGACAGTTGACAGCGAAAAGAAATGTGGAAGTGCAAAACCTATTTGCGTATCAACAAAGTTGATTCATGCCTTTCCTGTGGGAAGCTTGCTTGCAAGCGAATGTTGCCAAGCGCCTGAGCGAAGCCCATTCGCTTGCCAGCAAGCTTCCCACAGCCGCTAAAGATCACCTGTTTTTGTTTTCCGCTGTCAACTGTCCACTATCAACTGTCAACTGCTTTTCTGTGTTTTGCCGGGGTCTCCCCGGTCCAGCGCTGGAACGCGCGAATGAAGGCGGCGGGTTCGCTGTAGCCGAGCAGGCGGGCGATGTTCTCGACGCTGCGTTTGGAGTCCGCCAGGTAGTTCAGGGCCTTGTTCAGGCGGACTTCATCGAGAAGCTGCTGGAACGGCCGGCCTTCGGTGCTGAGGCGGCGGCGCAGAGTGCGTTCCGGCAGATCGAAGGTGACGGCCACCTCGGCGGCGCCGGGAAAATCCTCCAGAAACAAATCCAGATAGGCGCTGACGCGGTCGGCCAGCTGCTCGCTGGGGTTCTGGCGGCGTGCCAGCAGAGCATCGCATTGTGAGCGGTAAAGTTCATGGGCGGTGCGGTTGTAGCCCGGCAGGGGCAGGGCCAGATCGCGGTTGCCGATGGTGGCCTGACACCAGGGCATGTCGTACTTCACCGGCGCGCGGAAAAACTGTTCATAAGGTGCTTTGTGCTCCGGCTCGGGCAGGGGCAGCCAGACTTCCCGTGGTGTCAGGTCCAGACCCAGCTGCGTCTGGATATCGTTGACCAGTTTGAAGGTGCCGACCATGTCGCGCTCGATGAGGATACGGCGCACCGACTCCGGCAGCGGAATCGGCTTCAGAATCAGGGCGGTGGTATCATTGCCCGGCACCAGCGACAACTCGCCGTAAAGATAAGTCAGGGACTGATAGCGGACGCCGAGCTGGAAGCCATCGAACGCGGTGGCGCTGGTCATCAACAGCATGGTCAGCGGGCCGTAGCCGGCCAGCCCGAACCGTTTTCCCATCTCCATGCCCAATTGCGGATCCTCCGCCAGGGGCAGCAATTCCGCCAGTAAACGCAGTTCCCGGTCCCGCTCGATTTCGCCGTTGGGATCCAGTCTGCCCGCGTCCAGGCCGTGCCGCGCCAGCACCGGCGCGCAGGAGATACCGCGCTCCTCCAGCAGATCCAGGGTATACATCAAGGCAAGAACGGAGCGTTGTGACATAGGTGCCTGACTGGGTGTTTGGTTAAGGAGCCTCTGAAAAACGTCATGCCGGACCTGATCCGGCATCTCCCTCTACGAAGCCATGCCCCTACAGACGGAGATCCCGGGTCAAGCCCGGGATGACGGTACGGGTCAGGCTCGGGATGACGGGGGCTTTCAGCGTTTCCTTAAGCGCCTGGTGGTGGCCGGAATTATCAATTTCAGGGTCAGCCTAACACGTTCCCGCCGAGGGCCGCCAAGCTAGACTGCGGGCATGGCGTGTCCAACAGGAGAATAAGATGAACAGTAAGGTGAACCTGGACGTTGGCGATCCGACCGATCTGACCACCAAGGTGGCGATCGTCGGCGGCGGCTTTGGTGGCTTGTGCATGGCGATCAAACTGCGAGAGGCCGGGATCGACGATTTCGTGGTGCTGGAAAAAGCCGCCGGAGTGGGGGGCACCTGGCGGGAAAATACTTATCCCGGCGCTGCCTGTGATGTGCAGTCGCACATGTATTCCTATTCTTTCGAGGGCAACCCGGACTGGTCCCGCCGCTACAGTGGCTGGCGGGAAATTCAGGAATACATCCTGAGGGTGACGGACAAGCACCAGCTGCGCGGTAATATCCGTTTCAACTCGGAGGTGGAAGAGGCCCACTTTGATGAAAAGAGAGCCCGCTGGACGCTGCGGCTCACCGACGGCACCCGTGTCGATTGTCAGCATTGGGTGCTGGCCACCGGCCCGCTGCATGTGCCGTCCATACCTGAGTTCCCAGGGCTGGAAAACTTCAAAGGCAAAGTGTTCCATTCTTCCCAGTGGGATCACGACTACGATCTCGGTGGCAAAAAAGTGGTGTCCGTCGGCACCGGCGCCAGTGCCATTCAGTACGTGCCGGAGATTGCGCCGAAGGTGGATCAATTGACCGTGGTGCAGCGTACCCCGGGCTGGATCGTCCCCCGTGATGAGAGGGCTTATTCACAGCGGGACAAGAACTGGTTCCGTCGCTTCCCGCTGTTGCGCAAACTGCATCGGGCGCGCTTGTACTGGAGCAACGAGTCCCGGGTACTGCCGATCTTTCATCCGCGCCTGGCGTCGCTGCTGGAACCGTTGGTGAAGCAGTTCATCCGCTATCAGGTGAAGGACAAGGACACCGCCCGCAAGTTGACGCCCAACTATCGGTTGGGCTGCAAGCGGATCATGATCTCCAATCGCTATTATCCTACCTTCAACCGGCCCAACGTGGAGCTGGTCACCGAAGGGGTAAAGGAAATACGGGAACACAGCATTGTGTTCAGTGACGGTAGCGAGCGGGAGATGGACTGCCTGGTGCTCGGTACCGGCTTCGTGGTGGATCCGCGCATTTACATGAAGGATTTCGAGATCACCGGGCTGCCGGGTCATCGTCTGCAGGATGACTGGCGCAATGCTTCCGAGGCCTATCTGGGCGTCAGCGTGGCTGGTTATCCGAACATGTTCCAGATGGTCGGCCCCAACACCGGACTCGGCCACAACTCCATTATTTTCATGATCGAGTGCCAGGCGCGATACATCGTCGATGCCATCCGCACGGTGGCGCGGCGTGGCGCGGATTATCTGGATGTGAAGCGCTCGGACATGGACGCTTTCAATGATCAGTTGCAGATGGATCTCAAGGGCACGGTGTGGCAGAGCGGTGGGTGTTCCAGCTGGTATCAGCAGGCGGATGGCCGCAACGTGGCGATCTGGCCGTACTCCACCTGGCGCTACTGGCTGAAGACCCGCTCCCTGGACGAGTCCGTTTATCGCTGGGAAAAAGTGGCGGAGAGACAACCGCAAGGGGAGCCGGTGAGGGTCTGACACGCCATTCGTGACCATTCGCTGCCAAGGCAGCTTCCCACAGTAAGATCACTACGAAGCCGCTGTGGGAAGCTGCCTTGGCAGCGAATACCGGCGTCAGAGAGCCCCCACGGCCCGGCGGGCTTTCTCCACGTTTTCCCGCAGGTGCCTGGGGTTGACCGTGCCGGCGATCACGGCGCCGACGCCCGGTGTGCCGAGGACCCGGTCGAGACTGGCCTGAACCGGATCAGCGTGATCGGCGTCGAGGTGGCCGCTGGCGAACGCCTTCTTGATCAAAATCCCTTTGCCGTGTTCGGCGGCGTAATCGATCACCGGCCGTTCCTCATCGTGGGCCAGGTTATAGGTGACCATGGCCACGTCCGCCCGCCGCAGGGTTTCCAGGCCGCCTTCCACGGTCTTGGTGGAAACCCCGATGGCCCGGATCAGCCCTTTGCGTTTCAGCTCCGCCAGGACTTCCAGCGTGCCCTGACGCAGCACGTCCAGATCGTTGCCGTCGGAGTGAATCAGCACGCAATCCAGATAGTCGGTGTTGAGGCGGCGCAAGCTGCGCTCCACCGAGGCGATGGTGTGCTCGGGGGTAAAGTCGAAACGGCTCTCGCCTTTCTCGAACTCTTCACCGACCTTGGAGACGATGACCCAGTCCCGGCGCCCGGTCAGCAACTGTCCCAGCCGTTCCTCGCTGCGTCCGTAGGCCGGAGCGGTGTCGATCAGGTTGATGTCCAGGTCCCGGGCCAGCGCCAGCAGCTCGCGCACCGCCTGGTCATCGGGGATGGTGAACGCGGAGGGGTATTTCACGCCCTGGTCACGGCCGATCTTCACCGTGCCGAGGCCGAGGGCGCTGACGGTCAGCCCGGTGTCGCCGAGCGGGCGCAGAAACGCCATCAGTGATTCTCCCGCGCGAAGCAGTGGTGCCAGTACGGTTGCCCCAGAGGGGCCAGCGGCAGGTTTTCGGGCGGCGCCATGGCGGGGCCCGGTTGCAGGCCGTGTTCACGGATCAAGGCTTCAACCCGGTCACCCAGGTCCGGCGCCAACGTCAGTTTGGTGGGCCAGGTCAGGATCAGGTCGCCGTCGCGCCGGGCATAGGCGTTGTCGGGCTTGGCCAGGCTGTTCTGGCGCGGCTCCGCCCGACTCACATCCAGGGTGGCCCAATCGGCGCCGCTGAAGTCCAGCCAGGGGAACAATTGATCGAGTTCCGCCTTGGCGGCGGCGATCTGTTCGGCGTCATTCCGTTCCACGCCCCGTTCCGCCAGGTCACCACCGAGATACCAGACCAGGGAACCGTCCGGTAGCGGGTGGGTGGTGACGGTCAGACGGGGCTTGCTGCTGGCACCGACACAGTGAGCATAGAGCGAATGGCCGAGACGATGGCGCACCAGCACCATTTTCAGTGGCCGGCTCTGGCTCTCATCCTGGCTGAAGAGATGCTGGGCGTGGGCGTCGTCCAGCAAGGCCGCGTTACCATCGCCAGCGGCCAGTACCGACAGTTTCGGGCGGATCACGGCGCCATCGAGACGCACTTCGCGAATGCCGCGCTCATCCCAGGTCAGCCGTTCGCTTAAATCCGGCGCCCGCAGCAATCGGGTTCGCACCGGCGCGGTCAGCACATCGAGCAGGCTTTCGGTATCCACCACCAGATCGTCGAGCCGGTAGACCTGCCCCTTGAAACGGGCATTGGCGAGGGCGGAAGGGTAGTCGCCACGGCGCAAACGCTCGATCCGGCCACGCAGCATCTTGCTGGCGAAGAAGGTGGTCATGCGGCTGGCCACGGAGCCGGCGGACCACAGATGCTGGGTGTCCGAGAGCACATCCAGACCATTCAGCGGCACCGGGCCCTGTCCCGCCATGGCGGCGCGCCAGCGCTCCGGCATGCCGGCGATGGCCTCGGATTCATTGGACAGGGCGCCGCCAAGGGCGTACTTGAGCCCGCCGTGAATAATGCCCTGGCTGGCCAGGGTCTGGGCTCCGCCCAGAGTGCCGGTTTCCAGCAACAGGCATTGGTAGCCCTGATTCTGTAATTGGTTGATCAACCACAGGCCGGCAATGCCGCCGCCGAAAATGAGAACGTCCGGTTCTAGGGTCTGGGTAGTCATGGCTCACCGCCGGAAAAAGTTGCGGCTATGCTAGCATAGGCCGCCGTCAAGGATGCCGATGTGGGTCATCTGTGGGGATGATATCCGGCGACCTCAAGGTCGATTGTCTCGCCCGTGCCACTGTTTGGATCGTTCTATGCGTTTTTTCTACACCTTGCTTTGGTATCTGCTGCTGCCGTTGCTGTTCGTGCGTCTGTGGTGGCGGGGGCGGCGGGCGCCGGCCTATCGACAGCGTTGGCGTGAGCGCATGGCGCTGGGCTATCGCTCCGGTACGCTCAAGGACAGCGTCTGGATTCATGCGGTGTCGGTGGGGGAGACCCTGGCGGCGGCGCCGTTGATCGAAGCGCTGCTGGCGCGTTTCCCGGAAACGCCATTGATCGTGACCACCACCACGCCCACCGGTTCGGAACGGGTGCGGGCATTGTTCGGTGACCGGGTCACGCATGTCTATTGCCCATGGGAATTGCCCGGCGCCTACCGGCGCTTTTTCCGGGCCTTCGATCCGCGTCTGGTGATCGTCCTGGAAACCGAGCTGTGGCCGAACCTGTGCGCCGCCGCCGAAGCCCGTGGCGCCAAACTGATGCTGATGAATGGCCGGCTGTCGGAGAAGAGCTATCGCGGCTATGCCAGGCTCGGTGCCCTGGTGCGCCCGATGCTGGGCCGTTTCCAGGTGCTGGCGGTGCAGACCGAAGCGGAGGCGGAACGGTTTCGCCAGTTGGGCGCCGATCCGCAACGGATCAAGGTCAACGGCAGCGTCAAATTCGACCTGACCCTGGACGACCCGGTGAAAACGGCGGCCTCGGCATTGAGGGCGGAGTTCACGCAACGGCCGGTGTGGATCGCCGCCAGCACCCATCCCGGCGAGGACGAGATGGTGCTTGCCGCCCATCGCCAGATTCTGGCTGATCAACCACAAGCGTTGCTGGTGCTGGTGCCGCGCCACCCGGAGCGTTTTGATGAAGTGGCGGGCCTGGCCCGCCGGCGTGGATTCAGTGTCGCTCGCCGCAGCCGTGACGAGGCGGTGGACGAACGGACTCAGGTTTACCTGGCGGATACCATGGGAGAATTACTGATGCTGTTCGGTATCAGTGACGTGGCTTTCGTCGGCGGTTCCCTGGTGCCGGTGGGCGGACATAATTTGCTGGAGCCGGCGGCCTGGTCACTGCCGGTGCTGAGCGGGCCCCATCTGCATAACTTTACCGCCATCGCCGATTTGCTGGATCAGGCGGAGGCCTTGGAATTGGTGGCCGATGGCGAGGCGCTGGCGCGGGCGGTAACGGGATTGTTCGAAGACCCGGGGCGGCGGCCGTGGTGGCCGCCAACCGTGGGGCGCTTCAGCGTGGCGTGACCATTTGCGCTTCGCTCTGGCCTTCCAGATCCGGATCATAGAGGTCCAGGCTTTCCTGACCGGACAGCCAGTCATTCAGTGAGGCCAGATCCTCGACGTCCAACTCGCCGGTGGCGGCTTTCAGGTTCAGAGTGTTGAGGATGTAGTCATAGCGCGCGTTGGCGTAGTCGCGTAACGCACCGTACAGGGCCTGCTGTGCGTTGAGCAGGTCAACCACGTTGCGGGTGCCCACCTCGTAGCCGGACTGGGTGGCTTCCAGAGCGGCGCGGGCGGACCGGATGGCCTGCTTGCGAGCGCTGACCCGCAGCGCGTCCGCCTCCACCGTGCGGTAAAAGGTGCGGGTCTGCTGGGTAACGTCACGGATCGCCTGCTGATACAACTGGTCGGCGGCGTCGGCGCGCAGAGCAGCCTGTTTGCGCTGGCTGTTGAGGCCGCCGCCACGGAACAGTGGCATGGAAATCTCGATGCCCACTTCCGTGCCGTGGTTGTCCGGGGTGATCCCGGAAGACGTGGTGCCCACCGCGCTGTCGCCTCGTGGAGAGGTGTGGGTGTGGGAGTAGGTGCCCACCAAAGCCACCTGCGGCATCATCGCGCCGAATTGACGGTCGGCGGTGAAACCCGCCGCGGTGGCGTTCCCCTGGGCCACCAGTACCTGGGGATTCCGTACCGAGGCCTTGTCCAGCCAGTCCTGCATTGTTGCCGGTTGCGGCCCTTCCATCGGCAGTTGCTCACGCAGTTCCGCCAGGGTTTCCCAACGCTGACCGGTGAGGGTTTCCAACTGGTCACGGGCGATGGCGAAGTCCTGCTCGGCGACGATCAGGTTCACCCGGGTCAGGTCATAGGCGGCTTGCGCCTCTTCCACTTCGGTGGCTGGCACCAGACCCACCTCGAAGCGTTCGTTGGTTTGCTCCAGTTGCCGGGAGATGGCCTTTTCCTCGGCCTGGGCCGACACCAGGGTGTCCCAGGCCCGCAGCACGCCGAAGTAGCCCTGAGCCACGCGCAATACGAAATCCTGGCGCGCTTGCTGGAATTCAGCCTCGGCGGTGGAGACCACCGCTTTGGCTTCCTTGAAGCCGTACCAGGCGTCGAGCCGGAACAGCGGTTGCGACAGCGTTACCGTGGTGGCTTCCGAGTCATACTTCTGGTTGAAATTACCTTCCTCGATATCCCGGTCGGTGCGGTAGCGGCCGTAGCGGGCATCGATGGTGGGGAGCAGCGCCGCCCGGCCCTGCACCAGCGTTTCCTGTTCCGCTTCCCAGGTTTGCCGCTCGGCGCGCCAGGTGCTGTCGTAATCCCAGGCGGCATTGGCGACCTGTTTCAGGTCGGCGGCCTGGGCGCCCATGGACAGCAGGGTGATGGCCAGGGCCAGAGGTTTCAGCGGGCTCCGCTTCATATGCGTTTCCTTCCTCATTCTTTTGTTCCGGCTTGTGTCTCGCGCCAGCCGTGCCGGGCATTTTGTCCTTGCACGGCTGGCGCTTGATCCCCACCGACAGGTAACGGTGAAATGGTGAACTGGCCAGTATGGTAATGGCAAGCGAGACGGATTGACACTCCCATCGTCGCGCCCTCGGTTGTCCGTAAATGGGTCGCTGCGTATAGTGTTCGCCTCCCCCATGTTTGTTGTAGCCCTGGAGGCCGATCGTGCCAGACGAGCAACGTAATGCCGCACCCAATGCCATCGACGAGGCCTGCCAACCCATCATGGGTTCGCGGAAGGTGTATGTCTCCGGCAGCCGCCCAGATATCCGCGTTCCCATGCGTGAAATCCGCCAGGATCCGACCCCCCTGGCCAACGGGGCCTTTGAGCAGAATCCGCCGTTGTCGGTGTACGACACTTCCGGTCCTTATACCGACCCCGATGCGCGTATCGACATCCGCCAGGGACTGTCGGCACTGCGCGGTGCCTGGATCGAGGAGCGCGGTGACAGCGAGCAACTCGCCGACCTGACCAGTGATTACGGTCGCCGCCGCGCCGCCGATGTGGCTACCGCCGGTTTGCGCTTCCCGCACATCCGTGCCCCGCGGCGCGCGCGCCGGGGCAGCAATGTCTCGCAAATGCACTACGCGCGTCAGGGCATTATCACGCCGGAAATGGAATTCATCGCCATCCGTGAAAGCCAGCGCCTGCGTGAACATCGCGAGGCCGGCCTGCCGGTGGCGCAACATCCGGGCCGCAGTTTCGGTGCCGCCATTCCGGATGAGATCACCCCGGAATTCGTCCGCGATGAAGTCGCTCGCGGCCGCGCCGTGATCCCCGCCAACATCAACCACCCGGAAATCGAGCCGATGATCATTGGCCGCAACTTCCTCACCAAGGTCAATGCCAACATCGGCAACTCCGCGGTGACCTCCTCTATCGAGGAGGAAGTGGCGAAGATGACCTGGGCCACCCGTTGGGGCGGCGACACCGTAATGGACCTTTCCACCGGGCAGAACATTCACGAAACCCGGGAATGGATCCTGCGCAACTCGCCGGTGCCCATCGGCACGGTACCGATTTATCAGGCGCTTGAGAAGGTCAATGGTATTGCCGAAGACCTGACCTGGGAAATTTTCCGCGACACCCTGATCGAACAGGCCGAGCAGGGGGTGGATTACTTCACCATTCATGCCGGCGTCTTGCTGCGCTATGTGCCGCTCACCGCCAACCGGGTGACCGGCATCGTGTCCCGCGGTGGCTCGATCATGGCCAAATGGTGTCTGGCACACCATGAGGAGAATTTCCTCTATACCCATTTCGAAGACATCTGCGAGATCATGAAGGCCTACGACGTGACCTTCAGTCTCGGTGATGGTCTGCGTCCCGGCTCCATCGCCGACGCCAACGACGAAGCCCAGTTCTCGGAGCTGCGTACCCTCGGTGAACTGACCAAGATCGCCTGGAAACATGACGTCCAGGTGATGATCGAAGGCCCCGGTCACGTGCCCATGCACATGATCAAGGAAAACATGGAAGAGCAGCTCAAGCACTGCCACGAGGCGCCCTTCTACACGCTGGGGCCGCTGACCCTGGACATCTCCCCGGGCTATGACCACATCAGCAGCGCCATCGGCGCCGCCATGATCGGTTGGTTCGGCACCGCCATGCTGTGCTATGTGACCCCCAAGGAGCACCTGGGCTTGCCCAACCGGGAAGACGTGAAGGAAGGCATCATCGCCTACAAGATCGCCGCCCACGCCGCCGACCTGGCCAAGGGGCACCCGGGCGCTCAACTGCGTGACAATGTGCTGTCCAAGGCGCGCTTCGAATTCCGCTGGGAAGACCAGTTCAACCTGGGGCTGGACCCGGACCGGGCACGGGCTTTTCATGACGAGACCCTGCCGAAGCAGGCGCACAAGGTGGCCCATTTCTGCTCCATGTGTGGACCGAAGTTCTGCTCCATGAAGATCAGCCAGGAGGTTCGCGAGACCTACGGCGATGGACAGGCACAGGTTGATCAGGCCCGTGTCGGCATGGAGGAAAAGTCCCGCGAATTCCTGCAACAGGGCTCCAAGCTTTATCATGAGGCCAATGAATAATTCCCGCGCCCCCCGCTTCAGTGCCGCCGATGTGGAGGTGCTGAAGCGGGAAACCCCGTTCAAGGGGTTTTTCCAGGTGGACCGGTTGACCCTGCGTCATCGCCGTTATCAAGGCGATTGGGGCCCCGAACTGACCCGTGAAGTGTTCCTGCGACAGCCGGCCGCGGCGGTGCTGCCCTATGACCCGGTACGTGGCGAGATCCTGCTGGTGGAGCAGTTCCGCGTCGGCGCCCTGGGCTGGCGGGATACCCCGTGGTGTCTGGAAATGATCGCCGGTATCGCCGACAAGGAGGGCGAGCCGGTGGAGCAACTGGTACGCCGTGAAGCGATGGAAGAGGCGGGCATTGAACTTGGCGAGATGCGCCCGGTGCTCAGCTACATGCCCAGCCCCGGCGGCACCAATGAGCGGCTGCATTTGTTCGTCGCCCGCGCTGATCTGGCCGGTGCCGGCGGTGTTTACGGCTGCGCCGGGGAAGGCGAGGACATCCTGGCGACGACATGGGCGGTGGCGGAAATTCCGGCACTGCTGGAAAGCGGGCGGGTGGATAACGCCGCCTCCCTGATCACCCTTCAATGGTTGCTGTTGCATCGCGCTGCGCTGGACCGGGAGTGGCGGGGATGACGGTATCTCGCCGCTATCGCCTGAACTTTCGTGATCTGATGGCGCAGTGTGAGGCCAACTATGCCCGCCTTTTGCCGTTGATCCGCGCTCTGGGTGAACAGGACAGCCTGGATCTGTCGCTGGGTGCCGAGCGGCCTCGTACCCTGAACATCCGGGTGCTGGAACGCGCCCCTTATACCACCACTCTGCGACTGGAAGATCAGGGGCTGCACGAAGCCATGCCGGGGCAGCGCCTCACCGTGCGGCTTTACCACGATGCCCGGGTGGCGGAAGTCACCGAGGCCAGCCGCTTCCAACGCGTCAGCGCCCGCTACCCCTATCCCAATCCCGACATGCATCAGCGCGATGAGAAGGCGCAGTGGAATCGCTTTCTTGGTGAGTGGCTGACCCATGTCAGCGACCATGGACGCAGTGCCGCCCCGGTATGGCCGGCGGCCGGTTCCTGAAACGGAACCAGGTTCCTGGTCAATCCTGTAATGGTTGCGTTATAAGGTCTTGAACAGGCTCTAAGTTGCCGAAAGCGTGGTCCGGCCGCTTGGGGAAGGGGCCGGCGACGCATGGGATGGGCGCCACGGCGCTTGAGGGTAAAACGGATCACTACAAACAGCGGGAGCGCGTACCTTGTCGCAACCGGTAACACCCGTTCGGGTGGTGCAACTGTCGGACTTCCACCTGTTCGCCGACCCGGCCAGTACCATGCTGGGGTTGAATACGCAGCACAGTCTGGAGACCGTTCTTCGTCTGGTTCGCGCCGAGCAGCCGGATATGCGGGCGATCCTGGCCACCGGGGACCTCTCTCAGGACGGCTCCGAAGCATCCTATACGCGCCTCAAACAGACGCTGAGGGCCTTCGACGTGCCGGTCTACTGGCTGGAGGGGAACCACGATGAAACCCACCCCATGCGCGCCATGCTCGCCGATGAAGCCGGCCGGGTCAGCCCCTGTGTCGGTGCCGTGGACGGCTGGCGGGTGATCATGCTCGACTCCACCATTCCCGGCCAGGTACCCGGTGAGCTGTTTGATCGGGATCTGGCGTTTCTGGAGCAGGCGCTGGCGGAGAGTCGTGATCACCATGTGATGATTTGCCTGCATCACCATCCGGTGCCCATGGGCAGCCGCTGGCTCGACGAGCAGCAGGTGGCCAATTCCGACGCCTTTTTCCGCATCGTCGACCAGCACCCCCAGGTGCGGGCGGTGTTATGGGGGCACGTTCATCAGGAATACGAAAGCCGCCGCAAAAATGTGCGTTTGCTGTCGGTGCCCAGCACCTGCGTTCAGTTCAAACCGCACAGCGCCGATTTTGCCCTGGATGAATGCAACCCGGGCTACCGCTGGCTGGATCTTTACCCCGACGGGCGTATCGAGTCCGGAGTGAGCCGGGTCCAGGGCATGCATTTCACCGTGGATCTCACCGTTAACGGTTACTGACGCCGGTGGCGGCCAGGTTGACTCATCCGGCCGCCTTGCTATGCTCTGCGGATTCGGCGGGAGGTTAAGACAGGACCCGCCCTCTGGAAAAGGACTTTCCATGATTGAGACCCAATCCCTCGCCCGTGATCTATTGGCCTCTCTGGCCAGCCCTCTGCAGGATCAGCGCCTGATCGAACTGGATGCTCCGGTGAATGGTCTGGTGGTCGAGCGTTTCCGTGGCCGCGAGGAAATTTGCGGCGACTATCGTTTCCAGTTGCAATGCTTCATCTCCGGTTCTGATCGCCGTGACGACGGTTTTCTCGACGCCCTGATCGGTCAGCCCCTGACCTTGTCCCTGCGCCGCACCGACGGCGGCTGGCGGCGCTGGCACGGCGTCTGCGTGGACGGCCATCACTTTGTCGACATGGACGGCCTGCCTCGCTGTGAACTTATCGTGGCGCCCTGGACCTGGTGGCTGGAGCAGCGACTCAACAGCCTGGTGTTCCCCCAATGCACCGTTCGGGACGTGCTGGAGCAGGTGTTCGCGGAGTACGCCGATGGCGCGGTGCGATTCGACCTGATGGACCCGCTACCACAACGGCCGATGATTACCCAGTACCGGGAAAGCGACTGGCATTTCGTGCGGCGGCTGATGGCCGAATGTGGTCTGGCCTGGCGTTTCGAGCATCGCCAGGACGAAGGGGAGGGGGATCAAGGGGCGCTGGTGACTCTGGTGATCTTTGATCGCCATGCCAGACACCCCGAGGCCGCGCCGCTGCATTTCCATAATGACCTTTCCGAGGAAGGGCGGGCGGCGATCACCCGCTTCACCGACGGCACCCGCCTGACCCCCAATGCGGTGCAGGTGGCCAGCTGGCACAGCGGCAAGGTGCGTACCGTCACAGGCCGTGCCGAGGAAGCCGATCCCGATGGCTTGCCGGTGCGGGAAATCTACTGGCACCGCCAGGACGCCCGTTTCGACGGCGCGGATCAGGCGGAGCAAAGCGCCCGCCATCATCTCGACGCGCTGCGGGTGTTGCGGCACGTGCACCGGGGGGAGGGGCGTTCCCGCACTCTGGCCGCTGGTGAGGCGTTTACCCTCAGCGGCCACCCCCGTTGTGATCAGGGGCCCTACCTGACCCTGGCGGTGGAGCACGCCGCCGTGAACAACCTGGCCCACGCCGGCGAACTGCTCGGCGACGATACCCTCAAGGCCGGCCAGTACCGCAACACCTTCCTGGCGGTGCCGGCGACCACCCCGATCGCGCCGCTATACCGCCCCAAACCCACCGTGGGCGGGCCGCTGGTGGCGCGGGTGGTGGGCATGCCCGGCGATGCCGTCACCAGCAATCGCGACCACCAGGTGCGCATTCAATACGCCTGGCAGCGCGGCGCGGCGCCCAACCCCGGCGGCCTTGACGACACCGGTGGACAGCACCCAGGACACGCCCCGGGAGACCATTCTTCCGGCATCTGGGTGCCGGTGGCGGAAGCCCTGGCCGGACCGAACTGGGGCGGCAATTTCCTGCCCCGGGTCGACAGCGAAGTGCTGGTGGAATTCCGCCAGGGGGACATCGACCAACCGGTGATCATCGGCCAACTCTACAACGGCGAAGTGAAACCGCCGTTCGGCGTCGCCCAGGAAGACGGCACCAACCACGCCGGCACCGTCAGCGGCCTGCAAACCCGCGACCACGACGGCCAGGGCGATCACAGCCCGACCCTGCAGCGCCTGCTGCTGGACGATACCCCGAAACAAGTCAGTGTGCGGTTGGAAACCAGCCTGGCCCGCAGCGGCCTGGG
>NZ_AQPF01000025.1:0-56101 GCF_009846745.1 Alcanivorax xiamenensis | reverse complement strand
CCCACACGTTTGCTTGCCTGATTGTTAAAGAGCGTTGGAAGCCTTGCTTCCCGACGACTTCCTGGCGTTGCCTCGTTTGGCGTGGCGCCGTGTCCGCCGTCGTTGTGGGGGCGCATTCTAGGGATTTCCGTCAGGGCGTCAACACCTTTTTCATCTCTTTTTTATCAAACGGTCACCTTTTAAGCGAACACCCTCTGAAACGTCTATTTTTTACTCCATGGCGCTGGTTTTTCAACCATTTTCGCCCTCCCGATCCCATCCGGGAAAAAGAAGGGGCGCCAATGGCGCCCCCTCGGAAATCCGGATTCGAGCCCGATCAGCTGTCCGATCGCTTGCGCAGTTGCCAGAGATTGAGCAACAGCCCCACCACCACATAGATCACCGCCACACTCAACAACACCAGCGGCGGATCCAGGAAAACGATGGCGAACGCGACGATGACCCCGAGCAGAACCTTGAACGGCACTCTCCCGATATGAAATTCCTTGAAAGAGTGATAGCGCACCGAAGACACCATCAGCAAGCCCGCCCCCGCAACCACCAGGGCCACGATCCAGGAGATGTCATTACCGTCCATGCCACGGCTCGCCCCCAGCCAGACCAGGGTCGCCACCAACCCGGCCCCGGTGGGGCTGGGCAGCCCGATGAAGAAACGCTTGTCCGTGCTTTCCGCCTGCACATTGAAGCGTGCCAGACGCAGCGCCGCACAGGCCACGTAGATGAACGCGGCCATCCAGCCGAACTTGCCCAGCTCCGACAACCCCCAGGAATAGGCCACCAGCCCCGGCGCCACGCCAAAGGCCACACAGTCGGACAGAGAGTCATATTCCGCCCCGAATTTGCTCTGGGTATTGGTCAGCCGCGCCACGCCGCCATCCATGCCATCCAGGATACCGGCGACGATAATGCCGACGGCGGCGTTCTCGAACAGGCCATTCATGGCGGCGACGATGGCGTAGAAGCCGGCGAACAGGGCCCCGGTGGTGAACAGGTTGGGGAGCAGATACACCCCCTTGTAGCGCGCCCCGGTGCGCTGTTCCGCTTCCACCACCTCGAAGGTTTCCGGCGTCCCGCTCTGCGGGGCGTCCTCTTGCTGCTTGGTCATGATGTTTCGCCGACTGAAAAGGTCCGCCTAGTCTAACGCAGCCGCCCCCAACAAAAAATTTCCTGGCGCCACCTCGCTCCGGCGCCCGGGACGCCAGGGTGCCCGCCACGAATCGCGGCCATAAAAAAACGCGCCCGAAGGCGCGTTTTCGTCAATCATGGACACAGAGCCGCTATCAGTTCTTGCTCTTGTCGACGATCTGGTTGGCCTGGATCCAGGGCATCATGCTACGCAGCTTCTCGCCCACCTGCTCGATCGGGTGCTCCGCATTCAGGCGACGCCGGGCGGTCATGCTTGGATAGTTCAGATCGCCTTCAGAAATGAACATTTTCGCATATTCGCCATTCTGGATGCGCTTCAGGGCATTGCGCATGGCTTCACGGGACTGGTCGTTGATCACTTCCTGACCGGTGGTGTATTCGCCAAACTCCGCGTTGTTGGAAATGGAGTAGTTCATGTTGGCGATGCCGCCTTCGTACATCAGGTCGACGATCAGCTTGAGCTCGTGCAGACACTCGAAGTAAGCCATCTCCGGCGCGTATCCGGCTTCCACCAGCGTTTCGAAGCCCGCTTTCACCAACTCCACGCAGCCACCGCAGAGTACCGCCTGCTCACCGAACAAGTCGGTTTCGGTCTCGTCCTTGAAGGTGGTCTCGATGATACCGGTGCGGCCACCGCCGATACCGCAAGCGTAGGACAGTGCCAGATCCTTGGCCTGACCGGACGCGTCCTGGAAGATCGCGATCAGATCCGGGATACCACCGCCCTTGGTGAACTCAGTGCGCACCGTGTGGCCCGGGGCCTTCGGCGCGATCATGATCACGTCCAGGTCCTTGCGCGGCACGATCTGGTTGTAATGGATGCAGAAACCGTGAGCGAATGCCAGGGTCGCGCCCTGCTTCAGGTTCGGCTCGATCTCGTTCTGATAGATAGCGGCCTGGTATTCATCCGGAGCCAGCACCATGACCACGTCAGCCTGCTTGACCGCTTCCGGAACGCTGGTGACCTTGAGGCCGGCGGCTTCCGCTTTGGCGGCGGAGGCGGAGCCCGGACGCAGCGCCACGGTTACGTCCACACCGGAATCCTTCAGGTTGTTGGCATGGGCATGGCCCTGGGAGCCGTAACCAACGATGGCCACTTTCTTGCCCTGGACCAGAGAGAGGTCACAGTCTTTGTCGTAATAGACTTGCATGGTCGTAATCCTGTTGTGCAATGAATGTGTGGAGTGAATGCGAAGCGGCCCGGCAGGCCAGCACTGGCTGGTCACGATAGGCTATCCGGGGCATTGCGTAAAATGATATATTTGCAACGCTGCATGCCGAATTTGGCAATACAAATCACCCCCATGGACCGCCGATGGATATCCGCGCTCTGGAATACTTCCTGACCCTGGCAGAGACTCTGCACTTCGGGCGAACCAGCCGTCTGTGCCACATCAGCCCTTCCGCTCTGAGCCGCGGCATCCGGCAACTGGAGCAGGAAGTAGGCACCACTCTGTTGTACCGGGACAATCGCCGGGTCAGCCTGACCCGCGAGGGGGAACGCTTCCGCGACTATGCCCGCCAAGCGGTGAGCGACTGGAACACGGTACGCCTGGCGCTGCAGGATGACCAGCGGGTGCTCCGTGGTGAGCTGAGCCTGTACTGTTCGGTCACCGCCAGCTACAGCTTTCTCCACGACATGCTCAGCAGCTTCCGCGCCAACTTTCCCCGCATCGAAATCAAATTGCACACTGGCGACCCGGCTCAGGCCGAGGAACGGGTCCTGGCCGGCACCGAGGACATCGCCGTCGGCGCCCGTCCGGTGCAGATGCCCAACGGCATCGCCTTTCACCCGGTAACCCGCTCCGCCTTGCTCTTCATCGCCCCCGCCAGCCAGCCGCAGTTGGCCGAGCGGCTGTCCGGCAAGGCCAGCGGTAACGCCTGGAGCGATGTGCCGATGATTCTGTCCGAGGAGGGCCTGGCCCGGGAGCGCACCGACCGCTGGTTTCGCGATCTGGGGCTACGCCCGCAGATCTATGCTCAGGTCAGCGGCAATGAAGCCATCGTCAGCATGGTCAGTCTGGGGTTCGGCATCGGCGTGGTGCCGCAGATCGTGCTCGACAACAGCCCCCTCGCCAACCGCATCCGTATTCTCGACGTGCAGCCACGGCTGGAAGCTTACGAAGTGGGCTTGTTCGCTCTGGAGAAGCGACTGGGAGAGCCGCTGATCGACGCTTTCTGGAATCAGCAGAATCCAGGCTGACGGCTCCCCCGCTTCCAATCACATACCGTAACGGGCCGGATCGACTTTCGAGAACACCTCGCGCCAATACAGCCGCGCCAACTGCTCCGGACTCTCAACACCGTCCACCAGGTCCTGCCAGCGCTGTAACAAAGGCCGGAAAGCATCAATCAGCTCAGCGGCATTCTCCACGCCATAGCGCTTGCGGTAGTTTTCCGCGATGGTTTCCACATCCTTATCGATGAAGGCCAGGGTAGCGGCCCGGAAGGCGTCACCGGCCTGATGCACAGTGATGCCGTTTTCCTTCGCGGCGGCCAGGTTCCGCGCACCCAGTTCGTCGTATCCCCAGGAGGCTTCCGCGGAAAATACCGCCGAGGCTTTCAATACCGCACGACGCTCGGCGTCACTCAGCCCCCGCCAGGTATCGCGGTTCATATTGTTGACACCGGAACCGCCGAACACGCCGCCCGGGACGCCCAGAGTGATATCCGTCACCACTTCGTCCAGTTTGAAGATCGACAGCTCCGTGGTGGTCTGCACGGTGCAATCCACCACTCCCTGGTTCAGCCCTTCGTAGATTTCATTCACCGACATGGTAATCGGCGTGGCCCCCATTTTTTCCACCCAGCGGGCCCATTGGGCACCGGAAGTTCGTACCCGTTTACCCGCCAGTTCCTTTGCTTCCCGGATCGGCGTGGTACACAGCAAGGGCAGCGTTGGAGTGGACCCGGATCCGAGAAAGACCTGATTCTGCGCGGCCAGTTCCTTTTGACAACCCGGGCAGGACTGGAACAGAAACTCGGAGAAGGCACCGGTGAATATCAGCCCCGCATGGGCGGGATCTTCACCACCGGCGTTGAGCAACATGGAGATCTCCGCCAGCATATTGATGCGCGGATATTCCCCCGGGAAATACGGGAACAGCACCACGGCCGCGTCCGCCATACCGTCACGCACACCAGCGGAGCTCTCCAGCAAATTAAGCAGCGTCAGCGAAAAAACCCGGGCGGTAAGCGCGCCGTCCGTCTCATCCTTCAAGACCTGCGTGTACTTCTGAGCGGCCTGTTCCGCCACCGAGTTAGGCGGGTAACCGGAAGCGAAACGCAGGGACTCGGCGTACCCCGGTCCCGACATGAAAGCGGCGGTGAGCGCCAACAGCGCCAGGTATCCTCTTGGTTTCATCATTATTCTCCTGATCAGGATCAGGCGACGTCATCACAAGGAAAAAGACGCCGTCTCATCATAGAGTTCTTTTTTGGACAGCTTGCCCACCGGCGTCTTCGGCAGTTCATCACGCAATTCCAAGGCACGTACCATCTCGTGCCTGCCAAGACGATTGGCGAGAAACGCCTGCAGTGTGTCCAGCGTCAAGGGCGCGGCGGATTGGCGCAGGCGAACAAACGCCATGGGAGACTGTCCCCGATAGCTGTCCTTTACGCCGATCACCGACACCTCTTCCACGTCCGGGTGCTCATAGATGGCTTCCTCGATCACTCGCGGATAGACGTTGTAGCCACTGCACAGAATCATGTCCTTGGTGCGATCGACGATATACACATAGCCGTGCTCGTCCAGGTAGCCCACATCGCCGGTGCGGAAGTAACCGTCCCCGGTGAACGAGGCCGCGGTGGCATCAGGGTTGTTCCAGTAGCGCGGCATGACATTAGGACCGGTGACGCAAATCTCGCCGCGCTCGCCCGGGGCCAGGGAGCCTTCCGCGTCCATGGGCGCGATCTTCATCGCCACACCGGGCACCAGGCAGCCGCAGGAACCTTGCGGTGGTCGCTTTCCGGTGAGCGGCGTGTAGGTGCCCACGGCGGTGGTCTCGGTCATCCCCCAGCCTTCACCGAGACGGCACCCGGTGAGTTCCTGGAAGCGCTGCCGCACCTCCACCGGCAAAGGAGCGCCGCCCGAGTTACACAATCGCAAGGAAGTAAGATCGTACTCCGCCACCTTCGGATGATGGATCAGCGCGATGAACATGGTCGGCACCGCCGGCAATACCGACAGGCGATGCTCATGCACCGCGTTGAGTACCGCATCGGGATCAAAGCGGCTATGCAAATAGAGCTCCGCCGCCAGACGGATACCAAACAGCAGGTTCACCGTCATCGAATAGATATGGAACGGGGGCAGCACCGCCAGCACTTTTTCCTCGCCCGGGCTCAGATCACCGGCCAGCGCCAACATCAACTGCTGACAACCACGGGTAAGATTACCGTGAGTCAGCTCCGCTCCTTTGGGAACCCCGGTGGTGCCACCGGTGTACTGAAGCACCGCCAGAGTGTTCTCCGGGTCCGCCACCGGATAGGGATGGAAGTCCCCCTCATTGTCGAGCAAGCCGGCGAAGCTGAGGACGGCCGCCTCTGGCTCGGCGCCGGTGGCGCCCTCCCCGGCGAAGTCCATGGTCGTACCCACCACCAGAGTCCGCAGACGGGAGGTCTCCAGAAAACCCCGGATCCGCGGCAGCAGCTCCGGCACATCCAGCGTCACCATGATGTCGCTATGGCTGTCTTCAATCTTGTGCGCCAGGGTACGTTCCGCATCCAGAGGGGAATAATTGACGACGGTACCACCGGCTCTCAACACACCAAGAAAAGCGATGGCGTAGTGAGGCGTATTGCCGAGAAACAGACCGACATGAACGCCGGGTTTCACACCCAGGTCCTGAAAGCCTCTGGCTGCCCGGTTTACCAAACGATGAAAATCGGCGTAGGAAAGCCGCACGCTTTCAAAATACAGAGCGGGATGTTGCGGAAAGCGGGCCGCGGTTTCTTCCAGTGCCTGATACACCGGCTCCGCCGCGAACACCGCCGCGTCCCTGACCTGGCCCGAGGCCTGGCTTGCAGTCATGGCAGCTCCTTGTTGTTGTCATGGGCTGAACGAATCGACCCTAGCCTAGGTGGGGCTGGCCCGACATGACCAATGAATGGTTTTCATGGAGCGCTATAAACAGGGAGAGGGGAGGCGCCAGGACGGCCATGGTGGAGAATGGATGGTTTTCAGTGTCCCCGCGGGGTAAGCACATCGACAGGATCGAGAAAGAACATCTTCTTCCAGCCCTGCGTCTCCGTTGTTATCCGCCACGGCAGCGGAATCAAGGACAGTACCGAATAATGCAAATGAGGAGGCTTCCCCCTGGCATTGCCGGAATCTCCGACCCCGCCTATCTGGCGCCCTTTCGCCACCCATAGTGGCACCGGAGTGGCCGGCTCATTCAGATGCGCGTAGTAGTGAAGGCGCCATTTCGGCCCCAGTACGATCACCACTTTCCCGCCCAGGCTGAGTTCCCCCTGATACAATCGGATACCAGGAACGGCGGAAACCACCGGCGTCCCCCGGACGGCAAAGATATCGATGCCTTTATGCACGCCGGAAGCGCCCCAGGGTTCAAACCAGAAGGATTTCGGGTGCCAATCACTGGCCGTGGCGCCTTGCACTGGAATGCGAGCATGTTCCGGGAGCAGTAAACCGGCCGCCACAACAACAAGCAAAGCCCATAGCCCCCTTTTGAGGCGAAATCCTTTCACCATGCCCTCTCGCACCTCCGCAGTATCGCCCTGGCACTCTACCTATCGGCAACCACCCGCTTCAACGTCCACTGATCGCCAGCTGCACGCCCAAACCGGCAAAGGCGGCGGCGAACCCTCTGCGCAAACCGTTCCGCACTCGCGGCGACGCCATGATCACCCGCCGGAAACCATGGGCCAGTTGCCCATAGCAGACAAACACGGCGAACGTCATCGCCATCAAAACACCGCTTAACAATAACAGCTGCGCAAAGGGAGACGGGCTGCCCGGCGGAATAAACTGAGGCAGGAACGCCAGGAAGAACAGACTGAGTTTCGGGTTAAGAACATTGACCAGAAAGGCACGGCCGATAACCACCAGAGGACGAATTCCGGCGGCGTCTCCGGACACCTGGAGCTGTAGCCCGTTTTTCCAGGTCATCCAGGCCAGATAGAGCAGATAAGCCACCCCGGCGAACTTCACCAGTTGAAACACCACCGCACTGGTGTGCATGATCGCCGCCAGCCCCAGCACTGTCGCCAGCAGATGAGGAATAATACCCAACGTGCAACCCAGCGCGGCGTAAAAGCCGGCCGCTCGGCCCTGGGCGAGCGCCGCCGCCACCGTGCACAGCACCCCAGCCCCGGGCATCAGCACCACGATCAGCGTGGTCAGCAAGAATTCGACGGTGATCATCAGGGTTACCTTTCTCGGGTTGCACTCAGACAGGTTCGTATTCCGCTGTTTACCACAGGGACGTTCCTTTTACCCGGAACTTGATACACCGTTCCAGGGTCCCGCGCAAAAACAACAAACCCCGCACCAGGCGGGGTTCGTTGTTTCCGGTCGAAAGCGCGAACCGTCACAGGCTCAACACTTTCTCCCCACGGGCAATGCCGGACACGCCGGAGCGCACCACTTCCAGCACCTGGGTTTCACCGATGGCGTTGATGAACGCCTCCAGCTTATCGGTGGTCCCGGTGAGCTGAACGGTGTAAACGGTAGCGGTCACATCCACGATCTGGCCACGGAAGATGTCCACGGTGCGCTTCACTTCCGCGCGCTGGGCACCGGTGGCCTTGATCTTCATGAGCATGATCTCACGTTCGATGTGAGCCCCTTCGGTGAGATCCACCAGCTTGACCACCTCGATCAGCTTGTTGAGGTGCTTGGTGATCTGCTCGATCTTGTATTCGTCACCGGTGGTGGTCATGGTCAGGCGCGACAGAGTCGGATCTTCCGTGGGCGCCACGGTGAGCGTCTCGATGTTGTAGCCTCGCTGGGAGAACAGAGCCACCACCCGGGACAGGGCGCCGGGTTCGTTTTCCATCAGAATCGAAATGATACGTCTCATCAGGTGCGCTCCGTCTTGCTCAGCCACATATCACGCATGGCGCCATCGGCGATGTGCATCGGGTACACGTGCTCGGTGGGATCCACGTAGATGTCCATGAAGACCAGCCGGTCCTTGAGCGCGAACGCTTCGTTCATGGCGCCCTCCAGGTCCTCGAATTTCTCCACCTTGATGCCCACATGACCGTAAGACTCGGCCAGTTTGACGAAGTCCGGCAGGGATTCCATATAGGACTGGCTGTGACGACCGCCATACTGCATGTCCTGCCACTGGCGCACCATGCCGAGGGCCTGGTTGTTGATGTTGATGATCTTCACCGGCAGACCATACTGCAGACAGGTGGACAGCTCCTGGATGTTCATCTGGATCGAGCCTTCACCAGTGACACAGGCAACCACCGCGTCCGGGAAGGCGAACTGCACGCCCATGGCCGCTGGCAGTCCGAAGCCCATGGTGCCGAGGCCGCCGGAGTTGATCCATTGGCGCGGGCTGTCGAACTTGTAGAACTGGGCGGCGAACATCTGATGTTGCCCCACGTCGGAGGTGACATAGGCCTTGCCTTCAGTCGCCTTGTACAGTGCCTCGACCACCTGCTGCGGCTTCATCGGGCCGCTTTCATTGGTCTCGTAGCGCAGGCCGTGGAACTCCCGCCAGCCGTCGATTTCCTGCCACCAGCGCTCCAGCGCCTTGTGGTCCGGCTCGTTGTCCTGCTCATCGAGCATGGACAGCATTTCATCCAGTACCTGCTGTACCGGACCGACGATGGGAATGTGCGCCGCCACGTTCTTGGAGATGCTGGCCGGATCGATATCGATGTGAATCAGCTTGGCCCCGGGGCAGAACTTCTTGGTGTTGTTGGTGACCCGGTCATCCAGCCGCGCACCGGCGGCCAGGATCACGTCGGCGCTGTGCATCGCCATGTTGGCTTCGTAGGTCCCGTGCATGCCGAGCATGCCGAGGAACTGACGATCGGTCCCCGGATAAGCACCCAACCCCATCAAAGTGTTGGTCACCGGGAAGTTGAGCTTACGGGCCAGTTTGGTCAGCGCTTCGCTGGCCTCGCCCTGAACCACGCCGCCACCGGAATAGATAACCGGGCGCTTGGCCTTGAGCAGTTCTTCCACCGCTTTGCGGATCTGACCGGAGTGTCCCCGGGTCACCGGCGCGTAGGAGCGCAACTTGACCTTCTTCGGGTATTCGTACGGGAAGGTCTTGTTGGGGGCGGTGTGATCCTTGGGAATATCGATCAGTACCGGGCCGGGACGGCCGGTGGTGGCGATGTAGAACGCCTTTTTAAAGATCTCCGGGATATCCTTGGGATCGCGAACCATGAAGCTGTGCTTCACCACCGGGCGGGAGACGCCGATCATGTCGGTCTCCTGGAAGGCGTCATCACCGATCCAGTCGGAGCGAACCTGGCCGGACAACACGATCATCGGAATCGAATCCATGAAGGCGGTGGCCAGGCCGGTAATGGCATTGGTGGCGCCGGGGCCGGAAGTCACCATCACCACGCCGGGCTTGCCGGTGGCGCGAGCGTAGCCGTCAGCGGCGTGAGTCGCCGCCTGCTCATGGCGCACCAGAATATGACTGACTTTGTCCTGCTTGAATAACGCGTCGTAGATGTGCAGAACGGACCCTCCGGGATACCCGAAGATGTACTCCACACCCTCTTCTTGCAGTGCGCGGACAACCATATCCGCGCCGGATAACATTTCCACGGTTGCTACCTCTAGTTCAGAACAATAGCGATCACCCCGCTGGAAGCGGAGGACAACGTTTACCTGTGGAATAGGGCGCCATACTTGAGCACCCCGAGGTCGGTCGCAGCGGTTGGCCGGCAACAGACACAGGCAGAGGGACCTGGAGGAATCGTGCCCGCGACGGGGTGAGAAACCTCCGGAGGTTCCCACAGCGGGACGAGAATGCAGTCATACTGCTGACACCGGACGCCGCGGTAACGACGCCCCGAATCCCGGCCACACAGCCACCGGTAAGTGGTTGCGGGTCCCGAACTCCGGAAAGGTCTTAATATTGTCAGAAATGCGGGCGATTTCAAAGCCCTAATGACCACGGTGTCTTGCCTGGCCGGCGGGTTCGTTGGCATGCTTGGGCGGCTAATACTTTTTTCGGAGGGAATCCCGGATCACGTTTCCGGGCCGGATCACTATGAAACCATTACTCATTGTCGCCCTACTCATCGCCAGCTCGTATGTTCCGGCCGCCACCTACTACAAATGGGTGGACGACCAGGGTGTCACCCACTATGACGCGCAACCCCCGGAGGGCCAGGAAGCCCAATCCGTGCGCACCCGCCGCTCCGCCAGCTCGGACCAGGCCGACGCCCTGGAAAGGCTGGAACAGGACCGCGCCCGGCGCGCCCGCCCAGGCGAGCAAAAAAGCACCACCGCAGCGGACGGCGCCGTAAGCGAGGAAACCCGGGCCGCCTGCGACCAGCACCGGCGGAATCTGGCGGCCCTGACGGAAAAACCACTGGTGCGCCGCGAGAACCCGGAGACTGGCGAAATGGAGGTTCTGGACCAGGAAAAGCGGGCCGGGATTCTGAAACAGACCCGCGCCGCGGTATCATTCTGCGATAGCCGGGGGGCCTGACGTGGTTTGTTACCATTGGAAGCGGGTTCCCTCACCCGCTTTCAGGCTTAAAATACTTCCCGTCCCCGTTACTGAACTCCCTATATTGACATAGGGGCTCCGGCGCTGCGGATGCTATCATCCCTATCACGCCGCCGGCCCGGTGCTCACCCAAGGACAGCCCAACATGACGGATTATTTGAGAGAACGCTTCGAAGACGTGGACCTGACACCCGGTCAGGGCAAGATCAGCGCCACCATCGCCGTCGGCCTCGGCCTGCTTTCCCTGCTCGGCGGTTTCTGTTTTCTGTTCCCGAACTTGCTCACCACGCCGGAATTTCGTGCTTTCTATAGCGCCGATGTGCTGCGCATGGTGCTGTTCGCCGGTATCGCCATCGCCTTCTGTGCCGGCTTTATCAGTGTCTGGCGCCACCAGGATCCACGCTATGGCCTGGCCGGCATGATCATGGCCTGCATGGCCGCCCTGCTCGGTTCCGGCAGAATCGACGTGCCACCGGTGGACGGCCGCAGCCTCTACGCCGGGCTGGACTATTTCATCCTCACCCTGCTGGTGCTGGCCCTGGTGTTCATCCCGATGGAGCGGATCTATCCGAAGGACCCCGAGCAACGAGTGTTGCGCCGGGGTTGGATCACGGACATGAAGTACTTCCTGTTCAGCCATGTCGGCCTGCAGTTAATCAGCTTCTTCACCGTGATCCCGATTCAGGTGTTCCTGCACGACAAAGTTGATATCGGCTTCCAGCAGGCCATCGCCAGCCAACCACTGTGGCTGCAGTTCATCGAAATCCTGATTGTGGTGGATCTGGGCAGCTACTGGATTCACCGGGCATTCCATGAAGTACCCTGGTTGTGGAAGTTTCACGCCGTGCACCATTCCACCCAGCAAATGGACTGGCTGGCCTCATCACGGCTGCATCTGGTGGAAATCGTCACCAACCGCTTCGTCGGTTATTTACCGATCTTTGTTCTTGGTTTCTCGCCCTCGGCGGTGTACGCCTATCTGGTATTTATTTCCTTCCACGCGATTTTCATCCACGCCAATGTGCGTTTCCGTTTTCCGCTGCTGCGCTGGGTCATCGCCACCCCGGAATTCCACCACTGGCATCACTCCTCAGAGGACGAGGCAGTGGACAAGAACTATGCCGCCTTCCTGCCGCTCTACGACAAACTGTTCGGCACACTGCACATGCCCGACAAACTGGCGGCGCGGTACGGCACCCGCGCCAGCACCCAGGTACCGGAAGGCGTGGTGCAACAGTTCACCTTCCCGTTCCGGCGTTCCTCCTGAGGGGGCTCAATACAAATCGCGGTCCTTTCCTTCACGGAAGAGGGCCGCCGCTGCCCCACAATTCGCCAGCACGCTTACACGCAACACGCCAGCACGCCGAACCCAACAATCAGAAAACATCATGCCGGATCGGCGTACCGACGTGGTGCGTGCCAGCGCTCAAGGCTCACCCCTTGGCGAAGGTGAACTTGCCGTCCGCCACATCCACGTTGATGGCATCACCCTGCACGAACTCGCCTTTGAGCAGCGCCTGGGCCAGCGGATTCTCCAACTGGTTCTGGATCGCCCGCTTCAGCGGCCGGGCGCCATAGACCGGGTCGAAGCCCGCTTCCACCAGCTTGTCCAACGCCGCGTCGGACAGCGTCAGGGACATTTCCCGCTCCACCAGCCGCTTGCGCAGATAGTCGAGCTGGATGCCGGCGATGCCTTTCAACTGCGCCTGCCCCAACGGGTGGAATACCACCGTCTCGTCCACCCGGTTGATGAACTCCGGACGGAAATGCTGGCCGACCACTTCCATTACCGCGGCTTTCATTGCCTCATAATCGCCTTCGCCGGCCATGCGCTGGATCAGGTCCGACCCCAGGTTCGAGGTCATCACCACCACCGTGTTGCGGAAGTCCACGGTGCGGCCCTGGCCATCGGTAAGGCGGCCGTCTTCCAGCACTTGCAGCAGCACGTTGAAGACATCCGGATGCGCTTTTTCCACTTCGTCCAGCAACACCACGGAATACGGCTTACGACGCACCGCTTCGGTGAGATAACCGCCTTCCTCATAACCGACATAACCCGGAGGCGCGCCGATCAGCCGGGCCACGGAATGCTTCTCCATGAACTCGGACATATCGATACGTACCATGGCTTCCTCGGTATCAAACAGGAAGCCGGCCAGCGCTTTGCACAGTTCCGTTTTACCCACACCAGTGGGGCCGAGGAACAGGAAGCTGCCATTCGGGCGGTTCGGGTCCGACAGCCCGGCGCGGGAACGACGCACCGCGTTGGCTACCGCTTCCACCGCCTCTTCCTGGCCCACCACGCGATGATGCAGCGCCTCTTCCATGCGCAACAGTTTCTCACGCTCGCCCTCGAGCATCTTGGACACCGGGATCCCGGTCCATTTGGAAACCACTTCCGCCACTTCCTCATCGGTGACCTTGTTGCGTAGCAACTGGGTTTCCACCTGAGCGGCTTCCTCGCGTTCCTGAGCTTGCTGAACCTTCTTCTCCAATTCCGGAATCACCCCGTACTGCAGCTCGGACATGCGGTTCAGGTCGCCAGCGCGACGTGCCTGTTCCATATCCACCCGGGCTTGTTCCAGTTCCGCCTTGTATTGTTGAGCGCCCTGCAACGCGGCTTTCTCCGCGTTCCAGATCTCTTCCAGATCAGCGTATTCCTTCTCCAGCGCCGCGATGTCGGCTTCCAGTTTTTCCAGCCGTTTCCTGCTTGCCTCGTCCTCTTCCTTGCGCAGAGCTTCCCGCTCCATTTTCAACTGGATCAGACGGCGATCGAGGCGGTCCATTTCCTCCGGCATGGAATCGATTTCCATACGGATACGGCTGGCCGCTTCGTCGATCAGATCGATGGCCTTGTCCGGCAACTGGCGGTCAGTGATGTAGCGATGGCTCAGTTTGGCGGCGGCGATGATGGCGCCGTCGGTGATGTCGACACCGTGGTGAACCTCATAACGTTCCTTCAGACCGCGCAGAATGGCGATGGTGTCTTCCACCGAGGGCTCGTCCACCAGCACTTTCTGGAAGCGACGTTCCAGAGCGGCGTCCTTTTCGATGTATTGACGATACTCGTTCAGCGTGGTGGCACCGACACAATGCAGCTCGCCGCGCGCCAGCGCCGGCTTGAGCATGTTGCCCGCGTCCATGGCGCCATCGGCCTTGCCGGCGCCGACCATGGTGTGCAGCTCATCGATGAACAGGATCACCCGCCCTTCCTGCTTGGACAGTTCGTTGAGCACCGCCTTCAAGCGCTCCTCGAACTCACCACGGTATTTGGCGCCGGCGATCAGAGCCGCCATATCCAGGGACAGAACCCGCTTTTCCTTGAGCCCTTCCGGCACTTCGCCGTTGACGATGCGTTGCGCCAGCCCCTCGACGATGGCGGTTTTACCGACACCCGGTTCACCGATCAGCACCGGATTGTTCTTGGTCCGGCGCTGTAGCACCTGAATGGTACGGCGGATTTCATCATCCCGGCCGATCACCGGGTCCAGTTTGCCGCTTTCAGCGCGTTCGGTGAGGTCCGTGGTGTACTTCTTAAGGGACTCCATACGGTCCTCGGCGTTGGGGTCATCCACCGATTCACCACCGCGGACCTCCTGGATTTTCTCCGCCAGCACCGCCTTGCGAATACCGGCGTTCTTGATCAACTTGCCGACCTCGCCGTTATCATCACAGGCCGCCAGCAACACCGCCTCGGTGGAGATGTATTGATCCCCGCGCTGTTGCGCTTCCCGGTCCGCCAGATTCAACAAGCGCCCCAGATTCTGGGACAGCTGAACGTCTCCGGTGAACTGTCCAACGGTGGGCAGCTTGTCCATGGCCATCTTCAGAGCGGTGATCACATCCGCCGGGTTGGCACCGGTTTTTTCCAGCAACGGCGCGGCGACACCGCCACGCTGCTGCAATAAAGCCAGCAGCAGGTGCACCGGTTCGATGGCGTTGTGGCTTTGCCCCACCGCCAGTGACTGGGCTTCGCCCAGAGCTTCCTGAAGACGAGCGGTCAATTTGTCCATTCGCATGAATGACTTCTCCTGGTTGCGCGTAAATTCCGGCCCTCAACCACAAGGTTTCAATGGCACCGGACTTTACCGACTGTTCAAAATCTGACCTATAAATGCGGGCGGAGCCATGGAATTCAAGCAACCCCAGCCGGAAAAAACGCCCGATATTGATCCAGATTAAGAAAACGGAGATGGCGGGCCCGGCCCCGATCAGGGCTCAAGCCAAATCAGAGAAGCAAAGCGACCGGTCTGGCCTTCCTTGCGGTAGGAATAGAAGTGGGTGAGGTCATCGGCGGTGCAATGCTCCCCTCCGGATACGTCTTCCACACCGGCCTGATGCAATACCAGGGTGGCGGCATGGGTAAGCGAAAAACGCCAATGGCCGGGAGTCGCGTCACGGGTGAAAGCGGGTTCAAACAGCTGCGAGGATTCCATGAAGGCACGGCGTACTTCTTCCCCAACCTGATAGACACGTCCGGAAATCGCCGGCCCCAACCACGCGGACAGCGCCTCCCCTTCCGGCGCCAGGATCGATACCGCCCGTTGCACGATGCCCGCATGCAGCCCACGCCAGCCGGCGTGCACCGCGGCCACCGCGCTGCCATCCCCCCGTGCCAATAAAACCGGCAGGCAGTCAGCGGTGAGCACCACGCAGGGCCAACCGCTTTCGTCGGTCCAGACCCCATCCGCGCGGTTGTCCGCATCACCGGCGCGAATTACCCGCTCCCCATGAACCTGCTGCAGCCAGGCCGGTGGGTGATCCACTTGCAGCAACCGGTGCACATGACGGCGGGCGGCTTCCACCCGGGAGGGCTCGTCACCGCAATTGGCGCCAAGATTGAACCCGGCCCATGGGGGAGGTGAGTGACTCCCCAGGCGAGTGGTGACCACCGACCGCACCCGGGGATGCGGGTGCCATTCCGGCCAGAGCCACTGATTGACGTCCGGCAGCGTCATTGCGCCTCCCGGTCCTCCTCGAGGACCCGAATCAGAGTCTGCAGGTCTTCCGGCAACGGCGTTTCGAATTCCAGATACTTACCGCTAACCGGGTGCACCAAACCGAGGCGACGGGCGTGCAGAGCCTGCCGGGGGAACCGGCGCAGCGCCTCGCGTAACGCCTCGGTGGCACCAGCGGGGAACTTCAGGCGACCACCGTACAACGGATCTCCCACCAGAGGATAGTGACGGTGGGCCATGTGAACGCGAATCTGATGAGTGCGTCCGGTTTCCAACCGGACCTGGATCCGGGTATGGGCCCGGTAGCGGTCCATCACGCGGAAATGGGTCACCGCCGGCTTGCCGCCTTGCGCCACCACGGCCTGACGCTTGCGATCCACCGGATGGCGTCCTATGGGCGCATCCACGGTGCCGCCGCCAGTCATTACCCCAACGGCGATGGCTTCGTACTCACGATGCAGGCTCTTGTCCTGCAACTGCGCCACCAACCCGCTGTGCGCTTCCAGGGACCGGGCCACCACCATCAAGCCGGTGGTATCCCGGTCCAGGCGATGGACGATGCCGGCACGGGGAAGACTTGAGAGACGCTCATCCAAATGAAGCAGTCCGTTGAGCAAGGTCCCATCCGCATGCCCCGCCGCCGGATGCACCACCAGCCCCGCCGGCTTGTTGATAACGATCAGGTCCTCATCCTCATACACCACCGGCAAGCTGATCGCCTCGGGCTGGTCCTCCAGCTCCGGCGCCAGCTCCGCCTCCAGGGTCAGGCTCTCGCCGCCCACCAGCTTGTCCTTGGGGCGCGCCTTGCGACCATTGACGGTCAGAGCCCCCTGTTTGATCCAGGTTTGCAGTCGTGAACGGGAGAATCCCTCGAACAGCTCCGCCGCCACCTGGTCCAAGCGGGCGCCGGCGTGATCCACGCTCACCTGCTCGGTACGTTGAATTTTCTCCCCGCCGAGATGTCCCATATCGCAACCTGTGATTAAATAGCGCTCCATTGTAGCGCGTCGAACCGAGGAAAAAATGCCACGTCTGTTTTGGCCCCTGATTATCGCCGTGATGGTGAGCGCCTGTTCCAGCAAGCCCGTCGAGAGCCCGGAACGCACCGAGGCCGAGCAATATAAGCAGGCGCGGGAGTCGCTGGAAGCGAAAAATTACCTGACCGCCATCGATAGCCTGAAGGAACTGGAAGCCCGTTTCCCCTACGGCCCCTACGCCGAGCAGGCACAACTGGACCTGATCTATGCCCAGTTCATGTCCCAGGATTACCCTGCCGCGGTGGTCGCCGCCCAGCGCTTCATCCGCTCCTACCCGGCCCACCCCAGCCTGGACTACGCCCTCTACATGCACGGGCTGTCCAACTATTACCTGGAGCGCGGCCTGTTCGACAACATCATGAGCACCGACAAGTCCGCCCGCGACCTGAGTGCCGCCCGCAACGCCTTCGAGGATTTCGAACGGCTGGTGAACCGCTTCCCGGACAGCGACTATGCCCCGGACGCGCGCTCACGCATGGTGTTCATCCGCAATCAGTTCGCCGCCCAGGAACTGCATGCCGCCCGCTACTATGCCCGGCGCGGCGCCTATATCGCGGCCATCAACCGGGCCCAGTACGTAGTGCGTCACTATCAGGGCACGCCTTCGGTACCGGAAGCACTGGCGATCATGGCCAAGGGCTACGAGCGTATCAATCAGCCGGAACTGGCCGACAAGAGCCGCCGGGTACTGGCGCAGAACTGGCCGGATTCCGACTATATGAACGACGACAGGGTTACCCTGTCCTGGTGGCCGGACAAGGCCAACGGCATCCTCAGCCTGCTGACCTTCGATTTGCTGTAAGCGGACGACGAGGCCGCTGCAGGAGAACCCCGCGGCGGCTTTGATACCCTTCTCAGTCCCCCGGGCGCCAGCCATTGGTAATCGGATAGCGCCGGTCCTTGCCAAAAGCCCTGCGGCTGACTCTCGGCCCCACCGCCGACTGACGGCGCTTGTACTCATTGCGATCGGTCAGGCGCACCACCCGGTACACCACGTCCCGATCGAAGCCGGCGCGGATCACCGCTTCGGCACTCATGTCCTGTTCCACATAGTGCTCCAGAATAGCGTCCAACTCGTCGTAGTCGGGTAGCGAATCCGAATCCACCTGATCCGGCGCCAATTCCGCGGACGGTGGCCGGTCGATCACCCGTTGTGGAATGATCTCGGTGCCGGCTTTCTGATTGCGCCAGCGGGCAACACGGAACACCCAGGTCTTGAACACATCCTTGAGCACAGAGAAACCGCCGGCCATATCGCCATAGAGAGTGGCATAACCCACCGCCATCTCGCTCTTGTTGCCGGTGGTAAGCACCACGGAGCCGCCTTTGTTGGAGAGCGCCATCAGCAGAACGCCCCGGCAGCGGGCCTGGAGATTCTCCTCGGTGGTGTCGGTGTCGAGCCCCGCGAACGGTTCCGCCAGGATCTCCATGAAGCCGTTGAAGGCCGGCTCAATCGGCAATACCCGGTATTTCACCCGCAACGCCCGGGCCTGCTTCTCGGCGTCCTCGATGCTCATGGCGGAGGTATAACGGAACGGCATCATCACCGCCTCCACCCGTTCCGGACCCAGGGCGTCCACCGCTACCGCCAATGTCAAAGCGGAATCGATGCCGCCGGACAGTCCCAGCAAGGCACCTTTGAAGCCGTTTTTGTTGACGTAATCCCGCACCGCCAATACCAGCGCCCGATACATGCTCTCCTCGCCCGCCGGCACCGGCAATACTTCGCCTCTGACGGCCAGCACTGCCCCTTCGCCGCTCAGATCCACCGGCACCAGTCCTTCCTCGAAGCTGGCGCCCTGTAGGCACAGATGGCCGGCACCGTCCACAGCGAAGGAAGCGCCGTCAAACACCAGCTCATCCTGGCCGCCCACCATGTTGCAATAGAGCACCGGCAGACCGGTTTCCCGGGCACGGGCGGCCACCTGTTCGAAACGCTCCTCCGGCTTGCCGGCACGGAATGGTGAGGCGTTCAGATTGATAATGGCGTCGGCGCCAGCTTCCGCCGCCGCGGCGGCCGGACCGGCATACCAGATATCCTCGCAAATGGTGATGCCCAGTTGCAGGCCCTGGAACTCGAACACCACCGCGCTGTTACCGGGTTGAAAATAGCGTTTCTCGTCAAACACGCGGTAATTGGGCAAGCATTGCTTGAAGTACTCGTGGCGCGGGCCCTCGTCGCCGGGATAAAGCACCCCGGCGGCGTTGCGACGCACTCCGTTGCGTACCGCCGGATAGCCAACGATCACCGGCACCTCCACGGCGGCACCGATAGTGGCCAGAGCATCATCGATACGCCGGTTGAGGCTGGGCCTCAGTAACAGATCCTCCGGCGGGTAACCGGTCAGCATCAGTTCCGGAAAGACCACCAGTTCCGCCCCCAACAGGGTACGGGCCTCACGGGCGGCATCGATCACCGCCCGCGCATTGCCTTCGATATCGCCCACCAGCGGATTACGCTGGGCCATCACTATTCGCATAGGAACCATGCCTTCATCATGTCCAGGCCCCGGCGACCACTCTGCCCGCCGCCTCGGGCCGATCTCTTTCCTCTCGGCTGCGCTGATTGTACTCTGTAGCCGGCCGGGTTACATAAGAGCCTGCCAAAGGCCCGCGGAAAGTTTCCTTGGCATCGCGCCAGGACACATTTTCCTTACTGCATCCGGCCCTCTCCGGCATCCAGGTTAGCGGTTTTCGGCACCTGGTGATGCGGTCGGCGGCACCTGAGCGTATAACAGGTTTCAGCGCACCTTCGTAAGCCTGGGAATCAGGGCCGGAGTCAAGCAAAGGTTCACCCGGACGACAAGTGGGTGAGTGATTTACGGGGAGAAAGAAATGGGGCTGATCAAGCTGGTGATACTGGCCGCGCTGATTTACGTGGTCTGGCGGGTGGTGAAAGGCGTCTCCGCCAACCAGGCCGCCCGGGGACGCGATCCACGCCGCTCCTCCCGCACCATCGACAGCGAGCGCATGGTCAAATGCCACCTGTGCGGGGTGCATGTACCGGAAGCCGAGGCCTTCCGTCATCAGTCGCTGGACTTCTGCTCCCGCGAACACCGCCGTGAATACCTGGAACACCAGGAAAGCGACGATTGACCCGGCCAAGACGCCCATCATGACCACGCCCCGCGATCAGGCCGGCCTTCCCTGGCCACCACCCGGCCAGCGCTGGACCCCGGTGCGCATTTACAATGTCTACCGCATCGCCATCGCCTCGGTCTTGTTGATTCTTCACTACACCCACCAGCAGCCCTACCTGGGCCAACACTTGCCGTTACTGTTCGAATTCACCGTGATGGCCTATCTGGCCCTGATTCTGGTGTCCACGGTGCTCGAATACAGCGAGCGTCTGCCGCCCCCCGGTTGGGCTCAGTCGTTCGCCCTGATTGTCGACGTTATCGCCCTGGGCCTGGTGGTACACGCCAATGGTGGTCTCGAGGGAGGGCTGGCGGTACTGCTGCTGATCACCGTGGCGGCGGGCAATATTCTGCTGCGCGGTCGCATGGGGTTTCTGGTCGCCGCCCTGGCGACACTGACGGTGATGTACGAGCAATTCTACTTCGCTACCCAATCCGGCGAGCGGGATCCATTCTCGCTGACCGAGTCCGGTCTGCTTGGCATCGCTTTTTTCATGGTCTCGGTGATCATCCAGCAGATTGCCTCGCGGCTGGAGCGCAGCGAGAGCATCGCCGCCGACCAGCAGGTAGCCCTGGACCGGCTGGAAGCCCTGAACGAACAAATCGTCCGGCGCATGCGTACCGGAATCCTGGTGTTCGACCGTCACGGGCGTATTCTGCAGTCCAACCCTTCGGCGGATAATGCGTTCGCCACCGCCATGAGCGGCCAGTCATTACCGGAGCCACTACGGGAACGATACCAGGCCTGGCGCCAGGCGCCCCACATCCTGCCGCCCCCCTTGCGCGCCTCGAAGCAGTCGCCGGAGCTGTCCGCGCGCTTCGCGCCCCTGGATACCAGCCACGAGCAGTTGACCCTGGTGTTTCTAGAGGACACCGCGCGTATCGCTCAGGAGGCGCAGCAGTTGAATCTGGCCTCCCTTGGCCGGCTCTCCGCCACCCTGGCCCACGAAATCCGCAATCCATTGAGCGCGATCAATCATGCCACGGAACTGCTGCGCGAGGATGCCGGCGACGACAGTGACCGCCGTCTGCTCGATATGGTGCGAACCCACGTACAACGAGTGGACGGCATCATCTCCGATGTGTTGGACTTGTCACGGCGACCCAAAGGCCAGGCGCAAAGACTGGCCTTCAAGGAGGTTCTCGTGGAGGTCGCCGCGCATTGCCATGAAGACCGCAAGGCGCGTCTGCAAATGGACTTTGCCACCGATACCGAGCTGCGTTTCGATCGCGGCCAGCTGATTCAGATTCTCGACAATCTGATCGGTAATGCTTTTCGACATGGGGGGGAACAGGTCCGGGTACGCGTAACCCACGGAGTGCATTCAAAAACCCGATTGCCCTGGATCGCGGTCAGCGATGATGGCCCGGGCATCGGCGAGGAACAGGCACGGCATTTGTTCGAGCCCTTCTTCACCACGCACGCCAAGGGAAACGGTCTCGGTCTGTTCGTGTGCCAACAACTGTGCCAGGCCAATCAAGCCAGTCTCAGCCATGAACCGGCTGATCGGGGCGCTTGTTTCATGATTACCTGCGCACATCCGGATAGACAGTTCCAATAACGATGAATGACATAACTCCGCGTGTTTTGGTTGTGGACGACGAGTCGGACTTACGGGAACTTCTGGTCATCACCCTGGGGCGGATGAAACTGGAAGCAACGGCCGCGGACTCCCTGGCCGCCGCCCAGCGTCTGCTGGATCGCGACACCTTTCATCTGTGCCTGACCGATATGAACCTCGGCGACGGTACCGGTTTACAGTTGATCCGCTACGCGGCGGAGAAGGCGCCGGACCTGCCCATCGCGGTACTCACCGCGTTCGGCAATATGGAAACCGCCACCGAAGCGATGAAACTGGGGGCCTATGATTTCATCGCCAAGCCGGTAACGCTGGACCGGCTGCGGCAGTTGATCCAGGACGGCCTTGGCATCAGCCGCCATGGCGCCGCCGAAAGTGGCGAGGACGACGGGTTGATTGGCCAGTCGCCGGCCATGCAGCATTTACGGCGGCAAATCCGCAAGCTCGCCCGCAGCCAGGCGCCGATCTACATCAGCGGCGAGTCCGGCAGCGGCAAGGAAAAAGTGGCGCGGCTGATTCATACGCTGGGACCGCGCGGCGATCACCCCTTCGTCGCGGTGAACTGCGGTGCCATCCCCTCCGAATTGATGGAAAGTGAATTCTTTGGCCACCGCAAAGGCAGCTTCACCGGTGCCGTGGAAGACCGCAAAGGCCTGTTCCGGGAGGCGGACGGGGGCACTCTGTTTCTCGATGAGGTGGCGGATTTGCCGCTGCACATGCAGGTGAAGCTGCTGCGCGCGATTCAGGAAAAGACCGTGCGCCCGGTGGGCGAGTCACGGGAGTTCAGCGTCAATCTGCGCATTCTGTGCGCTACCCACAAGGATCTCAGCGAGGAAATGCAGGCCGGCCGCTTCCGCCAGGATCTTTACTACCGGTTGAATGTCATCGAGGCGCACGTACCGCCGCTGCGCGAACGTCTGGACGACGTTCCGGCGCTGGTTGACCACATCCTCTCGCGACTCGGCATCGCCTGGGACACCACGCCGCCCACGCTCAGTGACGGTACTTTGGCGGCGCTGCGCGGGTATCCGTTTCCCGGCAACGTGCGGGAGCTCGAGAACGTCCTGGAGCGGGCCATGACCCTGTGTGATGGCAACATCATTGAACCCTCCCATCTGCGTTTACCAAGCCAGACCGGCGCGGATACCCCCAGCCTGGGCGGCAGCCGAGATCCGGCGTTGCCGCTGGAGGACTATCTGCAGGACATCGAGCGGCAGGAAATTCTCAAGGCTCTGGACGCCACCCACTGGAACCGCACCGCCGCCGCGAAAAAGCTGGGCATGACGTTTCGCTCACTGCGGTACCGCTTGAAAAAACTGGCCCTGGATCAGGAAGAGGAAGAAGGCAGCGCGTAAAGTGCCGGGTCCAGATGCGGGCGCTCGCCACTCATCAGCGCCGCCAGCAACGCGGCGCTGGCCGGTGCCGACACCAGACCATTACGGTAGTGCCCCAGCGCGGCGTAGACCCCGGGCACGCCGGGCACCTCGCCCAGATACGGCCAGTCCCGGCCACAGCCGGGACGCACGCCGGCCCAATGGCTTACCGGCCTTTCCTCGGCCAGAGCCGGTAACAGCGCCGCCGCCATCCTCTCCAATGCCCAGCGCCCCGGCACCGTGGGATAATGGCTGTCATCACCGTCCTTCAACGTTGAGCCCGCCAGCACGGCACCGTCGGCACGGGGAATCAGATAGCCCTGCTCGGTCAGCAACACGGTCGGCACCCGCCCCGGCACCAACTGATAGAGCAGCATTTCTCCCTTGGAAGGAAACAACGGCAAATTGAGCCCGAGCGGACTGAGCAACCGCGAGCCCCACATACCGGCACTGACCAGCACACGAGCCGCCTGCCATTGCCGTCCGTCGGCCAGCGCCACCGACGCCCCACCCACGGCGCGCGGAGATAGTGATACCGCCGGTGTTGCTTCGAATCGCACACCCTGGGCCGAGAGATGAGCCCGCAGTGCCTTGAGAATACGGGGATTACGTAAATTGCCCAGAGTTGGAAACCACACCCCTTCCCGGTCGGTGGCTTCCGGCATTCGCTGGGACAGGCGTTCCGCCACGCAGGACAGCCGCCAACGGCGTGCCCAGGCCATGGCGTCGGCACGTTCCTTCTCGGTTTCCACCGCCACCCAAAGTCCGCTGTCGTTGAGGTCCTCGTCCACGAGTCCGGCCCGCCCACGCAGCCGTGTAATCAGGCCGCGATAGCGCTCCGGCGCATCCACCGTCAGCAAGTTCATGGCATCGGGATAGCGCCAGGCGTACAGCGGCGACAGGATGCCACCGCCGGCCCAGGACGCCGGCGGAAAGCGGGTCGGCGCGTCGATGACGGCAACCCGGCAACCCCGGTCGGTGAGTTCCAAAGCGCTTAACAATCCGACGATACCGCCGCCGACGACGAGCAAATCAGCCATAGCAATCAGGGAATATGGACTACAGAAAGAAGAGCAACAGTAGCACAAAGGCCACCTTGCCGGGACGGTAAACTGGCCTCTGGTTGCCACACATCAAAGGCCAGGACGGCCATGGGAGGGACAAGGACGTGCGCGGATTCACACTGGTGGAACTACTGGTCACCATGACCCTGCTGGCGCTGCTGTTGGGCGCCGGCTTTCACTGGCAAAAAGAGGCGCTGCCCCGGCACAGGGTGATATCAGCCAGCAACCAGGTTCTGGGCCTGATTCAGTATGCCCGGGCCGAGGCACTGACGCGGGGACCGATCTATTTATGCGACGGCAACAGCCATTGCGACCGCTTCCAGGTAACGTCCTCATTGCTTTTGGCTCAGGCCCGGGATGGCGTTGCCGCTATCACCAATGATGACGTGTTCCACCGCCTTGATCTGCCCGAGGGCACCACCCTTACCTGGCGCCGCTTTCGCGGCAGCGCGCTACGCTATGAACGACGTGGCAATTTGTATTACCAGAACGGCAGTTTCCTGATCTGCAACCAGGGACAGGGACGCCGCGTCATCATGTCGGTGATGGGCACCGCCCGCATCGAGCCGATCAGCGGCGGCGATTGCCTCTAGAGAGCACGATCCCGTCGCCGTCTCCTCACCGCTCCCAACTGGACGTGGCGCTGGGCGTGCAATCGCCGCCTTTCACCCAGCAAGTCTGCCCTTCGCTGTTGAGTTTGAGATTGCCATCCCCCGCCATGCCCGCGCCGGAGTGGGGCGTGGCGGTGATCAGATAGCTCTGATGATCATTGCTGGTGGCCACCTGGACGTTGTAATAGGCGTCTCCGGCCAGGCCGCCGGCTGTCGCGCCCTCATAGGAAAAATGGCGGGCCCGGTAGGTTTCCAGCGATGCCGCCAGGTCCATCAGCTTGCCCTGGTATTCGGCCCGACGGGTACTTTTTACTTGCTCGGTGTAGCTCGGGTAGGCGATGGCGGCGAGGATCGCCACCACCACCACCACGATCATCAGTTCGATCAGCGTGAAGCCGGCCATGGGATTCCGGGTCATCCGGTTCATGGTGCCGTCCCCCCTTGCTCAGGTGGGAAATAGGCGTTGGCGTCGTTCTTTTCCATGGGATACCAGCGGCGTTTGCGGAACAGGTTGTAGTTCATGCCGTCATCGCCGATAAACTCCAGTCCCACGTTAAAGGACACGCCACTGCCGCCCTCATCGTCATCACCGCCGCCATCACCATCACCGGGCGTGCCACCGTCGGTGATCACCGGCACCACGCCCGGCGGGATCGCGGAGGTAATCAGCTTGGTGCCGTCCCAGGAAGCCTCGCCATCGTTGGTGAAGGACGCCAGCTCCCCGGTGATCATGTCCGCTCGATAGGCATAAGCCTCACCGTAACGCACCACACAGGGATCATCGTCCTGGTCCGCATTGGTGGGCACGTAAGTGGTGAACATCACCGAATTCTGATAGATGCTCGGGGAAGACAATACCTTTTCACCGGAACGCAAGAAGGTCACGTACCACCCCTTCGAGGACGCGGACGGGTCACTGCTACGGGCATTGCGCAGCTCGCTCATGGTAATCACGTCGGGTTGATTGGTATTTTTAAAGGTGCCGTCGGCGAACATGAAGAAGCCTTCCTCCGTGTCCTCGTCCAGAGGGTGGGCCCGGTAGCCTGAGCCGACGGCCACATACAGCGTCTCCCGCAAGCCATCGCGCACATAACCGATGGCGGGCGCTTCATAAAAGCGGCGGTGCTCGCTGTCACCGAAATTGGCCAACCGAACCACGCCCTTCACCAGCGAACCGGCACCGTCGTTGTTATTGTCAAGATTGACGCGGAACACCTGCCCACCAAGGTCGGCGAAGTAGAGGTGGTCCGCCAGACCATCCAATCGGCCATTCTTCAGGTCCACCACGGCGATGCCTCCCGGCACCGACCATTTCATGCTTTCCACCGTTGTATGGGCGACGCCGGCATTGGCGTCGGCACCGGCGGACCAAATCAATTCACCGGTTTCCGCGTCGACCATGTAGATGCCATTGCCGACACTGTCCTTCGCCGCTCTTTGGCCAGCGGTATCATGATGTTCGGCGTCGTAACCACCGCCAAACACCAGTACCGTTTTCACTTCACCGTCGATACGTACCCGGGTGATGGTCGGCGTGGACCAGGTCTGCCCCAGTCGCTCGAATCCGCTACTGGCATTGGCGCCGCTCTCATCCTTGCCCTGGATCCGCCACATCAGCTCCGGGCTGCTTATGGACGACACATCCAGACCGTAATAGGCGTTCCCGCCCCGGCGCATGCCTCCGAAAATCCACACCTTGTCGGCGTCGCCGTTCTCCTTGGCGGTGCGATAGGCCACCCACGAACCGTCCATACCGTAGGGATCGCGGGTATTGTCCTCCCGCAAATCGGGGGAGCGGACAAAATCATATGCTTTCCTAAGCATGCGGTCCGGCATGAACGTGAATTTCTCACGGCCGTCATCGGTATCGATGGCGTGCAACATGCCGCCATTGGTGGATACGAAGAGATAGTTCTCCTGGCCGTCCACGTCATTGGCGTTAGCCCCCAGTTCATAGTTCACCAGCAGCGGCACACTATGCATGGGATCCGCCCAGAGTGTGTTCAAGGCATTGTAGACTTTCAGCTTGGTATCAAACTCCGGCACCGGATTGTTGTCCGGAATTCCCATTTGCGCGGGTTGAAGAATCGTTTCCACCCGATTTTCGGTGAGCCAGTCGCCGCCGCCGTTATCACTGTTATTGCCCACATAGATCTTGCGGTCCTGATATTGATCGTTTCTGCCACGAGCACCACCTTTGGTGACATCCGGGCCATCAGCTTCCGTGGGCGTCCAATAACTCCAGGCCGAATCGCGAAAATAGCCGGTGCTGGCATCCACCGCGGAGGCACCATTCTTATCCACGACTTCACTGCCGTCCTTGCGATAACGTTTCAAATTGCCGGGCCAGACCGAACTTTTAGAGGGCTTGAAAACGGCATAATAAAGCTGATTCAGATGCTCCAGCCGATTGTTCTGGTTTACCGCCACACCCGGCGAAGTAATGGTTTGGGAGTCTTCCGCTATCAGATTGAGGATGTCATTGAACTCGGCGGCCAGTTCTTCGGCATCGTTGGCAAGACGAACCCTCTCCGTGCCACCGGCAACCGCCACCGAAGTCATGTTCCTTACCTGGGATGAAGTCGCGCTGACACCAAAGGCCACCTGCCAGGTCTTTACCGCACGCTCCTGACCATTGTTCTCGCTCGCCAACCACCCGGCCAGTTGTTCCTGACAACTGTATGAACCGTTGCAATACCCTCCGGCGATATTTCTCACCGAATCGTAGTCGCTGTCCCGAGTCGGGTCCCCATCGGTCATGACGATGATGTGGTTGCTTTCACACTGATTATTGATGTTCATCGGCGATTGATAACTATCATCGCTGACCCAGTCCCATTGGCGACAACTACCGTTGGATCGATAGCGCACACATTGATAGTGCATGTTCACCGCCACCTGGGGTTTGTCCTGGGAGGCTTCCCCATACACGGCGTAAGTGGTCGGACTCATCCCCATCATGTAGCGAGCCATCTCTGAATACGCCTCCATGGTGGGCGTATTCGAGGTGCCCGAAAGGCCGTTCACCAAAGACTTGACCTCGCCGCGAGCGGTGCTGTCCATGTCACTGACCGGATAGAAGACATAGCCGCCGTAACCATTGCTGTCGTACCCGCCATTGAACTTGCCAACGCCCACGCGGACCCCTTCGCCCAGGCCGTCGATAACCTCGGTGAAGGCGGTTTTCAACTGCGACATCTTGGTCGGACTACCCTGCTCCATACTCCCCGAGGTATCGATCAGGAACAGTACATTGGCGATCTGTTCGTTCTCGTCATTGCCGACACCGGCGCGGGAGAAATAGATTTCCGTATCGTCCGCGTAAAGCGGCGTCGGCGCCAACGACAAGGCAACCAGTAACAGGCCTGACTTGAAAATATTCTCGAGCATGACTCCCCCCCGCTCGTGCTTATTCGTGCTTAGTTTTCCGTGTCCACGTTAAAGTCGGACGATGACACCATCCCGCGTTTCAAGGCTTCCAACATGTGATGGTTGCCCATTGAAAAGTCATCAATCTCCGCCTCACCGAGAATCTCGAAGGTGAAGTCAACCACCAGAGTGTTGTTGCCGGACATGCTCAGTTGCCCTCCGGATACCGCCCTCATCCCCTCCTGGCGAATCCGTGACCCCGCTCGTACCAGCCCTCTTGAATCCATACTGTCCGTGCTGGTGCAGGCCCTGGTCGCCGCCGTCGTGGCGCCACCCACCAGGCAGCGTTGTCCCACCGTCCCGGCCAGGAACGGCTGCAGTTGCGCACTGCTCATGCCATACAGGGCGCTGAAAGCTTCATTCACTGCCGACTCGGCTCCTTCAAAAGCCATCGCATCCACCTGAGTGCCAGTGGCGATCTTGCTGCTGAACATGCTGGTTTTCATGGCGGTGATACCCAGGATCGAGACGATCACGAGAATCATCAGGGCGACCAGAAGAGCGGCCCCACGCTGCGATTGATAGTGTGTTATCGGCATCATCAGATCACATCCCAGGGATAATTCCGGATAGCGACGGTGGAAAAGAACTGACGGCGTAGCGTTCTACCCGCGCTGACGTCGACCTCCCGATCCAGTATGTAAAAGGTCTGATCCTGCTCGCCGCCGCCAAGCACCGGCAGATCGGCTTCCATCAGCAGGCCGATCTTCACCGCCACGATCCGGCTTTGATCCACATCGGCGCTGGCCAGCACTTCGTCGGCGCTCAGGTACTGAGAGGCGAAGGCAATGCCGTCGGTGGTCTGATCCACGCCATAGAGCACCTGGAAGCTCTTTATCCCCCGCAACAGGACGACTCCGTTTGAAGCACCACTCTGGTTCCCACGGCAATAAAGCTCGTCATCGTTATCGCCCCCCACCCAGTAGGTGTTGACGATTTCCGTCATAACGCCCGCTCCATTGCCCTGGCAATCCAACTCGCCATGGTAGGCAAGGGTGAGGCGATCGCTGTCGGCACCGCCGTCGCTCCCCGGCGGAATGGCGGACCCACCGGTTACCGCGCTGCTGGCATCCAGAATGATGCCTGGCATGAAAGTGGCACTGACAGCGTCGCTCATATTGCCCGCCAGGCGCACATCCTGGTTGATAAAACGCATGGCCAGATCACCCTGCTCCTGTATCCGGGCCATGTTCTGTTGCAGTGAGAACGTCCGTTGGTTGGTGGAAAACAGAGAAATCGCGGCGCCGGTAATGATCAGTCCCAGCACCATGGCCACCATGAGTTCCACCAGGCTGAAACCGGTCTGTTGTTGATGTGTGCCAAACAGCCTCATCGTGTCACCTCCATCACCACGCACTTGGCGCTGTCATCGGTATTAATGTTGCCGCCGTCGACACAGCCGCCGAGAGCCTGGTCTCCCCAGGCCACCACCACGCAACTGGTCAGGGTGGTGCCACTATCGCAGGGCTGTACCCGGATCTTGCCGGCGGGCAACAAGTTTCCCGCCTGCCAGCGCAGGGTATTGCGGTCCCAGGCCGACATCTGATCACTGTCACACGAGCTTGCCATGCAGTTCGGATTGGAAGGCGGCGCCTCGCCCAGGGCACCGGCCCCCGTATCCCAGCTGTTTTGCTGAAGATAGGTGGAGCGGGCTTGCGGATTGGCAACGATGCGTTCCAATGCGTCCCGTGCCAACGCCGTGGCCTGGGAACGAATATTGGCGTCCTCGGTGCTCTTCAAGGCATTGAGCTGCAGTCCGGCATAGCCAAGCACGCCGATGGCCAGTACCAACAACGCCACCAGGATCTCCACCATGCCGACGCCGCTTTGCCGTTCTCGGGAAATGTGCATGGCGCCCCCCTAGCTGCAGGTCAGCGGTTTGTTTTGAAGATCGCCGAAGCGCCCCAGGGAGATCTCCCGGCCGGTCTCGCCGGTACGGTCATCGCACACCTCGAAGGTCGCGTCGTTGTCCACCCGGCCGGAGCGGTCGAACACCAGTTCTGTCACACCGCTGTTTTCCGTGACACTGACGCCTTCTCCGGCGGAAAAGGTCTGGTTCTGCTCAACCGCGCCAACGCCATAATCCAGCTCCCAGCCGTTGCTCCAGTCCGCCGGCGATCCCAACGGTTTGAGCTTCACGTCACGACGGGCACTCACCGCCTGGGAACGGGCGGTATTGAGCGCGGTGATCAGATCCGAAGTAGTGGAGCGCAGCGCATTGCTGGCGATGACGTTCTGAAATGACGGCACGGCGATGGCCAGCAGAATGCCCGCGACCATGATCCCCAACATCAGTTCGATAATGGTGAAACCGCCGTTGTCCCCACGAGTGCCGGCCACGTCTTCCCCCAAATAAGTGAACTCGGTGTCGACACTCTAGCGATTGCAAAACAGGCGACAAGCACGCTCGGACAAGCGGTAGCCCGCCTGTACCGAACGGCTCGAACACTTGAGGGAGCGGGGGTTTTATATGTGATTAAATTCACACAAAAAAAGCGCAAATCTCATTTCAGGCATACCTGTCCTGAGTGTCCGTCAAAGCATCCATGACAGGTTTAAAAAGAGGGTGTCAGGCGCGCAACGCCTTGGGCATGGAAAAGCTGATGTTCTCCTCGCGGCCGGGGATTTCCTCCGCGCTTTCCCCTCCCAGTTCGCGCAACCGGCTGACCACCTGATGCACCAGCTCTTCCGGAGCGCTGGCGCCGGCGGTGACGCCAACCGCTTTCTTGCCTTGCAGCCAGGCGGCATCAATCATGGCCGGATCATCCAGAAGATACGCTTCGGTACCGCAACGTTCCGCCAGTTCCTTCAGACGGTTGGAGTTGGAGCTGTTCACCGAGCCCACCACCAGAACCAGATCGCATTCCAGCGCTAACTGACGCACCGCGTCCTGGCGGTTGGTGGTGGCGTAGCAGATATCCTCGCGCTTGGGGCCGAGGATATTGGGGAAACGTGCCCGCAAGGCATCAATGATGCGGGCGGTGTCGTCCACGCTGAGCGTGGTCTGGGTGACGAACGCCAGATAGTCCGGGTTGGTGACTTCCAGCGTGGCCACGTCGTCTTCGCTTTCCACCAGGTACATACGCCCTCCCTTGGAGGTGTCGTACTGCCCCATGGTGCCTTCCACCTCGGGATGGCCGGCGTGGCCGATCAGCACCGCTTCCCGCCCCTCGCGGGCATAACGGATCACTTCCATATGCACTTTGGTAACCAGCGGACAAGTGGCGTCGAACACCTTCAGGGCCCGCTGCTCGGCCTCTTCCTGTACCACCCGGGAGACACCGTGGGCACTGAAAATAACGATGGCGTCGTCCGGCACCTCATGCAGTTCCTCGACGAAGACCGCGCCCCGATCACGCAATCCATCCACCACGAAACGGTTGTGGACCACTTCATGGCGCACGTAAACCGGCGGCCCGAACACGTCCAGGGCACGGTTGACGATGGCGATGGCGCGATCGACGCCAGCACAGAAACCACGGGGATTGGCGAGACGAATATCCATAGAGGCCAGTTTATAGTGAACAGTGAACAGTGAACAGCGTGGGTGGTCTTTAGCCGCTGTGGGAGCTTGCCGGCAGGCGCCTACAGAAAATGTCGGCCTTTTTTCGCTGTTAACTATTCACTATTAACTATTAATTGAGTTTCACCGTTTGTTCCGGAGCATCGTGCTCGACACGGACGATCTCGACCTCAAAGGTCAGTTCGCGACCGGCCAGGGGATGGTTGAAATCCACCGTCACCCATTGCTCATCCAGGGCGCTGACCACGCCGGGCAGTTCGGCGCCGGCGGCGTCGGCGAAGTTCATCACCGTGCCCACCTCCATGCCATCGGGAGCGGCGAAGGTGTCACGGCGGAAATGCTGCACGTTCTGCTCGTTGTACTCACCAAATCCCGATTCGGCATCGATGAAAACGCTGCGTCGATCACCGGCCTTAAGGCCAAGGATGGCGCGTTCGAAACCAGGCAGCAAGGAGCCATCTCCCCAGACGAAAGAGGCCGGCTCGCCGGCGAAAGTGCTGTCCAGCTCCGTGCCATCCATCAGGCGCACGGCGAAATGCAAAGTGATGCGGGTTTGCGGCCCGATGCGTAGCTCATCGCTCATGGCGGCCACGCCCTCCCACGATCATGTCGAGAATAATCAGACCGGCACCGATGGTGATGGCGGTGTCGGCCAGGTTGAACGCCGGGAAGTGCCAGCCGGCCCAGTGGAAGTCGAGAAAATCCACCACATGGCCGAGCACGATCCGGTCATACAGGTTACCCAGGGCTCCGGCCAGAATCAGGGCCAGCCCCGCGCCTTGCAAACGCTCATCGCGAAGCCGCGCCAGCCAGACCAGGATCAACACGGACGCGCCCAGCGCCACCAACGTGAAGAACCAGCGCTGCCAGCCACCGGCCTCGGCCAGAAAGCTGAAGGCGGCGCCGGTATTGTAGGCCAGGGTGAGATTAAAGAACGGCAGCACTTCCAACCGTTCGAACAAATCGAAACGAGCCACGACCATGTGCTTGGTGATCTGGTCCAGGACGATCGCCAGAGCGCTCAGCCAGAGCCAGCCGAGCTGGCCCGGCAGTCCCCTGGTGCTGGCTTTCGTCATGCTCGCGCTATTCGTATCGCGCCCGCCGCCGGCCTCATGCATAGCAACGCTCCTCGCCGGAACCATCCACGTTGCTGATGCAACGGCCACACAGTTCCGGATGTTCGGCGTGGCTGCCCACATCCTCACGGTGATGCCAGCAACGGGCGCATTTACTGTGGGCGGACGCCACCACCTGTACTTTGAGCCCCTCCACCGCACTGGCCTCGAGCCCTTCCGGCGCTTCCGACAGGGGCTTGAGGGTGGCGGTGGAGGTGATGGTGACGAAGCGCAGCTCTTCGCCCAGTTGCTCCAGCAATGCCCGCAGTTCCGGAGTGACGAACAGCGTGGCTTCGGCGGCCAGGTTGGCGCGCAGTTCCTTGCGGTTGCGCGCCTCCTCAATGGCTTTGTTCACCGCCTGTTTGACCGCCTGGACCTGTTCCCAGAACGCCATGCCCATGGCCTCGTCGCCGGCCAGGGGGAACAGTCCCTCGAACCAGGTGGTGAGGAATACGGATTCGGGACGCCCCTCGCCGGGCAGGTGCTCGAAAATCTCCTCGGCGGTGAAGCTGAGGATCGGTGCCATCCAACGCACCAGCGCCTGGGCGATCAGATAAAGCGCGCTCTGGCAGGAGCGGCGCGCCACCGAATCTTCCCGGGTGGTGTATTGGCGGTCCTTGATGATATCCAGATAAAAACCGCCCAGTTCCAGCGCGCAGAAATGATGCAGACGCTGATAGACCAGGTGGAATTGGTAGCTTTCGTACAGTTCACGCAGTTCATCCTGCAGCTGCGCGGTGCGGGCCACGGCCCAGCGGTCCAGCGCCAGCATGTCCTCCGCCGCCACTTGATGCCGGGACGGGTCGAAACCGTTCAGGTTGGAGAGCAGGAACCTCGCAGTATTGCGAATCCGCCGGTAGCTGTCCGCCACTTGCTTGAAGATGGTTTTGGAGACCGTCATCTCACCGCGATAATCGGTGGAGGCGATCCACAAGCGCAGGATGTCAGCGCCCAGATCATTCCAGACCTCCTGGGGCGCGATCACGTTGCCCAGGGACTTGGACATTTTCCGACCCTGCTCGTCCACGGTGAAGCCGTGGGTAAGCACGCCCTTGTAGGGGGCCTTGCCACGCATGGCGACACCAGTGAGCAGCGAGGACTGGAACCAGCCGCGATGCTGATCCGAGCCTTCCAGGTACAGGTCCGCCGGCACCGTCAGTTCCGGGCGCTGCTCCAGCACCGAGAAATGGGTGGTGCCGGAATCGAACCAGACGTCCAGGACGTCGGTGACCTTGGTATAACGTTCAGCGTCCTCACCGAGCAACTCCGCCGGGTCCAGCTCGAACCACGCCTCGATACCGCGCTGTTCCACCCGCTTCGCTACCTCTTCGATCAGACGCGGCGTTTCCGGATGTGGCTCCGAGGTATCGCGATCCACGAACAAGGCGATCGGCACCCCCCAGGTCCGTTGCCGGGAAATGCACCAATCCGGGCGGTCACGCAGCATGCCCTCGATGCGGGCCTTGCCCCAGTCAGGGATCCACTGCACCCGATCCACCTCGGCACGGGCCTGCTCCAGCAGATCGCCTTTTTCCATGGCGATGAACCATTGCGCGGTACTGCGGAAAATGATCGGCGTCTTGTGGCGCCAGCAATGCGGGTAGCTGTGCGTAATGGTCTGCAAGGCCATTAATGCATCGGCGGCTTCCAGCGCCTCGATCACCGGACCGTTGGCCTTGTTCACATGCATACCGCCAACCACCGGCAGATCGGCGCGGAACACGCCGTTGTCCTGCACTGGAGAGTCCACTTCCAGGCCATAACGCTGGCCCACCAGGAAGTCGTCCTCACCGTGTCCTGGCGCGGTATGCACACAGCCGGTACCGGCGTCGGTGGTGACGTGCTCGCCGAGCACCACCGGCACCTGGCGGTCCAGGAACGGATGCGCCAGCACCAGGTTTTCCAGCACTTGTCCCTGGAACACCGCGGAGCGGATCACATCCTGCAAATCAAAGCGTTCGATCACCGCGTCGGCCAGAGCCTCGGCCACCACCAACTGACGGTGTTTGCCATTCTGGGTGCCGTCCAGCAACACGTATTCCAGCTCCGGATGCACCGCCACCGCCTGGTTGGCGGGCAACGTCCAGGGCGTGGTGGTCCAGATCACCAGAGCCGGTTGCTCCGCCGGTACACCAGAGCGGGCGGTGAAGTCCGCCGGGTCCACCACGGCGAAGGCGACGTCGATGGCCGGAGACTTTTTGTCCTGGTATTCCACTTCCGCTTCCGCCAACGCGGAAGCGCAGTCCAGACACCAGTGCACCGGCTTGAAGCCCTTGGTAAGCAGTCCCTTGTCGACGATCTTGCCGAGCGCGCGAATGATGTTCGCCTCGGTGCCGTAGTTCATGGTCAGATAGGGATGTTCCCAGTCCCCGAACACACCAAGACGGATGAAATCCGCTTTCTGCAGTTCCAGTTGCTCGGCGGCGTAGGCCCGGCATTCCTCACGGAAGGTGCGCGCGTCCACCTTATGGCCGGCCTTGCCCACCTTCTGCTCCACCTTGTGTTCGATGGGCAGCCCGTGGCAGTCCCAGCCCGGCACATAGGGCGCGTCGAAGCCCTCGAAACCGCGCGCCTTGACGATGATGTCCTTGAGCACCTTGTTGATGGAGTGGCCGATATGAATCACGCCATTGGCGTAGGGAGGACCATCATGCAACACGAACTTGGGCCGGCCTGCGGCGGCGGCCCGCATCTTGCGATACAGGTTAATTCGACCCCACTGCTCCAGTCGCCGGGGTTCGCGCTGGGCCAGACCCGCCTTCATGGGGAAGTCGGTGTGGGGAAGATTCAGTGTCGCCTTGTAGTCGGTCATGATGTCCCTTGGAAATAGGTTTCGACTTGTTGCACATCCCGCTGAATCGCGGCTTTCAGTTCATCCAGACTGGCGAACCTCTCCTCCGGGCGCACGAAGTGGTGAAAGTGCACCGTCAGGTGAGCGCCATACAGATCCCCCTGGAAATCCAGCAGATGGACCTCCAGGCGGTTTTCCACGCCGTTGACCGTGGGCCGGGTCCCCACGTTGGCCGCTCCGGTCTGCCCCTCGAGACCCGCCCCGTCCACCGTCACGGCATAAATGCCCTGCACTGGCGGAACCTGCCGCTTGAGCGCCAGATTCACCGTGGGCAGTTGCAGCGTCCGGCCGATCTTGTCGCCGTGGCGGACCCGGCCGCTGATATCGTAGGGGCGACCCAGCAGTTGCTCCACCAGGGCGAAGTCGCCGGCCGCCAGCGCCGATCGCACCCGGGTGCTGGAGACCCGCTCACCGGTCATCTGGCAGGTGGCGGTGTCGCGGACCTGGAAGCCAAAGCGTTCGCCGGCCTGTTCCAGATAGGCGAAGTCCCCCAGCCGGCCACGGCCGAAGCGAAAATCATCCCCGACCACCAGATACTCGACGGCGAGGCCGTCGACCAGGATGTCACGGACGAATTGTTCAGCTTCCAGGTTACGGAAGGCGTCATTGAAACGCACGCACAGCACCTGATCGACGCCGTAACGGGCCAGGGTAATCAGCTTGTCCCGCAGGTTCATCAGACGGGCCGGGGCCTGGTCACCGAGGAAAAACTCCTGCGGCTGCGGCTCGAACAACATCACCGTGGCCAGGGCGCCACGGGCCCGGGCCTCGGCCACCACTTTATCCAGGATGCGCTGATGCCCACGGTGCACACCATCGAAATTGCCGATAGTGGCCACACAGCCACGATGGGCCGGCCTTAAATTGTGCACGCCACGAATCAGTCGCATTCGGTCCTCACTGCCCGCCCCCGCCGGCGGCCCATCGGCCATGCCCCAGAGGTAAAAGAGGGCAGATTATAGGAATCATCGGCGCAAGTGGCGAGGCCTGAGGCCAAGAACCAGCAGCACCAGGCCATAAACCGCCAACCCGGCCACCACCACCAGCGCCAGCCAGCCCGCTCTTTCACCAACCCCACCGACCAGCCAGACGCCGGCGTGCCGCGCCAGCAGCCCGGTCACCGCCGCCATGGCCAGCCCCGCCACCAGCATCCGCACCCAGTGCCACCCCCACCCCTTGCCGGGGCGGTACACGCCGGAGCGGCGCAGCCCGAAGTACAGCAGGCCGGCATTCAGCCAGGCGGACAGCGCCGTGGCCAGGGCCAGACCGGCATGCTGCAAGTGCCAGACCAGCGCCAGATTGAAGACCATGTTGGCGATCATGGCGATGATGCCAATCTTGACCGGGGTGCGGGTATCCTGCCGGGCGAAATAACCCGGTGCCAGAATTTTGATCAACATGAAGGCCGCCAATCCCAGACTGTAGGCGCGCAACGACCGCGCCGCCATCTCCACGTCCCGAACACCGAATTCACCGTGCCGGAACAGGGTGGACAACAGCGGCTCGGCCAGCACCGCCAAGGCCAGGGCCGCCGGGACACCCACCAGCAGCACCAGGCGCAACGCCCAATCCAGAGTGCGTGAAAAGGCCTCGGAGGAGGCGGAAGCATGCTTGGCGGACAGACTGGGCAGAATCACAGTGCCAATGGCGATGGCCAGCACTCCCAGCGGCAGTTCCACCAGCCGGTCGGAGTAATACAGCCAGGTCACCGAACCGGTCTGCAGCAATGACGCCAGCACCGTATCCAGCAGCAGGTTGATCTGGCTGACCGACACTCCGAACAGGGCGGGCGCCATCAGCGCCAGGATGCGTCGCACTCCGGGATCACGCCAACCCATGCGCGGCACCGGCAGCAAGTGCAGCCGGGCCAGGAAAGGCAGTTGGAATAACAGTTGGACGACCCCGGCGGCCAGCACGCCCCAGGCCAGCGCCACCGCCATCCGCCCCTCGGCGAAATGAGGCGCTAGGAACAGGGCACTGCCGATCAGACACAGATTCAACAATACCGGAGTAAAGGCCGGCACCGCGAACCGGCTCCAGGTGTTCAGCAAGGCCCCGGCAAAGGCGGTGAGTGCGATAAAGAACAAGTACGGGAAAGTCAGCCGCAGCATCTCCACCGCCAGCGCCCGCTTGTGGGGGTCGTCGCCGAAACCCGGGGCGAACAGCCAGATCAGCAGCGGCGCCCCCACCACCCCGATCAACGTCACCAACGCCAGGGTGCCGCCGAGAGTACCGGCCACCCGATCGATCAGCGCTTTGGTGGCGGCGGCGCTGCCACGCTCTTTATATTCGCTGAGCACGGGCACGAAAGCCTGATTGAAGGCCCCTTCGGCGAACAGCCGGCGCAGGAAATTGGGAATCCGGAAGGCCACGAAAAACGCGTCGGTGCCAGCGGAGGAACCCAGCAGACGGGCCAGCACCACGTCCCGAACCAGCCCCAGCACCCGGGAGAGCATGGTCATGGCGCTGACCACCACGGTGGACGCCAGCAAACCGCCCTGTTTGCCCGGTTCAGGCGCGCCGGTTTCGCCTTGATCCGCCCGTTGCTCCATTCATGGTCTCCCCATTCGCTGGCACGCTCACACGCCGATTCACTGCCAAGGCAGCTTCCCACAGCCTCTTCGTAGCTCCCGCCGCGGGAAGATGTCCAGGGAAGCGGTCAGGACATCCCGGCCTCTCAAAGCCGGGCAAGCGTAGCGAATGCACCGCCGGGGCGCCAGTTCCCATTGACAAGCGCGTTTCGGATAGGCATAGTTGCGCGTCTTTAAAACCCATGGCCGCTTGCAGCCACGGGCAGTACCGAATACAGACTGAATACAGACTACCGATTTTATAGGAGCAGGACCTTGGCTAACTCACCGCAAGCACGCAAGCGTGCGCGTCAGGCGGAAAAGCGTCGTCAGCATAACGCAGCGATGCGTTCCATGGTGCGCACCTACCTGAAAAAGGTGAACGCGGCCATTGCCTCCGGCGACCAAGGCGCCGCTCAGGAAGCTTACAAAACGGCGACCTCCGTGCTGGACAAGGCCACCCGCAAGGGTAAGTTTCACGCCAACAAGGCCGCTCGCCACAAGAGCCGCCTGAACGCCAAGATCAAGGCCATGTCCGCCGCCTGAATCTAGCGTTCCACGAAAAAACCGGCTTCGGCCGGTTTTTTTATGTCCGCCATCCAGGACTGCCACCCCGCGAGCCGTTACAGAGCGCAGCGCCCGCCCCTATAAGGCCAACATGGCCACGCCCCCTATCCGAACACCACCATATTATCCCTGTGCACCAGCTCTTCTTCGTTCATATAGCCGAGCACCCCGGCGATTTCCGAGCTTTTCTTGCGACAAATCCGGCGCGCGTCGGCGGCATCATAGTTGACCAGCCCGCAAGCCACCCGCTCCCCCTGCTCATTCTCGCAGACCACCATCTCACCACGGGAAAACTGCCCGAATACATCCACCACTCCCACCGGCAGTAAACTCGACCCCGCCTGCCGCAGGCGGCGCACGGCGCCCTCGTCGAGCACCAGCCGCCCACGCATGCGCAAGTGCCCGGCCAGCCACTGTTTGCGGGCATTCAACGGCGAGGTATCCGGCATCAGCGTGGTACCGGGTGCCTGCCCGGCCCCCAGTTCCCCAATCACATCAGGACTGCGCCCGGAAGCGATGGTGGTAATGGTGCCAGAGCGGGCCGCCAGTCGCGCCGCCCGCACCTTGGTGGCCATGCCGCCCCGCCCCAGCCCGGAACCGCCGCCGCCCGCCATACCAACAATGGCAGGGTCCGAGGCGCGGGCCTCGCGGATCAGTTTGGCATCCGGTTTTTGCCTGGGGTCGGCGTCATAAAGGCCCTCCTGGTCAGTGAGGATCACCAGGCGCTCCGCCTCCACCAGATTGGCCACCAGCGCCGCCAGGGTGTCATTGTCACCAAAGCGGAATTCGTCGGTGACCACGGTATCGTTCTCATTCACCACCGGCACCACCGACAGCCCCAGCAGGGTCAGCAGAGTGGCGCGAGCATTCAGGTAACGCTTGCGATCGGACAAATCATCATGAGTTAGCAGCACCTGGGCGGTATGCCAGTCATGGCGGCGAAAACAGGCCTCCCAAGCCCGCACCAGCCCCATCTGACCCACCGCGGCGGCGGCCTGCAACTCATGAATGGACTCGGGCCGGCGCTGCCAGCCCAGCCGGGTCATTCCTTCGGCGACGGCACCGGAGGACACCACCACCAGGTCGACCTCCTGCTGGTCCATGAGCCGCACCAGGCGATCCACCCACTGCTGCATCAGCTGCCGGTCCAGGCCCTTGCCATCATTGGTCAGCAGGGCGCTGCCGATTTTCACTACCCAACGTGCGCGTCGCGCCATGGTGCACCGTCTTCCTTTAAGAGCCTGCTTACGAGGTCGCGGCCCTATTGCTCGTAGATGATCTCCACATCGTGATCATCGTCATCGTCGTCATCATTGTCGTCACGGCGGCGCCGGTTTTCCCGCTTGATCTCCTGAACCCGTTCGCGCGCCTCCTGCTCCAGGCGCGAACGCAGCTCACGCTGCCCGGCGGCATACTCCGGGTCCTCTTCCTCAAGCCGCCGACGGTCTTCCAAGGCGTTCATCAGTGCGTACACCAATTCCTCGCAGCCGACCCCGGCGGCGGCGGAAATCATGTGCACCGGCCCTTCCCAGCCCAATTCCTCGACGATGGCATCAGCCCGCTCACGGGCCTCGTCATCGGCCAGCAGATCAATCTTGTTAAACACCAACCAGCGCTCCTGCTCGGCCAGTGCCGGGGAGAAGCGGTCCAGCTCATCGGCGATGGCATCGACGTGATCAGCCGGGTCACCATCCATCGGAGCGATGTCCACCACATGCAGCAGCAGCCGGGTACGCGCCAAATGTTTGAGGAAACGGATACCGAGACCCGCCCCCTCCGCCGCGCCTTCGATCAGCCCCGGGATATCCGCCACCACGAAGCTGCGATAGCGATCCACCTTCACCACACCCAGATTCGGCACCAGGGTCGTGAACGGGTAATCCGCCACCTTGGGCTTGGCCGCGGAAATGGCGCGAATAAGGGTGCTCTTGCCGGCGTTCGGCATGCCCAGCAGCCCCACATCCGCCAGCACTTTCAGCTCCAATCGCAGGCGCCGGGACTCCCCCGGGGTGCCCTTGGTGGTCTTACGTGGCGCCTGGTTGGTGCTGCTCTTGAAGTGCACGTTGCCAAGACCGCCACGGCCGCCACGCACCACCATCGCCTGGTCGCCGTCTCCGGCCAGATCCGCCAGCACCTCGTCGGTATCCACGTCGATGATGGTGGTCCCCACCGGCACGGTGAGAACCACATGATCCGCGGATTTGCCGGTCATCTGGCGCCCTTTCCCTGGCTCACCGTTACGCGCCTTGAAAATGCGCTCGTAGCGATAATCCACCAGGGTGTTGAGATTATTGTCGGCCCGCACGAACACGTGCCCGCCAGCACCACCGTCGCCGCCATCGGGGCCACCGAATTCCACATATTTTTCACGACGGAAACTCAGGCAGCCATCGCCGCCCTTGCCCGCATGGACATCAATGATGGCTTCGTCGACGAATTGCATGGTGAAGGACTCTTGAAAAGCGTAAGGGATAGTTTAGCGCGAGGCGCGGGGTAAGTTCACCGCTGCGACGGTCCGCAAGGTGATATCCATGGACGGCGGGTAACAAAAACTCGTCGGGAACGATTTTGACATTACGATAGCAATGGCCCAAAGGATGGCCGCCATGGACGGTACTCACAAAAAACCCCGCGGGAGTGAACCTCGCGGGGTTTTTCAGGCCGATCCGCGGGGATCAGGCGACCGGTTCGATCACCACATATTTGCGGTTATTCGGGCCTTTCACCTGAAACTTAACGCGGCCTTCGGCCTTCGCGAAGATGGTGTGATCTTTACCGATACCGGCGTTCACACCAGCATGAAAGCGGGTGCCACGCTGACGAACGATGATTTCGCCCGCCTGAACCAGCTGGCCACCATAGCGCTTCACGCCAAGGCGTTTGCTTTCGGAATCGCGACCGTTACGAGTACTACCACCGGCTTTTTTATGTGCCATGTCTCAATCCTCCTGCCTTGACCAGAATCAGCCTTGGATCCCGGTAATTTTCACCGCCGTGTACCACTGACGATGACCCTGCTGCTTGCGATGATGCTTGCGGCGGCGGAACTTGACCACATGGATCTTCTTGTGGCGGCCCTGCTCGACCACTTCGGCGCTGACCTTGGCGCCTTCCACCAGCGGCTGACCTACTTTAATGTCGTCGCCATCGGCAACCAGCAGAACCTGGTCGAAATCGATGGTTTCACCGGTGCCTACTTCAATTTTCTCCACGCGGAGGATATCACCCTCCTCCACACGGTACTGTTTGCCACCGGTTTTGATGACTGCGTACATCCGTCTTGCTCCAGATGATCCTCGCGGGCGGACCTGCCTGTCTTGTCCCTGCAAACCAGGAGACGGGGGTCGCTTTGGGGGCCCGTTGGACGATGACTAAAAAGGGCCGCGAAGTGTACGCCAAAGCAAGCCGCGACTCAAGCCCGGGGCGCCGAATGGCGGGCATCGGCTGCCCGCTGGCGGCTTTTCTTGACTGCCCGCCGCCCCCTGCTAGCATTGCCCGCTGTTCGCGCCCATTCTGCTGGATTGCTGCCCCATGGATTTTAAGGCCATCAGTTCCAACGTCGCCGACGATTTCGAGGCGGTCAACCGCTTCATCCAACACCACCTGGATACGGATGTGCCGCTGATCCGCGAGGTCGGTGAGTACATCATCCAATCGGGCGGCAAGCGTCTGCGCCCCCTGGTGTGCCTGCTCTGCGCCCGTGCCGCCGGCTATTCCGGCGACAAGCACGTCAACGTCGCCGCGGTCATCGAATTGTTGCATACCGCCACGCTGCTCCACGATGATGTGGTGGACGAATCCGGTTTGCGCCGCGGCCGCCCCACCGTCAACGCGGTATGGGGTAACGCCGCCAGCGTGCTGGTGGGCGACTTCCTGATCTCGCGCTCGTTCCAGTTGATGGTGGCACTGGAGGACCAGCGGCTGCTGGAAATCCTGTCCCTGAGCACCAATACCATCTCCGAGGGCGAGGTCCTGCAGTTGATCAACTGCCGTGATCCGGACACCAGCGAAGAAAGCTATATGCGGGTGATCCACCACAAGACCGCGAAGATGTTCGAGTCCGCCGCGGAAACCGGGGCCGTGCTGGGCGCCACCGAGGAGCGCGATCAGGCGGAGGCCTTCGCCACCTTCGGCCGCCACCTCGGCATCGCCTTCCAATTGGTGGATGACGTGCTCGACTATCAGGGCGATGTGGAAGAACTGGGCAAAAACGTGGGTGACGACCTGGCCGAGGGCAAACCCACCCTGCCACTGATCCACACCATTCGCAGCGGCTCCCAGGAGCAGGCCAAACTGATCAAGGACGCCATTCGTACCGGCGGGCTGGATCGTCTGCAGGACATCATCAGCATCGTGCGGGATTCCGGTGGCCTCAGCCACACCGTGGCGGTGGCGGAGGAACAGACCCGGCTTGCCCTGGCGGCACTGGAGACGGTACCCGAGTCCCGTTATAAAGAAGCTCTGCGAACCCTGGCGTTGGAATCCCTGAAACGGACCCATTAGAACCTGTTCATAGAGCCCCGAACCGAGACAGATGAGGAAAGACTCATGCGTTCCCTACTGACCGTTCTGATTGCCGCCCTGGTTGTAAGCGGCTGTGCCCTGAGCCCGCAGCGCATTGAGGTCGACCCGCAAGTGCAGGTCAAGGCCTCCAATGTCGGCCATAACCGTTCGGTGCAGGTCATTGGTGTCGATTCCCGCGGCAAGAATGAGTTTGGCAGCCGCGGCGGTGTTTACGACGAAACCGCCCTGCTGATCCCCAGTAACGACATCAAGGCGGCGATCGCCGACACCGTCCGCAACGGCCTGCAAAGCCTGGGCTTCAACGCCTTCAACCCCACCGACGACACCACGACGCTGGAAGTGCGTCTGGAACAGCTGGACTATGTTCCAGAGCCGGGTTCCGTGGTGAACCGGGTCGATCTGAGTCTGGTACTGCAGGCGGAAGCCCGTCGCGGCCCGACCACGCACACCGGCACCTACAAAAGCAGCGTGGAACATAAAACGCCATTCACTCCCTCTCTGGCGCAAAACCGGCAGATGATCAACAACATCCTGGCCAAAGCCATCGAGCGTCTGCTGCAGGACCCGGAAATGCTGGCCTTCCTGGCCGGCGCCGACTTCCCCGGCGATAGCGAGTAAGCGGTTTCGTGGCTGGCCAGGTGAGCATTCACTACTGCCGCCAATGCAACTGGCTACTGCGCTCCGCCTGGTATGCCCAGGAGCTGCTCTCCACGTTTTCGGAAGAACTGGAGGGCGTCACGCTGCGACCAGGCACCGGCGGAGTATTTAAGATCAGCGTGGATGGCACGCTGATCTGGGACCGGGCCGAAGACGGCGGCTTTCCGGAGATCACTGAGCTGAAGCGCCGGGTGCGCGATATCGCCTGCCCTGACCGCGCCCTCGGCCACATCGACCGCCACCCGCCGCAATAATCCGCCACAATCCGCCACACTGGCGGCGTCAGTCGTTTTCCGGGCGGACACTGACTTCGGGAAACTCCGGCTCCGCCAGCACCACCGTCAGCACCAACGGCTGGCAACAGACGTGGCAGTCTTCCACATACTCCTGATCGCCCTGAGAGGGATCGACCAGAGCCTCGAAGTACTGCCAGCAATGGGGACATTGCACCGATACCGGTATCAGCGTGTCCATGCCCCCTCCGGCAAGGCCAACCGCGCCAGCCACCGCGGTGCTTCTTCCACCGGGCGAGGCGTTCCCTGCCCCCATACAGGCCCCGGCCAGCAAGGGTCGTCGCGGAAGCGAGCGATCACATGGACGTGCAATTGAGGCACCAGATTGCCCAAGGCACCGATGTTGGTTTTGTCGGCACCAGTAACCCGTTCCAATTCCGCCGCCAGCCCGTTGACCACGCTTAGCAGCCGGTGCTGCTCCGGTTCCGCCAGTTGATGCCACTCACGGATTCCCGCCCTGCGCGGGACCACCACCAGCCAGGGAAAACGGCCGTCGCGCAACCAGCGAATCCAGCAAAACTCATCCTCGGCCACGGCGCCGGTGTCCGCCGCCAACCGTTCATGCAATACCACCGCGGTCATAACCTCTCCGTTTAATCCAGGGCACTTCTCGCCATGCCACGCCATCCAGGCTAGCATGATACGCCAAAATTATTAGAGCCTATCAAGGCTGTGCCGCCATTGGCGGCGTCACATGCTTTTCTGTCTGGGGGGACGGTTATGGAATGGGTGGCCATCGTCACGGTGCTTGCCTTGCTGCAATGCGCCCTGTTCAGCTTCCTGGTGGGACGGGCCCGGGTCAAATACCAGATCCGCGCGCCATCCGTGACCGGACATGAGTTATTTGAACGCAGCCACCGAATCCATGCCAACACCGTGGAACAGCTGGTGCTGTTCCTGCCGGCGCTGTGGCTATGCGGCTGGTACCTGGAGCCGCGCGCGGCGGCGGTGGTGGGCGGCCTGTTCCTGATCGGCCGCCAGCTCTATTTCAATCATTACCTGGAACAGCCCCGGGATCGCGGCACCGGCTTCCTGCTTGGCTTCCTGGTGACGCTGACGCTGTTGCTGGGCGCGCTTGGCGGTGCCGTCAGTTCACTGATCCTTCATTGAGCACGGCCGGTTCCGCCACGCTCTCCACGGGACAGGGCGTCCACGGGGAGTCCTAGCCGCGATAGTCCGACGGGCTCTTGCCAGTCCAGCGGCGGAACGCACGGGCAAAGTTGGAGGCATCGGAATAACCCAGCGCGGCGGCGATGTCGTCCACCGAGCGCCGACTTTGTGACAGGTATTCCACCGCCAGCCCCTTTCGCAGATCATCGAGCAGCGTCTGATAGCTGGTGCCCAACTGCTGCAGCTTGCGTTTGAGCGTTCGGGAGGACATGTGCAGCTCACTGGCCACTTCCTCGACGCCCGGGAACCGGCCCGAGCGCGCCAGAATGATTCTGCGCACCTGGCCCAACAGTGGCGGCGGCGCCTTGATATGGGCCAGTTCCTGCTCGCATTGCACTTCCGCCAGACGCGCCAGACGTGGATCCGCGAAGCGCAGCCGGTATTGCAAACGCTCCGCCGGAAAGCGCATCTGACTATAGGCGCAATCAAAATATACCGGCACCGGTATCAGCGGCCTGAGCCGTTGAAAATAATCCGGCTCCGGATAGGAAAAGCGCAGCTCACCGAACAGCTCCACCTCCGGCAACATCTGCAGCCCCATGAAGTGGAAACTGGAAAACAGGCTCTCCGTCAGCAACGGCGCCAGATCACCAAGAGACAGCATTTCATTGACCTGCAGCACCGCCCAGTCGCCCTCGACAAAGGACTCGAGCTGAATCAGGGTGCTGCGGATGCGGAAGAACTTCACCGCCAGTTCGATGGCGTCGCCCAGGGTTTCACTGCTCATCGCCGCGTAGCCGAGAAAACCATGGGAAGACAGGGGCGTCGCCGCTCCCAGCTCCCATCCGAGCCAGGGCTCGTTGGTCAGCATCACCGCGCGGCGGGCCACCCGCCGCAGCAGCGTCGCGGAGACCCGCGATTTCGCCTCGCGCCAGCATCCCCGGCGGACACCGGTTCCATCCAGCAACTGCTCCTCGCTGAATCCACGCTTCTTCATCACTTCCATGAAGGGAATCAGGTACTCCGCGGACACTGCGTATTCTTCGGGATTCATTTTTAGAATTGTCATCTTGCCGTTCCCGTCTTGATCTCTCGCATTGGCCTGAAATGACAGACCTGCACACCATACCCAGCCCCCTCCCCGACCGGCATTGCCCCTGAAGCCCGTCGACCGGGCACCTGCGGTCAACCGCCCCCCCTCTTCCCTCCTCTCCAGCGGCCGGCGTACTCTGTAAAACTCCCCCGGCACACATTAAAGGAGAGCATCATGTCGACACTGAGCGGCAAGACCCTGTTCATCACCGGCGCCAGCCGTGGCATCGGCAAGGCCATCGGCCTGCGCGCCGCCCGCGACGGTGCCAACATCGTGTTGTTTTCAAAAACCGCCGAACCCCACCCCAAGCTGCCGGGCACGCTTTATACCGCGGCCGAGGAAATGCAGGAGGCCGGCGGGAAAACGCTGGTGTGCGTGGGGGACATTCGTCACGAGGAAGACGTGGCGGACGCGGTGCAACAGGCGGAGGAAACCTTTGGCGGCCTGGACATTCTGGTCAACAACGCCAGCGCCATCTCACTGACTTCCACCGAAAGCACCGGCATGAAGTCCTATGATCTGATGCATCAGGTCAACGCCCGCGGCACTTTCCTGGCCAGCCGGTTGTGCCTGCCGCTGCTGCGCCGGGCGGAAAACCCTCACATCCTGATGCTGTCGCCACCACTGAATCTGAATCCAGCCTGGTTCGGGCGCCACCTGGCCTACACCATGGCCAAGTACGGCATGAGCATGTGCGTATTGGGCCTGGCGGATGAATACCGGAACCGGGTGGGCGTCAACGCGCTGTGGCCACGGACCGCCATCAATACCTCCGCGGTACGCAATCTCCTGGGCGGCGAACAGTCGGTGCAGGCATCGCGCCAGCCCGAAATCATGGCCGACGCCGCCCATGTCATCCTGACCCGGCCGGCGGCCCGGTGCAGCGGCAACTTCTTTATTGATGATGAGGTTCTGGCGGCGGAAGGCGTGGATCTGGACCGCTACAAAGTGGATCCGTCACTGAGCGATGATCAGTTGCTGCCGGACTTTTTCCTGGACACCTGACCGCCGCGCCCCAGGCGCCGGTGACTGGCAAAAACCGTCACATCCTGCCGCAAGGCGCGGCGCCGAATCGTCAGGCTCACGAAAAAGAAATTGTATCTCATTGATTTTTAATCAAATATAAAAAGCCGCAGGCTGGCACGGTTCTCGCTAACCAAGGGGGAAGACGATCAGGTGAGACATCATGAGCAAAGTCATGCGCCTCGAAGAGCACGACCCCGAAACCGCCCTGGAAAATCTGAACCGGCTTACCGGTCTGGACTTCCATTGCTGGCCTGAGTCATTACTGGAACAAGACCGCAAGCCGCCCCGGCCCCGCCAGCCGCGAGAGGCCGGCAGCAAGTCCCGCCGCACCGCGGGCGGCGCGGCTTGAGGCGCTTGGAGCCTGTTCAAAGTCTTTACACCACCGCACCCGGAGTTCCCTTCTCACCTGATAGAACGTGGGCTCGGCCCTTCGGGTTTTGCGCAGGCTCTTAGTAGTTGGAGATCAACTTGTCCTGAGGATCCAAGGCCATGCCTCTGCGCTGCATATACAGCTCTTCCACGACATAACGCATGGCGGAGTCGGACAGGCCCAGGGTTACCTGGATCTGCTCCACACTGTCACTGAGCCTGAGCTTGACCACTCCGGACAACAACGCGCTCCCCTCCCCCTGAACTTCGGCGCAGTCGACCACCACCGCCTGCTCGCCCTTTTCATCCAGGCAACACACGCGCAACTCCACCCGGCCCCGAGCCCCGGTCACCCGTACCCAGGAGGCCACGTTGAATTCCGCTTCCCATTGCCGGGCCCGAGCCGGCCTTCCCCCCGCCCAGATGCGCTCCGGCACCTTGGCAATAAACGCTTCACTCATGGAATCCATCTCGACATTTATTCTTCAGGCAGTGTACGGACGCCCTGAAATCTCTGCCACGGGCAATTTGGCGGGCCCAGGTTGATACGCATCACAAGGCCGACCAACGGACGTTGTTTTATTGTCCGACAATCAAAACCGTGTCCCGTCACGACACCCCGTACTCTGGGCGCCACACTTTGGCGAATCGTTCCCGCCAAACCCTTTTCTCCGGCGACGCCATGGCGCTTGCCGATCCCCAAACGACCCGCTGACGAGAGGCGATCCATGGGCGAGTTGAAAGAACTGCGTGAAGAACGGGCCAATCTGGTCAACCGTGCCAAAAGCCTGGCCAACACCCTGTACCTGGCCGGACTGGGCGCTTACAGCAAGGCCAATGAGAAATCCGAGGAGCTCTACGGACACTACCTGTCCACCGGAGCCCAAGACTACGGCGACGAGGCCGAGGGCAAATCAAAACTGGCTCTGGCCAGCCGCGGCCTGTTTCTCAGCGCCCGCCAGCTGGTCGACGAGGCGCCGCGGAAACGCCAGGAGCTTTACGAAAACCTGGTTGCCGCCGGCAAGGAAGAGCGCGGCGAAAAAGCGGAAAGTAGCAACGAGTTCGTGCTGGCGGGTGTGGGCGCCGTTTCCACCGTGCGCCAACAAGGCCAGAAACTGCTGGATGAGCTGGTCAGCGCCGGCGAGAAAGAGCGCGCCTGATTCTGATTTCTGTCACTTCTCTCCTTACTTGGGGCCCTTATCGGCCCCTTTTTTTGGTTCACGATGATTCCAGCGCGGTAGTCCGCCGCTCGGCGCCGCAGCTCGATACAGCAGGTTTATCAATAAATTACCCGCGCCCATCATAATGTTGTTCGGCCAGCCCGTTTTGGGATCAGGCCTGCAAGGCCTGACCGATCACTTCGACGATCTGAACACCTTCCGGTGTCGACCAGTCCCCCGCCAAACCTGCCAGCAACTGGTTCGTGCCCAACAGCGTGGCACCCGCACGTTGCATCCGGTCAAGCGACAGATCATCGGCCGTCTTACCGGGTGAACCTCCAGCATCGGCCACGACCAGCACTTCATAGCCAGCCTCCAACAGGGTCAGCACTGGATACACCGTACACACGTCATTCGTGACCCCGGCGACGATCAACGTTCTGCGCCCGGTCGCCTTTACGGCCGCAGCGAACTGGTCGTCAAACATGGCATTGACGATGCCCGCGCGCTGGATGCGCGACTGGAACTGCTGGGGCAGTATCTCCGCGAGTTCACTCAACAGCGGACCTTGGGCATGGTCTTCCATGCTTGATGTCAGTACCACAGGCAATCTCAGGATGCGGGCAGTTTTGGCGAGCATTAGCGCGTTGCGCTTCATTTCCTCGAAAGGGATCGATTTCACCCAGCTCATCGTACCGACCTGATGGTCGATGAGCAGGACAGCGGCGTCACGCCAGAAGGCACGGTTGTCTGTCATTGCAGTTCTCCGGATACGCAAGGTGGACTCCGGGGCGCCACCCAGCCGTGATCACACTATCCAGCGAACCATATTTGGTGTAAATACGGAAAATCTCATTTATGAATCCCATTTTTGGCACAATGAAAGCAAACCACACCACAGACCATTTGCGAGACATGAGTCTGTTCGTCGAAGTGGCGCGAGCCAAGAGCTTTCGCCGCGCGGCAGAGGCACTGGGCATGCCAAGCTCGACGCTGTCACGCCGGATACAGGCATTGGAGAGGGCGATCGGCTTGCGCCTGCTGCACCGCACAACACGCCACATCGAGCTAACCGAAGCCGGACAACTCTATTTCGAGCGCAGCCGAGGCATCGTCGAGGAAGCCCGTCTGGCACACGAACAGCTCGGCGAGCTTGTGTCGCAGCCACGCGGCGTGCTTCGCGTCTCCCTGCCGGTGGACTTCGCCATCGTATTCCTCGCCCCACACCTGCCAGAGTTCTGCCGCCGCTATCCTGGTATCGCGCTCGAGTTCGATCTGACGCCGCGCCGCGTCGATCTCGTCGCCGAACCTTTCGATGTAGCGATCCGCATGGGGATACTGACGGATTCGCACCTTGTCGGCCACAAGATCGCCCATGTGCAGCGCTGTCTCTATGCATCGCCGTCCTATCTGGATGCACATGGCGAACCAGCAACGCCAGACGAGCTATCGCAACACGAATGTCTTCTTTTTCCGAACGAAACTCATTGGACACTGCTGCGTGACAGCTCTAAGCGCCAAGTCGCCGTGAACGGCAGGTTTCATCTTAACAACGTCGGCATGATGCAGCGCCTGGCCACGTATGGCCTGGGCATCGCACTGCTCGCCCGGTCCAGCGTGTCAGATACCACGGGGGTGAGCACCCAGCGCCTCCAGCAGGTATTGCCCGACTGGCAGGCAACGCCCATTGAAGTGCATGCGCTCACTGAAACCCGCCTGCTGCCAGCGAAGGCCCAGCGCTTCATCGAGTATCTGAAAGAGCACTTGGCACAGTAGGCGGCACGAGCCGCGCCCGCTTCGAAACGACCCACCGGGAATTAGCGGCAGAAATACGGGCGGGAACGATTGCCTTCCCAAACGTGCGATGATCACCAATCCGATTCGCCAACCGCGCCGTTCAATGCGCGCGCTCACAGCAGTTGTAGAGAGAACGGACTCGGATCTGCGGATAAGCGTGCGGTCCTTGGCGATCGTCACCACTACAGCGCGATCCGGCTTGCTTTCTCAAGGCTCTTATGTGGCTCCCAGCCCACAACGCCGCGCTTTCAGCCATCCATAGCTAACTGATTACGCTGCATACGCTTTCAAGCCTTGCCTAATCTGCGCAAAAGGCGTTGTGTCGGCCCTTTGTCTGTGGCCACGGCGCACCTCTTTTCTGGCCAGTCGTCCATGAAGTGACTCACCATCGCCTTCCTTGCCGGATTAGAGCACCATGGGAATTCCGATAGTGATGCCGTGGAGGATACCCGTGGCCAAACGAATCCGTAACCCGCTTGCCGGCGGCGGGCGCCTGCTCAAGCTGACGGGCATGACCACCTCCATCGCCACTCGCGTGGCCACGCATCAGGTCAAGAGCTGGTTCCAGGATGACGCTCTGCGCGAAACCAACCGCGAAGCCCTGATGCGCCATATCGGAAAGGAAGTCGCGGCCACACTGGGGGAGATGAAAGGCGCGGTGATGAAAGTGGGGCAGATCGCCTCGCAGATGCAGGACATCCTGCCCAAGGAAATCAGTGAACAACTGGCGGTACTGCAGAATGCTTCCGCGCCGATGCCATTCCACGTTATCCGCCGGCAGTTGGAAACCCATCTGGGCGGCAAGCTCGCCGACCATTTCAGCGAGTTTTCCGAAACACCGTTCGCGGCGGCATCCATCGGCCAGGTCCATGACGCGGTTACCCGGGACGGAGAGTCTGTGGTGGTCAAGGTGCAGTATCCAGCGGTGCGCCGTTCCATCGATTCGGACATGCGCCACCTTAAACGCATCCTTAAGCTCGGCAGCCTTCTGAAAGTCAATGAAGCCGCACTGGATGCGGTGTTTCAGGAGATCCGCTCACGCCTCGACGAAGAGCTGGACTACCATCAGGAAGCGCGCAATTTGAATCGCTTGCGCGATTTTCATCGTGAGCACCCCTGGCTGGTGATTCCCCGTGTTCATGAGTCCCTGTCCGGTGAAGCGGTTCTCACCCTGAGCCGCGAAGACGGCGTCCCCCTGCATCAGGTCAACGACGAGAACGGCTTCGACCAGCCTTTACGGAACCAGTTGGGCGAGCGCCTGTTCGACGCCCTTGCGGCGGAGATATTCCAGTTAGGCACCGTCCATTGCGACCCCCATCCGGGAAATTTCGCCTTCCGTCGGGACGGCAGCATCGTAATGTACGATTTTGGCGCGGTGAAACATCTCAGCGGAGAGGATATCGAACTGTTCGGCGAGGTGATCAACGCCGCCACCCGTGGCGACTGGCAACGCCTTGACGCTGGCCTGATCGAACTGGGGGCGCGCCGCCCCGACAGCCATCCACCACCGGGATTCTACGATCGTTGGGTACCGCTGATACTGAGCGGATTCTCTTCCGAGCCGGTCAATTTCACCGACGCTCGGGTTCACCTGGATATGGTGGAAACGGTGCGCAAAACGCCTTTATCAGCACTGCTGACATTTCAGCCTTCATCGCGGACATTATTGGTGGAGAGAGTGGTGAGCGGGCACTATTGGACCATGAAGGCCCTGGGGGTTCGTTCTGCGTTTTTGCCGCGCCTGCAGTCCAGCATGGCGGCGACGAAAGCGGGGTAGGACCTTTTCTGCTCAACCCCCTTGCCCCGCCGTTTCAGATTGCCGAAACACACTGGCTCAGAACGCCGAGCGCAAACCGACACTGATACCAGAGATTTCCTCTTCGTCCTTGTCAAAATAACGCATGTATTCAAGGTTCATGCCGAGGGTATCAGTAAGGTTCACATCGATACCCGCGCCGTAGGATTGATCCTCGAAACGGCGACTGTCGTCCACCTGATAATTGACTCCCGCCAGGGTCCCTTCAGCCTTCACCGTGCCTTTCATTTTGGTGTAGCCGCCGATGATATAAGGATGCACCGATTCCGCCAGCGGCGCGGACAATTTCACATAAGCGCCGTACATATTGTCCATTTCAAAGTCCACGATCCCTCTGGAATCTTCATCAAATCCCAAGCCGCCGCGGATCTCCATTCCGAGATAATCATTGAACTCATAGCCAGCACGAAAAACGGCGGAGTCAATTTTCAGCGTATCGCTGTCGTACTCCTCGTTATCGTATTGCATTTGAGTGTAGTTGCCGCCGATAAAGGGACCAGCCGCGTAGGCCCCGCCCGCGGTGAGCGAGAAAGTGACGGCTACTGCTGTCGCGAATTTCCGGGTCAACATAAATCACTCCTTTCTAGCAAGTTGAACCACTCGGGTTACAACGGTGTGACTTATGCTATCCGGGGGAGTTCAGGAGCGGGGTTAAATGGCGTTAAAAGCGGGCGACGCAGTTCGCATTTTTCGCGGGGATTTTTCTTTCGTCTTTTCGTCACCAGGCATGGCGATAACGAAAAATTTTCACTTGGACCCTGTTCATGATCCTAAAGCTACTGCGAATTGTTTAACGCCCGCAGCAGGTAATCAGCGAAACGACTGAGGTCATTCAGGCTGGAGCAACGACGGGCGGCACGACAGTAAGGTTCATACTTGGCCATGATGGCATCACCGCTGTTCCAGCGCGACGGATGCTCCGGGTTCAACCAAAACACCTGACGGGCACGGCGCGAAATTTCCGCCAGATACTCTTCCCCCGCCGGAAGATCGTTATTACGCGCGTCCCCGAGAATGATCACCGTGCTGCGCCGATCTATCTCTCGGCCACAGGCTTGCTGAAAAGACTCGAACATATAGCCGTAGTCGGTACCACTGCCGGAAACCCGGTCAAGAATACGCCCTACCGCCACATCGGGATTGTACTGACGAAAGTCGTCGGTGACTTCGTCAAAGCGGGCGGCGAAGGCGAAACTGCGTACCTGAGGCAGAACATCATTCATGGCATAGAGGAACTGCAACAGAAACCGGGCCGCCTCACGCACCGATCCGGAAACATCGCAAATCACATACACTTTACTCTTTAACTTACGACGCTCACGCCAGTGCAGCTGAACCGGCACCGCGTTGTAGCGCAGGCTGGACACCAGAGTCCGGCGGGCATCCATGGCGCCGCGTTTGGCGCGTTTTTGCCGGCGTTGATGCAAAGCGGCGAGACGGCGCGCCATGCGTCGCACCAGATCCTGGATTTGATGATATTCGCGCAGCTCACGGAACGGCGCCGCCCGCATGGAGTGCTCCCGGAGCGCACGGCCATGGGCCCGGCCGTGCAGTTCAAACTGCCGCCGCACATACTGGCTGGCCCGCTCCCGCACCTGCTGCCGCCAGTCTCGCAACTGCTCCGCCCGATTCTGATCCCGCCGGCGTGGCGACGCCGCCAGACGCAGAATATCGTCGTCCACCGATCCCATGCCCATGTTCATTACCAGCTCCCGGGCGAACAATCCCTGTTGGGTGATCACCTGCATGGCGGTGAAATCCTGCTGGGCGGCGGCTTCGGCAAGGGTCTGGGTCAATTGCTCCGGCGACTGGGCAATGAGATTGACGGTGGTTTCCGACAGGTCTCCGACGTCCATATCGGTGGTATCCGGCAAAGCGCCGCCGGCGTCTTCTTCACCGCCGTCCGCTTCCATCGACTCGAACCGGAAAAAATCATCGAAGCACTGATCGAAGCAGGCCCGGTCCACCTGGGCCTTGACCAAAGTCTGCGCCAGCGTTTCCCGGAACTGTTCGCGCGGGTGGTAGCCGATCAGAGCCGCGGCCCGCATGGCCTCTTCCGCTTCCACCGGAGAAATACGAATCCGCGCCCCCCGCAGGGCGCGGACAAACTCATGCAGACGACGATCAACCATGGCGGACTCTCAAAGCGCGCGTTGCTTGCTGAACCAGTGCGGCAGCAAACCCCGCGCCAACGTCACATCCTGCTCATTCTTGAGGATCAGAGTCAGCGTCTGTTCGACCAGATCAGGCTCGAGGCTGTCCGCATGCAGCAATACCAGAGCCCGGGCCCAGTCCAGGGTTTCGGAAATGGCCGGCAGTTTCTTCATGTCCTGCTCGCGCAGGTGCTGAATGAAACCCACCAGTTGCTCACGCAAGCGGTCGCCAAGCTCCGGCACCCGCTCGGCGACAATGCGACGCTCCAGATCCGGTTCCGGATAGGGGATGTAGAGATGCAGGCAGCGGCGCTTGAGAGCGTCGGACAGTTCACGCTGATCATTACTGGTGAGAAAAACCAGGGGACGATGGCGGGCACGCACCGTACCCAGTTCCGGAATGGATATCTGAAAATCGGAGAGTAGCTCCAGCAGGAAAGCCTCGAATTCCTGATCCGCCTTATCGATCTCGTCGATCAGCAGGACTACCGGCTCGTCCGCGCGCAACGCCCGCAGCAGCGGACGGGGCTCCAGAAACGTATCGCTGTAGAAGGCATCGCCAAGATCCCCGAGACGCGCCATTCCCTGCTCCAGACTCTCCGCATCCGACAGCAGGGAACTGAGCTTGTCGCGCAACAATTGCGTATAGAGCAACTGCTTACCGTACTTCCACTCGTAGAGGGCGCGGCTCTCATCCAGCCCTTCATAACATTGCAGGCGGATCAGCGGCGCTTCCAGAAAAGCGGCGGCGGATTTGGCCAGCTCGGTTTTGCCCACTCCTGGCGGACCTTCCACCAGGATCGGCTTTTGTAACTGAGCGGCCAGGTATACCGCCAGCGCGGTGCGTTGATCACATATATAGCCCTGGCGGGCGAAACTGGCGATCACGTCATCCACGGAATCGATACGGGTCTTCATGAGCGTTTGTTCTCGGTTATCCACATCCGGCTCCCCAGTGTAGGGGATTCACCGGCAGGGTCTCAGGAAGGAATGGACGCCGCCATGGCCGAAACCGACATACGGCGTCAATGCAGGACGGTATCGTCTCCCAACACCACGTCAAAACGTGGCGGCGCTTCCTCGATCTCCTCCTCGTCCTCACCGGTGACGTCGAAGCGCAACGAATGCACCTCGCCATCAATCATATCCGGGATACGGTCGAGAAAATCATCCAGATGATCGGAATCGAAATGACGCTCCAGGGCATCCAGATTACGCCACTGTTGCCATAACATGATGACCCGGGGGGAATCCGCCTGTACGTAGACTTCGTATGAAACGCAGCCTTCTTCCAGACGTGCCTCGCTGGCCAGAGTCTGGATCAGTGCCAAGGCGTCATCCCGCAGATCATCCCGCACTGGAATGAGCCCTTTGACGATTACCATTGTGCTCCAGGAAATAGATTGGGAAAGACGGCTATTGTAGCACAAAGGGCGCGGGCCCGCTGGCGGCCTGGTTCCCA
>NZ_AQPF01000024.1:0-56553 GCF_009846745.1 Alcanivorax xiamenensis | reverse complement strand
CGGCGCCGGGCAGTTGGAGCGCCGAGGCACCGTCGGTGCGGGTGTCGGTGCCGGGGCGGCTCTATCACAGCGAGGCGCTGCTGCCACCCGGGGACGCCGCCGCGCGCGGCAACTACATCCAGAAAGTGCGCTGGCGCTACAGCACGCCGCCGGGGCGTTCGTTGCGCGCCTGGCTGTGTCAGGGCGACCGCTGCCTGCCGCTATCCGGCAACCGGGGGATCAGCGAAGCGTTACAGGGGCCGGCGTGGTCGCCGCTGTCGTTCCGTTTTCAATTGCCCGATGGGGAGCGCCGCGCGGTGACGGTCACCGACATTCAGGTTCTGGTCAATTATTGATCTCAACCCCATCGTGGTCCTTTCCGGTATGAAGAGGACCAATTATGAAGAGGACCAATGCCGTCCCACAGTTCGCCAGCACGCTTGCACGCTAACACCCCGATTCGCGGCCAAGGCCGCTCCCACAAAGAGCGCTACGAAGCAGCTGTGGGAAGCTGGCTTGCCAGCGAATACAGCGCGAATTCATGTCTCCAGGGCTGACAATCAGGCTTTCAGGCTTAGCGTGCAAGCGTGTTGCGTGTAAGCCAGCTCCCGGTCCCCGCCAGTCGCCGGAATAACCCCCAACAATGCCGTCTTTTCCGGGCATGGCCATGGTCATGGAAGCGAATAATGGGAGGACTCCCACGATTCGGGGTGATCAGTGCGGACGCCGATGGGGCGCTGTTGAGGACAGGGCATGTACACCGCTCAAGGGAAAATCGACCAACAGGCACTGCTGGAAGAGCACCTGCCGGCAGTGCGGCGCCAGGCGCTGGCGCTGCAGGTCAAGCTGCCTGCCAGTATTGAACTGGATGATCTGATCCAGGCCGGCACCGTCGGTCTGCTTGACGCCCTGCGCCGCTATGACCCCAACGCCGGCGCCAGTTTCTCCACCTTCGCCAGCCAGCGTATTCGTGGCGCCATGATCGATGAACTGCGTTCACGCGACTGGTTGCCGCGCAGCGTGCGTCGCCATGCGCGGGAGCTGGACCGGTGCATGCACCGGCTCGAGCAGCGTCTCGGCCGCGCCCCCCAAGAGCGGGAGGTGGCGGCGGAGATGGGCATGGGCCTGGAGGACTACCGGCGGCTACTCAGCGATACCAACAGCGGCTTGTTGCTGCCGTTCGAGGACATTGTCGCCGAACAGGGCGAACCGGACGCTGGCGGCAACGGCCCGCCGGACCCGTTCAGCGCTCTGCTGGACGGGCAGCAGCGCGATCGCCTGATTGCCGCCATTGAATCGCTGCCGGATCGGGAAAAACTGCTGATCGGGTTGTATTACCAGGAAGATCTCAACCTCAAGGAAATCGGCGCCGTGCTGGGCGTCACCGAATCCCGGGTGTGTCAGTTGCACAGCCAAGCGGTGAGCCGGTTGCGCGGCCGTTTGAGCTGATTCCCGCCCGGCTCGCGCGGCTTCCTACACGAAGCGGCCCGTCGGCGCTACAATGCGCGCCGACGCAGACCGAGATCGCTATGAAGCCCATCGACGAAATCCACAAACGGCGCACTTTCGCCATCATCTCCCACCCGGATGCCGGTAAGACCACCATTACCGAGAAGCTGCTGCTGTACGGAAATCAAATCCAGCTGGCGGGTACGGTGAAGGGGAAGAAATCCGGCCGCCACGCCACCTCCGACTGGATGGAGATGGAGAAGGAGCGGGGGATTTCCGTGACCACCTCGGTGATGCAGTTCCCTTACCAGGACGCCATGGTCAACCTGCTCGACACGCCGGGGCACGCGGATTTCTCCGAGGACACCTATCGCACCCTGACCGCGGTGGATGCCGCCTTGATGGTGATTGATGCCGCCAAGGGCGTGGAGGAGAGGACCGTCAAGCTGATGGAAGTGTGCCGGCTGCGCGACACGCCGATCCTCACCTTCATCAACAAGCTGGACCGCGACGTGCGCGATCCCATCGAGGTGCTGGACGAGATCGAGGACGTGCTCAATATCGAGTGCGCCCCGGTGACCTGGCCGATCGGCATGGGCAAGAGCTTCAAGGGCGTCTACAACCTGCTGCGCGATACCACCGTGCTGTATAAAACCGGCCAGGGGCACACCATCCAGGACGTGCGTGAAATCCAGGGCCTGAATAGTCCGGAACTGGATCAGGCGGTGGGGGCGGACTACGCCCAGGAACTGCGTGACATGCTGGAACTGGTGCGCGGCGCCAGCCACGATTTCGATCTGGAGCGGTTTCTGGACGGCCGGCTGACGCCGGTGTTCTTTGGTACCGCGCTGGGCAACTTCGGCGTCGATCACATGCTTGATGGCCTGGTGAAATGGGCGCCGGCACCGCAATCCCGGGTGGCGGTGGAGCGCAAGGTGGAAGCGGAGGAGCCGAAGATGACCGGCTTCGTTTTCAAGATCCAGGCCAATATGGATCCGCGTCACCGGGACCGGATCGCCTTCATGCGCATCTGCTCCGGCAAGTATCAGAAGGGCATCAAGCTCAAGCAATGCCGTACCGGCAAGGAAGTGCGCATCTCCGATGCGCTGACGTTCCTGGCCGGAGAGAGGGACAATGTGGAGGAAGCGTTCGCCGGTGACATCATCGGCCTGCACAACCACGGCACCATCCAGATCGGTGACACTTTTACCGAGGGCGAGGATCTGCGCTTCACCGGTATCCCGCACTTCGCGCCGGAACTGTTCCGCCGGGTGGTGCTGAATGATCCGCTGAAGAGCAAGCAGCTCCATAAGGGCCTCACCCAGCTTGCGGAAGAGGGCGCCACCCAGGTGTTCTTCCCGCTGCGTAACAATGACGTGGTGCTGGGCGCGGTGGGAACGCTGCAGTTCGACGTGGTGGCGGCTCGCCTGAAGGCCGAGTACGGCGTGGAATGTCGGTACGAGCCGGTCAACGTCACCACCGCCCGCTGGATGGAAGCGGACAGCGAACGCGAACTGGCGTTGTTCGAGCGCAAAGCCTACGACAACCTGGCCCGTGACGGGGCCGGCCATCTGACCTACCTGGCGCCGACACGGGTCAACCTGCAACTCACCGAGGAACGGCACCCGGAAATCCGTTTCCTGGAAACCCGGGAGATTTGATCTCCCGGACTTCCCCGGACACCGTCACCGTACGAATTTTAAACAGACTGAAACCCGCCGGTCCCCGCTTTGCAACAACGGGGACCTAGGCTCCTCCCCCAGCGCCTTTGCCGTTATCTCCGCCCCGGCGACCATTCCATGGGCCATCGCGGCAACGATCGCCGTGATGCCGCCGGGAACCTTTTGGGGGCGCTTCCATAGCATCAATAACATCGGGGAGCACAGTCATGTTTTTTTCCTCTCGCCCCGGCCGTCTGGTCCGGGTGTTTCTGATTCTGCTGTTGTCGATGCCGTCGCTGGTGTCGGCGCAGTCCGCTCCGAATCCCACGGTTCGGGATACCGTATTTGAAATTCAGCAACGCTTTCTTGAGCAGTTCAGTACCGAAGAGTTGCAGTCGATGACGCCGGATCAGGTGCTCGGCAATATTTCCGCCGGAGAGCGTCATATCCTTGGCACCGATTTCGTTCGCTTCACCGTGAACGTGCCGGTGGTGGTTTCGGTGATACGGGATCCGTGGCCGGCGGAACAGTTCTGGCTGTCGGATCTGGGGTTCGAGAAGACCGATCTGAAGGCGCGCATTCGCCATGAGACCGAGTGGGAAGTATGGCAGGCGAGGTTTCCCGCCGGCGAGGTGGGGCTGGGCGTGAACGGCATCATCGACGGCGATTCCAATGGCAGCATCGAGTCCTACGCCATCGCGGTGGCGCCGGTGGACGCGACGGCGGAGCTGGTTATCAGCGATCTCTATCACCCGTCCTTCGGCCTGGACACCGTGGCGCTGGAGCGCCCGGCCTGGGCCGATGAGGAAAGCCGTTACTTTATCGAACTGCCGGAGCAACTGGTGGGGCAGCAGTCCGTGCAACTGCTAAGGACTCGCCGCAACGATGGCCAGTTGATCCGATTCGCCAACATCACGCCGTACCCGTCCACCGCGAGGCCGGATCAGGTGGTGTTGACGTTGGGTGATGACCCGGCCACATCCGCGGTGGTGCAATGGCGTACCGGTCGCACGGAAGGCGCCGGCAAGGTCCTGTTCCAGGAGAAAAGCCGCTTTACCGGCTTCGATGCTGGTGATGAGTATCTGTCGGCCTCCTCCGGGGGGCCGGTGGTGATTGATTCGCCTCGGGAGGACATTCTGGCCGAGTACGACACGCTGGACGATTACCCCGGTGGCTTGCTGGAGCTGCGCCCGGAGCCGGGCAATGATCCGGTGGTGAACCGGCATATCGTTCCCCTGCGTGACCTGAAATCGGCCACCACCTATGTCTATGCCGTGGGTAACGGCGAGGATGGCGGCTGGAGCGCGCCGCGGGAGTTCACCACCGATCCGGCTGATCCGGAGGCCTTTTCCTTCATCTATATGGGCGACGTGCAGCACGGCTTCGAGGAGTGGGAACCGCTGGTGCGTCGGGCCTATGAATACACGCCCAACGCCCGCTTTATCGTGATGACCGGCGACATGGTCAATCGCGGGCCGGAACGGGACGACTGGGACGCGTTTTTTCACGCCAGCGAAGGGGTGTATTCGGAACAGCCACTGGTGCCGGTGCTGGGTAACCACGAATACAACGGCCAGGAACCGACTCTCTATCTGGACCAGTTCATGCTGCCGGAGAACGGCCCACGGGGCATGGAGGAGCGTCTCTACAGCTTCCGTTACGGCGACGCCTTCTTCGCCATCGTCGACGGCAGTCTCAAGGGCGAGGATGAGTTGGCCAGGCAGGCGGCCTGGCTGGATCAGCAACTGGCCCAGGCGGATAGCACCTGGAAATTCGTCGCCATCCACCAGCCCATCTACGGCTCCCGTCCGACTCAGGACGAGCCGGAATTGCGCGAGGCTTTCCTGCCGGTACTGGACCGCCACGGCGTGGATTTGATGCTGCAGGGGCACACCCATGCCTATCTGCGCACCCAGCCGATGAAGGGCGGAGAGGTGGTCCCCGAAGGCGAGGGCACGGTGTACCTGGTGGCCAATTCCGGCACCAAGTTCTATGAAGTAGGCGGTTTCCAGGAGAAATACGGGGTGGAGCCGGCGGTCATGATCGCGGATCTGGCCACTTATCAGGTCATTGATGTGGACGGCGGAGAACTGCGGTACCGGGCCTATGATGTGGATGGCACCGTGGTGGATGCTTTCACGGTGGAGAAGACCCCGGTGGACCCCGAGCCGGAGCCGCCCGCATCCGGAGGGGGATCCGGTGGCGGAAGTTGGGGGCCGGGTCTACTGCTGGCCGGGGCTTTGCTGCTCCGGCGCCGCCGGCCCCGGGGCTGAGCGCGGCGAGTGGCCGGAAAACCCCGGCCGGCGCCCCGAAAAGGCTGACCATCCGGTCGCGCCGGCCTCCGCCGGCGCGGCGTTTCCGGGCCTTTTCGCGGTTTGCCACCATCATTCACCAGAGAAATATTGGGTATAACCCATATTGATTGTTTTTATGGGTGAGGGCCCCCTAGAATGCGCGCCATCGGTAGCCGGCGTCGGGTAGGGGCCCTTTTCCCTGCATGACCGGCGGCTTCGGTGTTCATTCTTCTATCGACAAGGATTGACCATGTCACAGTACCTCAAAGAGATCGAAGCACTGAGCTCCGTGGTTGGTGCCAACAACACCTGGCACGACATCAACCCGGAATCCGCTGTTCGCATGCGCCTGCAAAACCGCTTCAAAACGCATCTGGACATCGCCAAGTACAACGCCAAGATCATGCGCGAAGACATGGCGGCCTACGATGCGGACTCCTCCAAGTACACCCAGTCCCTGGGTTGCTGGCACGGTTTCATCGGTCAGCAGAAGATGATTTCCATCAAGAAGCACTTCGGCAGCACCAAAGGCCGGTACCTGTACCTGTCCGGCTGGATGGTTGCCGCGCTGCGTTCCGAATTCGGTCCGCTGCCCGATCAGTCCATGCATGAGAAGACCGCGGTCGCCGATCTGATCCGCGAACTGTACACCTTCCTCAAGCAAGCCGATGCCTGGGAACTGAACCACCTGTTCCGTGCCCTGGACGACGCCAAAGCCGCTGGTGACGAAGCCAAAAAAGCCGAAATCATCAGCCAGATCGACAACTTCGAAACCCACGTTGTGCCGATCATCGCCGATATCGATGCTGGCTTCGGTAACCCGGAAGCCACCTATCTGATGGCCAAGCAACTGATCGAAGCCGGTGCTTGCTGCATCCAGATCGAGAACCAGGTTTCCGATGAGAAGCAGTGTGGTCACCAGGACGGTAAAGTGACCGTTCCCCACGCCGACTTCCTGGCCAAAATCAACGCTGTGCGTTACGCCTTCCTCGAGCTGGGCGTTGACGACGGTGTCATCGTTGCCCGTACCGACTCCCTGGGCGCTGGCCTGACCAAGCAGATCGCCGTGACCAACGAGCCGGGCGACCTGGGCGACCAGTACAACGCGTTCCTGGATGGCGAGTACATCGACGACGCGTCCCAGATCAACAACGGCGACGTTGTCATCAAGTCCAACGGCAAGCTGCTCAAGCCGAAGCGTCTGGCTTCCGGCCTGTTCCAGTTCAAAGCCGGCTCCGGTATTGACCGCGTGGTTCTGGACTGTATCACCAGCCTGCAGAACGGCGCCGATCTGCTGTGGATCGAAACCGAGAAGCCGCACGTTGGCCAGATCGCGGAAATGGTTAACCGTATCCGTGAAGTAGTGCCGGACGCCAAGCTGGTTTACAACAACAGCCCGTCCTTCAACTGGACCCTGAACTTCCGTCAGCAAGTGTTCGACGCTTGGGAGAAGGAAGGCAAGGACGTGTCCGCTTACGACCGCGACCGCTTGATGAGCGCCGATTACGACGGCACCGAGCTGGCTCAACTGGCCGATCAGTGGACCCAGAACTTCCAGCGCGATGCTTCTCGCGAAGCGGGTATCTTCCACCACCTGATCACCCTGCCGACCTACCACACCGCTGCTCTGTCCACCGATCAGCTGGCCAAGGGTTACTTCGGCGACGAAGGCATGCTGGCTTATGTGGCCGGCGTACAGCGCCGCGAGATCCGCGAAGGCGTTGCCACCGTGAAGCACCAGGACATGGCCGGTTCCAACATCGGTGATGACCACAAAGAGTACTTCTCTGGTGAAGCCGCGCTGAAAGCCGGTGGTAAAGACAACACCATGGGTCAGTTCGAGAACATCTAAGTCTCGATCCTACTCAGGTAAGTCTGGAAAAGGCGGGCCCTCGGGCCCGCCTTTTTTGTTTGACGGAATTAGCCTGCGGATCGCGCTACAAGCTCCCGCGGCAGCCTTGTGGCTACCTCTGAATTCATGTCTCGCGTTCCTGTCACCATGACCGTTTTCGTCAATGGATCTGGCGTGATCGGCGATTGTCCCGGCCCGCTCCCCGGGCGGATGATGCTGGAACCCTCATAAAAGCGTGGGCAGCGCCCCGCGATATCAGAACAACAACATCCGATGCAAGGAGCCGAGATGCAAGACGCTCACGATGTGGGTCTGACGTTGGGCACGCTTGTCCTGCGTGCGCTGGCACGTTATCCGGACCGCACCGCCTTCACCTGGGAGGGCGGAGAACTCAGCTATCGCGGCGTCGCCGACCTGATCGGCCGCATCCAGAAGGTCTTTCTGGAGCACGGCCTGCAACGCGGCGACCGGGTCGCCGTGCTCAGCGCCAACCGGGCCGATGGCTGGTGCGCCGGGGTCGCCGCTCAACTTTGCGGCGCGGCCACCACCGCTTTGCATCCCAAGGGGGCGTTGTCGGACCATCAGTTCCAGCTGGAGGACTGCGGCGCCGCCTTCCTGGTGGCGGATGCCGAAGCGTTCGGCGAGGTCGGCGTGGCGTTGTCGACCCGGCCGGGAATGACCACCTTTACCCTGACGGCGGCGGAGTACGGCATTGATTTGAGTCGGGCCGTGGAACGGGCCGGCGCGGCGACGGCCCGCGATCTGGCCCACGCCGGTGATATTGCCACCCTGAACTACACCGGTGGCACCACCGGGCGCGCCAAGGGCGCGTTTCGCCGCCATCGGGCGCTGGTGGCTTCCGCCGTGGCGATCCTGGCGGATTTCGAGCTGCCGCGCCGGCCCTATTATCTGGCGGTGGCGCCGGTCAGCCATGTGTCCGGCACCAAGGTTTTGCCGACGTTGATCCGGGGCGGCTGTGTACACCTGATGCACGGTTTTGATAGCGGCGAGGTACTGGCGGCGATCGAGCGGCGGCGGATCAACGTCACCTTGATGGTGCCGACCATGCTCTACAGCCTGCTGGACGACACCCGTCTGGCGAAGACGGATCTGTCGTCCCTGGAGTCGCTGTTGTACGGCGCATCGCCGATGTCGCCGGCCCGGCTGGCGGAGGGCATGGAGCGGATCGGTCCGGTGTTCGCGCAGCTGTTCGGGCAGACCGAATGCTATCCGATCACCTATCTGCCGAAGGAAGATCATGACCGGGCCCAGCCACAGTGGTTGGCGTCCTGCGGCTTTCCGGTGACATCCAACCGGATCGCTCTGCTGGATGACGAGGGCAGGGCGGTGCCGCTTGGCGAAGCCGGGGAGATCTGCGTGCGCGGTCCGTCGATGATGGAAGGCTACTGGAACCAGCCGGAGCAAACCGAAGAGGCGATGCAATTCGGCTGGCTGCATACCGGGGATGTGGCGCGGGCCGACGAACAGGGCCGCCTGTACATCGTGGACCGTAAGAAGGACATGATCGTCACCGGTGGTTTCAACGTTTACACCCGCGCGGTGGAAGACGCGCTCAGCGCTCATCCGGCGGTGGCCATGGCGGCGGTGATCGGCGTGCCGGATCCGCGCTGGGGCGAAGCGGTCACCGCCATCGTGGTTTGCCACCCTGGGGAGCAGGTAACAGCGCGGACTCTGATCCAGCAGGTCAAGGATCTGAAAGGCGCCGCCCACGCTCCAAAGAAACTCGAGTTCGTCGATGCCCTGCCGTTGACCAGCCTGGGCAAGATCGACAAGAAAGCGCTGCGGGCCCGTTACTGGGCCGGCCAGAGCCGACAGATAGGATGAACAGCGTGACGCCGAACACCACCACGGAATTATCGTCTTCTATTGCGCGCCGGCTGCGTTTGCCGCTGATCGCCGCGCCCATGTTCCGGGTTTCCGGGCCGGAACTGGTGATCGCCGCCTGCCGTCAGGGCGTGATCGGTTCCTTTCCCACCGCCAACTGCCGCACGGTGGAAGAGTACGACCGCTGGTTGTGTGAAATCGGTGCCGCGCTGACGCCCGAGGACGCGCCGTTCTGTCCCAACCTGATCATGCGGCGGCGGAGCCTGAAGGAAGAACTGGCCTGCTTGCTGAAGCACAAAGTGGAAATGGTGATCACCAGCGTTGGCGAGCCGCGGCCGGTGATCGGCCCGTTGCACGACATCGGTTGCCTGGTGTTCGCCGATGTGGCCAATGTTCGTCACGCCGAGAAAGCCATTGCCGCTGGTGCCGATGGGCTGATTTTGCTCACCGCCGGTGCCGGCGGGCAAACCGGCTGGGCCAACGGTTTTGCCTTCGTCCGCGCGGTGCGGGCGATGTTCGACGGGCCGCTGGTGCTGGCTGGTGGCATCGGCGACGGGCAGGCGTTGTGGGCGGCCCGTACCCTGGGCTGTGATCTGGGGTATATGGGCACCAAGTTCATCGCCACCCGGGAAAGCCTGGCGGCGGAGGGTTATAAACGGATGCTGGTGGATTCCCGCCTGGATGACATCATGCTCAGCCGCGCCTTCACCGGCCTGGAGACCAATACTTTGCGTCCCTCGGTGATCGCCGCCGGGCTGGACCCGGACAACCTGCCCATCGACATGACCGAGGAGCGGGCCGCGGCCCTGTACGGTGGCGGCTCCGACAGCCCCGGGCCGAAACGCTGGGTGGACGTATGGAGCGCCGGACATTCGGTATCCGGTGTCTCCGGGGTGCCGTCGGTGACCGAGCTGGTAGCGAGAACCGTGCAAGAATACCGGCGGGCGCAGGCGGAAACCTTGTCGTTGCTGGACTCGAGCAGCAATGGATCAGAGGGCCGGTCTTGCGGGTAGCACGGCCGTCCACGGTTCGCTCGCACGCTTACACGCAACGCGCTGGTACGCCATTCGCTGCCAAGGCAGCTTCCCACAGTGACTTCGCAGTCCCGTGTGGGAAGCGAGCTTGCTCGCGAATAGAGAGTGCCAGCGAACGGTGCGATGGCCGATCGGTCGTAGTGCCTTCACATTCCCCCTTGCCGAGACCCGGCGCAGGTCAGGCACAGACGCGTCGTTGGGGCGAGACGTAGCCGCGGCACGGTTACGGCCCTTCATTTCTTTGCGATCATCGTCGTTCATTCTGGTACCTTGCTCTGATCATGCTTACTGTTGTGGCCGGTTTGTCCCGGTTGGTCAATAGTCAGGGCCTGACAGGATTGTTCGATAGTCAAACGGAGTAGTAATGAACATTGCGGTGTTTTGCGGTTCCAGTTCCGGTGTCGATCCCATCTATGAACAACAGGCGCGGGCGCTGGCCCGGGCGCTGGTGGCGCAGGGGCATGGTCTGGTCTATGGCGGTGGCCGAGTCGGGCTGATGGGCGTCATCGCCGATGCGGTCCTGGAGGCCGGCGGCGAGGTTATCGGAGTGATTCCCCAGGCGCTCAAGGACCGGGAAATCCAGCACACCGGTATCACCGAGTTGCACGTGGTGGAGAACATGCATCAGCGCAAGGCGATGATGGCGGAGCTGGCGGACGGTTTCATCGCCATGCCCGGCGGCGCCGGTACCCTGGAGGAAATCTTCGAGGTGTGGACCTGGGCGCAGCTGGGCTACCATCATAAGCCCTGTGGTTTCTTCAACGTGATCGGTTATTACGATGGCCTGATCGGCTTTCTTGAACACATGGTGGACCAGGGCTTCATGAAACCCGCCTACCGGGAAATGTTGACCGTGGACGCGGACCCCGAAGTCCTGGTGGCGGCGTTCGCCGATTACCAGGCGCCGGTGGCGAAATGGGAGAAGCAGTAAGCCATGGCGGAAATGCAATCTGACCAGGAGACCTGTCGATGATGGCGGTGCTTGCCGGTGGTTTGATCATCATATGGCTGGCGCTCTCCGCTGGCCGGACCATGCTGCACTATCTGCATGTGGAGCTGCATCGTCCAGCGGCCATCGCCGCGCCGCTGCTGCTGGCGGTGTTGGAATCGGCGCTGTTCCTGTGTCAGCTGCCGGGCACATCATTGCTGCCGGAATCCGAAGCGACCCTGGCCTTGCCGTTGCTGCTGGCGCTGGCCTGGGGGATTAATGGTCTGGTGGCGGTGAAGGCGGTAAGAGCCGGACGCTAGACGTTTAATAGAAAAATGACAGGCCGCCGGTGTCCCCGTTCGCTGCTAAAGCAGCTTCCCACAGCCGGTGCCACGAAGCCGCTGTGGGAAGCTGCTTTAGCAGCGAATGGGGGACGCCCCTCGTTCAGAACGTCGACCAGCCGGTGAACTCCATGATCCGATACAGCGCCACGCGCCAGTACGAGGTGTCCTCGTAGGCCTCGTAGGGCAGGCTGAACAGCATGTCGTCCGGGTTGCTCCAACGTCGTTCAAAGGTGCTCCGCGCTTCGCTGATCACCGGATCATCGGTCCCGGCCACCCATTCCACGCTGGTTTCCAGATTCAGATTATCCAGGTTGCGCCGGGTGTAGTTGGCGGAGCCGAGGATCAGCCGCGCCGGCCGGTCGCTGTCCGCCGCTGGGAAACGCAGCAACATCTTGGTATGGCATTGCTCCCCGGTGGTGGCGCACCAGCGCACCGCGGCGCCGGCGTCATGCAGTTCCCAGGCTACCTGACGGTTGGGCACACCGTTTTTCTCACGGCCGAAGGCATCCTTGTTCGGGTCCAGCAGCAGACGTACCCGTACGCCCCGCTGTTGCGCTTCGGCGAGAGCTCTCACCAGACGCCGGTGGGACAAATAAAATACGCCGACATCCAACTGCTCGCCCTGGCGGGCTTCGCTCACGGTGGCCAGCAGGGCATCGCGGATGGCACCTTCGGTGAGCAAGCGTAAATGGGGCAGGGCGTCGTCGCCGGTTTTCGAGGGCGCCGCCGGCCAGTCCCCGCCCACTTCGGCACCGGACCAACGCGCCACCGCCAGTTCCGAGTGCAGCACGTCGAGCGCCACCGAGCCGCTGAAGCGCAGAGCAATATTGGAGTGGGCACTGCTGGCGTCGTGGGCATTCGCCGAGGTGATCAGAGCAGTCCAGTCATCGCCCTCATCCACCACCAGGGTCTTGCGGTGATTGGCCTTGAAGTTGAGCAGGCTCAAATAGGTCCTCAAGGTCACCTCGTCTCCGCCGGTGGGATTGGGTAGCCAACCACCGCCGGCACTATTGCCGAACCACTGACAACATACCCGCCACGGCGCCGACCAGCTTGGGTTGGAGTCGCGCAGCCGGGGCAGACTGGTGAACACCACCGGAATGCCGGCTTCGCGCAGGCGTTCCAACTGGGGTGCCTGGACACCGCCATAGAGCGTGTTGAAGGGGTCGGTGATGACCAGCACACGCAGCCCGGGCACCGCTTGGTGCCGGGCCAGCAACGCTTCAGTGAGTTGCTCACTGAGCGGCCGATGAGCGCTGCCGCTGTCTCCGGCGAAGGTGTTGAACAGGAACATATCCACCACCACCAGCTTGCGGGCCTGGCCGATCAAGCGGAAATACTCGTCGAAGATGGCCTGATCAAAATGGCGATCCCCTTGCGCGTCGCTCCAGGTGTCGTCCACCAGCAGCGCCACCTGGTGGGCGGAACGTGGTGGTCCGGCTTCGCCGACGCCTTCCGGCAGAGGCTTGTAGCGTTGCCAGATCGCTATCGCGATGAGCAGCACCAGCACCGTCAGCAGTGCTTTTTTCCATGGCTTCATAGTGTTTCCTGTCGCAAGTAGGGAGCAGCCGGAACGTGGCCGACCGCTGATATTCGCGGGGAGGGCGGCGGCGGGTCAAGGCGGACGGCGTGATTCGATGGTGCAAGGGATAATGGCACCTTCGTACATGTTGAGAAAAAAATGACGGTTTGGTTAACGCTCCGGTAACCGCCAGCCAACAGTGTTTTCACCCCCGTTGGGATAACAATCGGGGAAAACCCGGCATCGGCCGGGACTGAAAACGGAGAATAATAATGAAACGGCTGTTCTTGATCGGACTTTATGGTCTGTGTTTGCTCCTGGCCGCGTGTGGCGGTTCAGGGTCCTCGTCTTCCGGTGATCCTGCCCCGTCCCCCAACCCCGGGGGACCGGATGAGCCGGGGGAAACGGTGTGGGCGGACGGTGAGATCCAGGTGCTGTCCAACCGCGCCGATCTGATCAGCGGCGGTGACGCCCTGATCAACATCGTGGTGGAGGAGCCCGCCTTGCTGGAAGGCGCCCGTGTCAGCGTGGGCGGGCAGGATGCCGGGGCTGATCTCCAGCGCACCGGCGACACCCTGAGCGGTTTGATTACCGGCCTGGCGGAAGGCGGGAACACCGTCACCGTGACGCTGGCGGACGGCTCGCTGCTGCAACGTTCCCTGGTCAACCACCCGATTGGCGGGCCCGTGTTCTCGGGGCCGCAGATCGGGCCCTGGACCTGCACCAACGCCGCCGCCGAGGACGCCTTCTGCAACCAGCCGGCGGAATACCGCTTCAAATATGTGCCGGCGGATCGTCTGCAAGCGCTACTCACCGGTTTCGATCCGATGAACCCGGGCCTGCCCGCGGCTTTTCAGGACTATGACCCGGACAACCCGCCGCCGGCGGACCAGATCGCCAGGGTCACCACCGACCAGGACGTGGCAGTGCCGTTCATCGTTCGCGTGGAAACCGGCGTGATCAACCGTGACCGCTACCAGATCATGGCGCTGTACCAGCCGGACCAGCCCTGGAACGCGCTGGCGCCACAGCCGCAATGGAATGGCAAGCTGCTGATCCATCATGGCGGCAATGTGGGCGTCAGTTACGGGCCCGGTGAACCGCCCAACGGCGACATCGCCGGTACCGCGCCGGAAGGGGCGGAGATGCTGTTGGGTGACAGTGTTTCCGTGGCGCTGGGGCGTGGCTTCATTACGCTTTCCACCGCCCAGGCCAATCTCGGCCATAACGTCAATCTGGTCACCGCCGCCGAGTCGTTGATGATGGCCAAGGAGCGCATCGTCGAGCAGTACGGGCCGCTGCGCTACACCATTGGCACCGGCTGCTCCGGCGGCGCCATCGCCCAGCAACACATCGCCAATGCCTATCCGGGTATTTACCAGGGACTGATCGTGCAGTGTTCCTATCCGGATGTGTGGACCACCGCCAGTCAGTTCGCTGACTACAACCTGCTCAGCCGTTATTTCGGTAACCAGTTGCCGGAGAGCCCCACGGATCTGCTGTCGGTGATCACCTCATTGCTGACCTCGGGGACCCTTCCCGCGCTGCAGTGGTCGGCGTTTTACGGGCACTTGCCGCTCAATCCGGTGGTCTCCGATCTGGCGTTCTTCCCCTCGGCGTACCCCACCCAGGACGACTGTCCGGGGCTGGCGGACGGGGTGCCGCTGTACCACCCGGAAGAGCAGCCGGACGGGCTGCGCTGCGGTCTGATCGATTACATGGTGAATCAGTTCGGCACCCGGCCACCGTCTGTGTGGAGTGCCAACGAACAGGCGCTCGGCCGGGGATTCGCTGGTATTCCGCTGGATAACGTGGGGGTGCAATACGGCCTGCAAGCGTTGCGCGACGGCACCATCACACCAGGGCAGTTCCTCACCGTGAACCGGGAGATCGGTGGCTTCGACGTGGACATTCGTCACCAGCCCGAGCGCACCAGGGCCGACCCGGAAGCGCTGCGTAATGCTTACCGCACCGGCGCCATCAATACCGCCGAACATCTCGCCAATGTGCCGATCATCGATCTGCGCGGCCCGGACCCGGGGCTGGCCCATGACGCCTACCATTCCTGGCAGATGCGTGAGCGGCTGATCAGGACCCAGGGGCATGCCGACAATCATGTGATCTGGTTCGGCGCCTTCCCGTTGGCCGGCGACACGGTCTACACCACCGAGGCGTTGCTGGTGATGGACCGCTGGCTGTCCGATATCGAGGCCGATCCGGAGCCCGGGACCATCGAGGAGAAAGTGGTGGCGCGCAAGCCGATTCAGGCGCGCGACCGTTGTCTGTCGGTATCGTCGCTGTTGGGCGCCGATGGCCCGATCGTGCCGTTCACTGGCAATCTGTTGTATCCGGACCCGTTGATTCCAGGGCTGGATTTGTCCCTGCTGCCACCGCCGCCGCCGGAGCTGGGCGTGGTGGTGGATGCGGTCACCGCCCAGGTGTGTGGTCTGGACCTGAGCGCGCTGGGTTTGCCGGGTATCGTCGGTGATCTGCTGTCCCCGATCACCGACATCGTCGCCGGATTGCAGCAAACCGTGGTGCAGACCCGCTTCGGTACGCCGCGCACCGTGGCTGGTGACGATATCACCACCCTGGTCAACAAATGCCAGTTGAAACCGGTGGACCCGGCGGACTATCCCTCCGGGCTGTTGTCCGGCATTCCCGATCCGGACGCCTTCGTCGCGCAGGTGGCGGAGATTTTCCCGGACGGGGTTTGTGATTACAGCCAGCCGGGCGTGGAGCAGGTGCCCACCGAAACCTGGTTGCAGTATGGCACCGCGGAGCAGGTGATCACCGGCGGCGCGCCGCTCACCGGCGACGCCGGCGATTCCCGTCAGGGATGGGCGTCACCGGCGTTCGGGGTGGGGCTGTAGGACGTTTGAAGGCGCTTCCATCGCGGCTCGTGAGCCGCGATTGATCAGCGGTAGTCGTCGAAGCCCGGATCGTCGCGGAAGGTCAGTGCCTGATCCCAACCGGGCAGACGGATATCCTGGTCGGTGATGCTCAGGTCATCGCCGCTCAAAACGCCGTCGTTGAAGTGGTAATCCGGCGCGGTTTCACCGGCCAGGGCCCGTCGTTCGTAGTCGGCGGCGGCTTCGCGGGTGCCGCTTACCCGGTCCCGCCAGCTGTCCAGAGCGCGCTCGCCATGACGACGACGCAGCAGGTCCAGAGTGGCGTCCGGGGACAGCATCACTGCGGTGGCGTTGTTGCCGCCGAACCCTTTCGAGTTGAGCAGCGCCGCCGAGGGCCGTAATTCGCGGTGCTCGCGGGAAAACGACAGATTGCTGTCGTGCAGATCGGCGGCGAAATGATCCACGGTGGCGATCCCCGGCAGTAATCCATCCTGGAAGGTGCCCGCCGCGGACGCCAGCTGGTCGCCGCCGGCGCTACCGAGGGAATGGCCCACATAGGCTTTGATCGCGGCCACCGGCCAGTCGCGGATGGCGAACGCCTTGGCCACTTCATTGAGGACGTGGGATTCGGTAACCCGGTTCTGCGGCGTGCCGGTGCCATGGGCGTGCACCACACTGTTGTTGCGCAGGGCGTCCTCGCCCAGCAACTGACGCACCAGGGAAGCGGCGCGGCCCAGGGTCAGATAGTTGCCAATGCCCGGCGATGAGATGGATTTCTTGGCGCCGTCGGCGTGAACGAACACATCCGGTACCGACGCCAGAATATCGGCGCCCAATTCCAGCGCCAAGCTGTCGTCCATCACCACCGCGAACTGAGCGGATTCCGCCATGGTGAAACCGCAGTTGTCCGAGAACGGCCGGCAGGCGCGGCGCAGGTCCGCCTGTTTGGCGCCATCCAGGGCCGCCAGGGCTTCATCCTCGGCCAGGGCACCCATGGCGCGATAGCCTTCCAGCACTTCCGGCACCAGTGGCGCTTCGCTGGTGCCCACCACCACCAGCCGGGCGCGGCCGTTGCGGATCGCGTGTATCGCTCGTTCCAGGTTGTAGAGGAACGTGGCGCAGGCGCCGAGCATGCCGCCGGTGCCGCCAGGGCTGCGCAGCACATAGGCGTTGATGAAATCGGCGGTCATCTCGCCGAGGCCCAGCGGACACTGCTTGGAGGTGGTGCGCTGGCCCAGCGACGGGGCGCGCATCATGCCGCCGAGACCATGGTCGTCCAGTTGCGCCATGGCGTTGGAGGCGAACATCGCGACCTCGTCCGGGGCCAGCCGGCCACGCAATTGATCCCAGGGAATACCGAGCATGCCAAAGGCGTCACTGACACCGTAAATAGCCATTTGCAGGGCGCGGGGATGATTGCGTGAAGCGTACAGAGTGGCGGGGTCGAAACCGCTGGGCAGTTGACCGGCGGCGCTGACCCGCCGGGCACTGGCCGCCGGTGCGCGCAGTTCGGCACCGGCGGGCAAAGTGACCCGGCTGCGGTGGCGGTTCAGTTCGGTGACTTGCCAGCCCTCCGGCAGCGGGTGGGGCAGATCCAGATTTCGCATCTCCAGAGTCACCGGAGCGTCGCTGTGGCCGTTGCTCGCCATGGTGATGCGCACCGCTTCCGGCAATTCGCGAATCAAAGTGGCGTTGAGCAGTTGCTGGCGATCGCTCAGGCCGGTGAGCGCGGACAGGCTGTCCAGAGTCTGTTGTTGTCGGTGGGCATCCAGCGCTTCGAACACCATGCGGCGGAAGCCGTGATGCATGGAGGTGCGGCCGGCGGCGTTGATGCCGCCCACGGCGGTAATGACGGGCAGGGCGGACATGGTACTCCCTAGAATGATGACTAATCGGTCAATTCTAGGCCCCAGGATAGCGTTTGCGTATCAATGCCGCCGCCGGAGTTGCAACGGGATATTACCGCTGGCACCTCCGCAGGCTGACTACTTTCCATTGAGGGTGCCACGAGGCCACTGTGGGAAGCTTGCTTGAAAGCGAATCTTGGTCTCCGAGAACCCATTCGCTTGCAAGCAAGCTTCCCACAGTGGCTCCGTGGCCCGGCCCGTGGGAAGCTGTCTGACGCGGCGGTTTTTACAGCAGTTCGATGGCCACCGCGGTGGCTTCGCCGCCGCCGATGCACAGGCTGGCCACGCCGCGTTTGCCGCCGGTGCGTTTGAGCGCGTGAATCAGTGTCAGGATGATGCGCGAGCCGGTGGACCCGATCGGGTGGCCCAATGCACAGGCGCCGCCATGGATGTTCAGTTTGTCGTGGGGAATGCCCAGGTCGATCATTGGCAGCATCGCCACCATGGCGAAGGCTTCGTTGATCTCGAACAGATCCACGTCATCCACGCTCCAACCGACCTTTTTCAGCAGTTTCTCGGTGGCGCCGATCGGTGCCACGGTGAACTCGCTGGGATGACGGCTGTTGGTGGCATGGCCGAGGATGCGTGCCACGGGTTGCAGCCCGCGCTCGGCGGCCACCGATTCCCGTGCCAGCACCAGCGCCGAAGCGCCGTCGGAGATGGAGCTGGCGTTGGCGGCGGTGACCGTGCCGTCTTTCTTGAACGCCGGTTTCAGATTCGGGATTTTGTCGATATTGGCGTTGCCCGGCTGCTCATCGGTATCCACCACGGTTTCGCCCTTACGGGTGGTGACTGTGACTGGCACGATTTCGTCCTTGAACCAGCCCTGCTGAATGGCGGCCTGGGCGCGTTTCAACGATTCGATGGCGAACGCGTCCATCTGCTCGCGGGTAATGCCGCGCTGATCCGCCACGTCCTGCGCGAACGAGCCCATCAACCGGCCAGTCTCGGCGTCTTCCAAGCCGTCCAGGAACATGTGGTCATGGACCTGACCGTGGCCCATCCGCAGGCCGGCACGGGCCTTGTCCAGCACATAGGGAGCGTTGGTCATGGATTCCATGCCGCCGGCGACGACGATGTCATGACTGCCCGCCTTGATCATGTCGTGACCGAACATGGTGGCACGCATGCCGGAACCGCACAGCTTATTGACGGTGGTGGCGCCGGTGCTGTCCGGCAGACCGGCCTGGCGCATGGCCTGACGCGCCGGGCCCTGTTTGAGGCCGGCCGGCAGTACGCAGCCCATGACCACATCTTCGATATCGGTGGCCTTGAGGCCGGCGCGGGCCACTGCTTCGCGGATGGCGACGGCGCCCAGGGTCGGCGCGGTCACTGGCGCCAGACTGCCTTGAAAGCCGCCCATGGGGGTACGAGCGCCATTAACGATGACAACGGAATCTTGGGACATGATGTTTCCTCGATCATGGGAGCCGTCCACCATTCCATGGCGGCCGGCCGGGATGTAAAAAGCGGGGTTATTGTACTTGAGATGGGCGGGATCGTCCCCAGGTGTCAGAGACACCGTCGCGGATGATACAGCCGCAGCCAATCGACACGATAGTGCCGGTCTATGTGGTTCGCCGAAAAGCCGCTTGCTATGATGCACCGGGCCACGGGTGGGAGCGCAACTTCCGCCTGCGGATGGCTGCGATCATCCGCTTCAATGGCAACACGTCAGATAACAGTCAGGGGAAATGACTATGGCTTTTGAACTTCCGCCGCTTCCGTACGAGAAGAACGCCCTGGAACCGCACATCTCCCAGGAAACCCTCGAATACCATCACGGCAAGCACCACAACGCCTACGTCACCAAGCTCAACGAGCTGACCAAAGGCACGGACGACGAGAACAAATCCCTGGAAGAGATCATTCAGTCCGCCAAGGGCGGCTTGTTCAACCAGGCGGCGCAGGTATGGAACCACACCTTCTACTGGAACAGCCTGAGCCCCAACGGTGGCGGTGCGCCCACCGGTGATCTGGCTGATGCGATCAACAGCGCCTTTGGTTCCTTCGACAAGTTCAAGGACGCGTTCAGCGCCAAAGCTGCCGGCAACTTCGGCTCCGGCTGGACCTGGCTGGTGAAAAACAGCGATGGCAGCCTGGAAATCGTCAACACCGACGACGCCGACACCCCGATCGCTCACGGCAAGGGCCAGACGCCGCTGCTGACCGTGGACGTGTGGGAACACGCCTATTACATCGATTACCGCAATGCCCGTCCCAAGTATCTGGAAACCATCTGGAACCTGATCAACTGGGACTTCGCCGCGAAAAACTTCGCCGGCTGATCCTGCCCGCAGGCGGTGCCCTGGTGCGCCGCTGTGGACTTGCCGCGCCGCCGGACGAGGCCTTCGGCCACGTCGTGGCGGCGACGGTACCCACTCTCCCCACCGGCCGTGACGCGATGCCGGACAAGATTCTCCCGACACGGTAATATGGGTGCCTTGAACGGCGGCCGTTTCCGCCTGTCTGACAGATTCCCGTCCACTTTACTGGTACCACTTCAGGATGCCCTATGACCCAAGAGCGTGACGTCAAGCTGGGTGATATCGACGATCTTTCCCTGGATGATCCGCCCCATTCCAACGACCATCGGCCGCCGCCAAAGGAACCGGCCCCGCGTGCCGGCGGAGGAAAAGGAGGCGGCGGCCGGCATGAGCCACCGGCGCGCTCCAAGAAGGGGAGCGGTGGCGGCGGCTGGATCGCCGCCACGCTGGTGCTGGCGGTACTGCTGGCGGTGGTCGCGGGCTACTTCTACACTGAAATCTCCCGTTTACAGGCGCAGATGGAAACGCGCATCAGTGAATCGTCCGAGCAACTCGGCGATCTGCAATCCAAGCTGTCCAAGACTGGCGAATCCGCCACCGAGTCCTACGGCAAGCTGCAGGCCAACGTCGGCGATCTGAACAAGACGGTGAAGGAACACGGTTCCGAGATCCGTAAACTGTGGGACCTTAGCAACAAGGGCAATAAAGACGCCATTGCCGCCAACGACGCGGCGATCAAGAAGCAGGCCCAGAGTGTTCAGTCCACCCAGGCCAGCCTGGCGGAACTGAAAAAAACCGTGGCCGGATACGACGATGCCATCCGCAAGGCCGGCGGCCAGGCGGACGCGGTGCGCAAGCAACTGGACAGCGCGGTGAAGTCGGTCAACGACAGCAACGCTCAATTGCGTACCCAGGTTGGCCAGTTGCAGACTCAGGTGGATGTACTGGTGGATTCGCTGAAACAGCTGGAACAGCAAAGCAAGAACCAGCAAACCGCCATCAGCCGCCTGCAAACCCGCACCAGCGGCCAAAGCGACGAGCGCCTCAAGGAAATCGAGGCCGCCATCCAGGCCTTCGACGCCTATCGCATCCAGGTCAACAACCGCCTGGATCAATTGGAGCGCTAAGGACTCTCTGAAAAACGCCATGCCGGACTTGATCCGGCATCTCCCGCTACGAAGTGATGCGCCCTCCAGAGGGAGAACCCGGGTCAACCCCGGGATGACGAGGTGTTTTTCAGTGGTTCCCTAAAGCCCCACGACCGGCTGGCTTTTGCCCGGCCGGCTGCTACAATGTGCCCGCCCGCGCCAGTGGTGGAATTGGTAGACACGCCAGATTTAGGTTCTGGTGCCGAGAGGTGTGGGGGTTCAAGTCCCTCCTGGCGCACCACTATCCCCTTGATTCATCCCCTCGAGTTTCGAGTGATATCCGCCGGATTTTCGGCAGGTTTATCATTCGTCGCTGTTACGACTCTTCCTTGTGGCCTTTCACCAACGGCAAAAAAATCCTGTCCACCCACGCCGTTCGTAATGCCTCCGGCGGTGGTGAGAAGGTCATCAGGACGTGGTGACGAAACAGCACGCCCAGCAGAGTATCCACCGGAGGGGCAAGGTTTTGCTCCAGGATCTCACCACGCTCCACCGCTCTGTCCAGTAGTGCCCTGAGCGTTTCCTTGCCGCCTGCCAACAGGGCAGTGCGCAGGTCCTGCGGCGTGGAGGAGGTGTCTTGAAAATACTCGCTGGAGAACAAGGTGAAGACAGCGGCGATCCCCTTGGCACGGGTGGATGCCAGCTCCAGGTATTCCAGCAATTCCGTGCGCAGATCACCTCGATCCGCCACGGCCATGGGGTGCTTCGCCATCTGCTGCCGGATCGCCGCGATGGCCAGTTCCGCTTTGTCGTTCCAGCGTCGGGCCAGTACCGGCCGGCTGGTGCCGGCCCGATTGGCCACGCCCTCCATGGTTAAACCGCTATATCCACGTTCGGTCAGTTCCGTCCAGGCTGCTTCCAGCAGAGCGGCCTCGAGATCCGCGCCGCGCCGGCGTCCCTTCATTGTATGAATCCTTTATTAAGATGCATTGATGTATCTTGACGTGCCAGAAGGTCCGCCAATAGGATGCGACAACGCATCTTAATTGACGGGGAATGAAAATGACAAACAGTGATGGGCTGAGACGCCTGGGTGAGGCGGGTTTTAGATGCTCGCTGGGTATGGTGATGCTGGGTATCTCGGCGTCGGCGGCGGCGGATTCGGAACAAGCCCGCTCCCGTCATTTGGCCCTGGGCCTGGGGGTCGCGGGGCTGCCCCGATACCAGGGCGCCGATGAGTACGAGGCCGAGCCCGTTCCGCTTATTGACGCACGCTATGGTCGCTTCTTCGCCAGAAGCGGCGAGGGCATTGGCATCACCGCCATCGATACCGACGGATTCACGGCGGGCGTCAGCGCTAACTGGATGAGAGGTTACCAGGATGATGACGTGCCCAGGGGGATCGACGAGGTAGACAGTGCTTTGGGGGCACGGTTGTTTGTCTCGACCAGACTTTGGGGCGTGGTGGCTACCCTGGCCACCACTCGGGCCATTACCGAAGTGGAGCGAGGGTTGCTGGTCAATGCCGTTCTGGCTTATCCCATTCACGCCACGGAACGGTTGGTGGTGACCCCGAGTCTGGGCGCGACCTGGGCCAATGAGAAATACATGATCAGTTATTTCGGTATTGATGCCACCGAGTCGGCGGCATCGGGATTGGCTCCATATCAGCCGGAGGATGGTTTCAAGGATGCCTCGCTCCGCATCAAGGCCAGCTATCGGATGACGGAGAACGTCAGCGCCTGGGGAGCCGTCGGGGTAACGCGTCTGCTTGGTGAAGCAGCGGATAGTCCTCTGGTCGAGGACGACACGCATGCCATCGGGCTGCTCGGGTTCGTCTACAGATTCTGAATCACGGACGGTGTGGCAGGGCTAGTGCATTTCATTCATGTCGTGGGTCAGGTTGCGCTGCAGGGTGTGCTTGAGCATGGCATTCAGATCCACATCCAGTTCGGCCAGTGAGCGCGCCGGCCGTTGCTCCCGGGTCGATAGCGGAGTGATACCTGTCGGTGCCGCGACTCGGGGGGCGAGGGAGAATTCATCGAGCAGTACTTCTTCCCCCTCGGGATACAGGTTGCCGTCTTCGTCGCTGACCGCGTAGCTGCGTGCACGGATTCGCCGGTCTTCCACATCCACGACGGTGAAGCCGTGGCATACCCTGGACACGGCGGCCCAGTTGGCGGGTTCCTCGATCAGCTCATAGAGACTTTGCCCGCCGCCTCCCTGAGTGACCTGGACATAACCGTTGTCGGATGGCTTGCCGTAGGCCATCGGATACGAGCGCTCAAAAACATGGTCGTGGCCCACCAGGACCAGGTCCACGTCGTAGCGCAGCAGAATTTGTTCTTCCACCGCCACCAGGGCAAAGTTGGCGGGGTCGCGGCCTTCGCAGTTGGTCCACAGGGTGTAGTGCTGGACAAAAACGATGAAGTCTATTTCGCCGTCACGCCGGCGCCGCCAGGCTTCGGCCAGGTCTTTTTCCATTGCCGCCAGTTCCACCAGAAGTTCGGTGGTGGAGGACAAATCGGTCAGCAGTGAACCACCAGTGCTGAAAAAGAAATGCACGCGATTGTAATCGAAACCGTAATAAATGCCTTTGCCCGGCTGGCTTACGCGGCTGCGGTAGCCCTGCCCGCCGCCGTCCTTGTTTTCATGATTGCCAGGACAGGTCATTACCGGTACTCGGGTAGCGAGGGGCTCGAGCATGTCGAAGTACCGGTCCCATACCGGCTGGTCGCCGTTGGCGTAGGAGAGATCGCCGGCGACGATGAAAAAATCCGGCGCCTGGTTTTCCACGTTGCTTAGAACACGCTGGCTGGCGTCCCGCAGTCCGTGATCGCCGAAGTGGCAAAAACGAAAGCCATCGGTGCGGGTGGGCGCGAATACCCGCGTTGGACTCCAGCCGCCGTTGTCTGACCCGACCCGATAGCGTACCGCCTGTCCCGCTTGCAGACCGGTCAGTGTGGCTACGTGCGTGAGGGCCTCCACGCCGTAAGTCTCATGCGCCGTGCCCGTGACCTCAAAAGGAAAGGCCGCGTTGGTGAGTGAGCATGAGTCCGCATCCCCAATGACGGGACCGTACTGAATCCGGGTGCCGGGATCCGTGGTGCCGTCGGTGAACCAGGTCAGGGTGCGGGTGGTGTGAGGATGATCGGTCCAACTGGCGTGAAGCCCTCGCGGGGGCTGCGCGCCGACGGTTTCCTCGGGAGGGCATTCGGGCTCCTCCGGTGTCTCCGGATCGTCCGGTTGGTTTGGGGAGGGGGGCGGGGTAGATGGGGTGGACGGTGGGTTGGAGCCGGAACCCCCGCCGCCGCAGGCGGTGAGGGTCGACGATGCCATTCCCAACAGAATGGCCCGGACGATAGCGCGGCGAGTAAAACGGGAATCCACGGCAAGCACCTTGGTTTCAGAGTAGTTGCAGCACGAAAGGGAAACCCTAAGAGGCCTTGTTGTCGCTAATGTGACGTTCCCGTTTGGGGATACATAAAAAAACAATAATCCGGAAGGAATAAAATTGCCGTTCAGCATAAACCGGTCAGGTTTATCCGTTCAGATTTTGCTGAAAGAACGCCTTGATCGTGTCCAACACTTCCTCCGGTTTTTCCTTGTGCGGCACGTGGCCGCAGTCCCGCACGATCTTCTTCGTCGCCGGTCCGGCGCAGAGTGAGGTGATGCGTTCCGGGTGAATCAGCGAGCCGTACTCATCACGGTCACCATGGATGGCGAGCACCGGGCAACGCACGCGCGGCAGGGCGTCATTGAGGGTCCAGTCCTGGAAGGGTTCGGAAAGCCAGGTGTCGACCCAGGCGCTGAGAACCCATTCCGCTTTGTCACCGTGGTATTTGCGCAGGCGGTCCATTTGTTCCTTTTCGGCGAAGCCACGGTCGGCGTCACGAATGCCGGCCAGGGTGAGGTCCTCGACGAAGGTTTGGGCGGACTCCGTGATCAACGCCCGGCAACGGTCGGCGAAAGCATCGGCGCAGAACGTGGCCATGCCGCCACCGACACTGTGTCCGAATACCACCGCGCTTTCCAATTGCAATGCCTGACAAAGTTCGGGGAAGGCATCCCGCGCTTCCTGCCGCACGAAGTCAGGGCCCAATTTGCCGGGGTGGGGATCCGATTGGCCGAAGCCGAGGCGGTCATAGGCGATCACTTCCCGTCCGCTGGCGCTGGCAAGCTGTTGCGGGAAGTCGCGCCATAGTGCGACACAGCCCAGTGAATCATGGAACAGGACTATCGGCGTTGGAGTGGAGACGTTTTTCGGTGTCCAGCGTTTCACGAAAAGGCGCCCCTGGGAGGCGTTGATCCAGGTTTCTTCCACGAAAAGCGAGTGCATGCGGCTTCCTTGATTCAATCGGTGGTGGTCTCTCCGGATGGCCGGGAACGGCCGGTCAGGGAATGGGGTGGTGGCCGGCATCAGCGGCGATCATAACAAGAGCTTGTTTTTCATGCCTGCTCCATCCCGGGAATGTCTTTCATCTTCTCAACCAGAAAATCGATCAACAAGCGCACCCGGGTGATGCCGGCGCGTTCCGGCACGATCAACAGATTGATCGGCACCGACGGCAAGGCATAGTCCGGCAGAATCCGCACCAGCCGCCCCGAGGCCAGCAGGTCGTCCACCAGCCAGTGGTGGGTGGGGCCGAGGCCACGGCCGGCGGCGAAGGCCTCACGGGCCGCCAGGCCATGATCGACACGCAGACGTCCGCCAAAGGGCACGGTGTGCTGGCGGCCATCCGGTCCTTGCAGGGTCAGGGTATCGCTGCCCGCCACGTTGGTCATGCGTACACCCTGATGCCGGGATAACGCCTCAATGGTGGTGGGCGTGCCGTGTCGGGCCAGATACTCCGGTGAGGCCACCATCAGGCGTTGGGAGCGGCCCAGTGGGCGCAGCTTGAGGTTGCTGTCATCGAGTGGGCCGAGACGCAGGGCCAGATCCACGCCTTCGCGAACCAGGTCGATGCGTTCATCGGTGAGATTGAATGCCACATCGATGTCCGGGTAACGATCCTGGAAGGCGAAAACCAGCCGGCAGGCTTGCCGCACGCCGAACGCGGCGGAGCAGGACAAGCGGATGGTGCCGGCTTCGGCGCCACGGGCACTGCGTGCCTCCGCCGCCGCCTGATCCACCAGGCGCAGAATCTGCACGCATCGGCTGTAATAACGGCGGCCTTCCTCGGTGACGGTGACACGGCGGGTGGTGCGGCTGAGCAGCGGTACCCCCAGTGCGTCCTCCAACTCCCTCAGGTGACGGGTCACGGTGGACTGGCCGATGCCAAGTTCCCGTGCCACCGCGGACAGACTGCCACGTTCGGCCACGCGAACGAAACTGCGCAGGCGCTCCAGGCTGATGTTTGATTTATCCATTTTTCGGCTAAATGTTATGTATTGAGTTGGTATACCGGATTAGTGCCTCGCTGGCTATGGTCCTTTCTCCGAGCAATCAATGGAGAGGATCCATGAAAGTATTACTGGTGTTCGCTCATCCTGAGCCCCGTTCCCTCAACGGTGCCTTGCGTGATGTGGCGGTGGCGGAGATGGAAGCGCTGGGGCATGAGGTACGAGTCTCGGATCTGTATGCCCGGGGTTGGAAGTCCCACGTGGATGGCGCCGATTTCCCGGCGTTGCCGGCGGAGGCGCGGTTGAAGGTGCCCGGCGCCTCCAGGGATGCGTTCGTCGGTGATGGCCTGACCGCCGACGTGGCGGCGGAAATCGAGAAACTGCGGTGGGCGGATACCCTGATTTTGCAGTTTCCGCTGTGGTGGTTTTCCATGCCGGCGATTCTCAAGGGCTGGGTGGATCGCGTGTTCGCCTATGGTTTTGCCTACGGCGTCGGCGAACACAGTAATGATCGCTGGGGTGACCGCTATGGCGAGGGGAGCCTGACCGGCAAAAAGGCCATGCTGATGGTGACCGCCGGTGGTTGGCGGGAGCATTACTCCGCTCGCGGTATTAACGGTCCGATAGAGGATCTGTTGTTCCCGATCCATCACGGCATCCTGTTCTATCCCGGTTATCAGGTGCTGCCGCCGTTCGTGGTGTATCAGGCGGACCGGTTCGGTGAACGGGACTTTGAGAGCGCGGCGCGGCGGTTGCGGGAACGGCTGGGCAATCTGAAAACCATTGCGCCGCTGGCATACCGCCAACAGAATGCCGGCGATTACACCATCCCCGAGTGCGAATTGCGGCCCGGATTGGAGGGCGCCGGCGGCAGCGGGTTCGCCCTGCACCTGTACGATGACGGAAAACGGTAACACCGGCGAAGTGTAATCAGCGTAACCGGACGTGCCTGGTGCCGCTCGCGGCGGGTATCATGCCCTTCCCGGAGTTCAGCCCTACATGGGAGGCACGCGTGAAAAACGGACTGTTCCTGTTGGTTGCCATTGTCTCTGAAGTGGCGGCGACATCGGCGTTGAAAGCCAGTGAAGGGTTTACCCGATTGTGGCCGTCGCTGGTGGTGGTGCTGGGGTACGGGTTGGCGTTTTACTTTCTGTCGTTGACGTTGCGGGCGATTCCGGTGGGGGTGGCCTACGCGATCTGGTCCGGACTCGGCGTGGTGCTGGTGGCGATACTGTCCTGGTTGCTTTACGGGCAAAAGCTGGATGCACCGGCGTTGCTGGGGATGGGCCTGATCATTAGCGGCGTGGTGGTCATGAACCTGTTCTCCAGTTCCTCTGTTCATTGAGCCGGGCGATCAGACGGGTCGAGGTTGAAATCGGCGCTGCGCGTCTCTATTATTTGACTATATCAACTATTTGCCGTCCCCCGTTCTCACCCCACTATCAGGTCTCCTATGTCCCGTCCTTACCCGGTTACCTTGCCTGTCATATTGGCACTGGCCATGGCCCTGGGGCCATTGTCGGTGGACGCTTATCTGCCGGCGTTTCCGCGCATGGCCGAAGCTTTGGGGGTGGAGATCAGCGAGATTGCCCGCAGCCTGTCGATTTACGTGTTCGGCCTGGCGGTGGGGCAACTGGTGGGCGGGCCCCTGTCCGATGCCATCGGCCGGGCGCGGGTGATGTATCTGGGGCTGCTCATTTTCATGGTCGCTTGTCTCGGCGTCAGCAGCTCGGAATCGGTCTCCGCGTTGTTGGGCTGGCGGGCGCTGCAGGCCTTCGGCGGCGGCTGCGTCGCGGTGCTGGTGCCGGCGTTGGTACGGGATCGGGTGCATGGCGCGGATGCCGCCAAACTGTTCAGTATGATCGGTTTGATCATGGTGGTGGCGCCGGGGGTGGCGCCAAGCATCGGCAGCGCCATTCTGGCGGTGGGAAGCTGGCATACCATTTTTCAGTTTCTGGCCGTGTACGCGGTCTGTCTGGCGCCGCTGACTTATTTTTTCGTGCTGCGGCAGGGCCCGCGCAATGGCGGCGGCGCGGCGCCAAGCGAGTCGCTCTGGCAGCGTTACAAGGCAGTGTTGGCCATCACCCCGGCGCTGCCGTTCCTGTATCTGCAGGCGTTCGCGTTTTCGGTAATGATGCTGTTCATCACCCACGCGTCCTTTATCTATCAGGAACATTTCGGTCACACGGAGAGCGTATTCGCGCTGATGTTTGGCGCCAACATCGTGATGATGCTGATCGCCAACCTCACCAACCGGGTATTGTTGAACCGATTTTCTTCCCGGCACATTCTTTGCGGTTTCCTGGTGCTGCAGTTCGTCGGCTGCGTGTGGCTGGCGATCATGACCGCCACCGAAGCCCCGGTGTGGCTGTTTCTGCCGGCGATGATGCTCACCGTGGGCGCTCAGGGTGGGGTGGTGCCGAACAACCAGGCGTGCTTCATGGAGTACTTCGACCGTCACGGCGGCACCGCCGCGTCACTGCTGGGAGCGGCTCAGTTCGGCATTGCCGGGGCGTTGAGCGCCTTGTCCACGCTGTTGCCGGAAACCCTGCCGTCGGTGATCGCCGCCATGTTCGCCTGCTCACTGGTGTGCATGGTGATCGTCATGGCGGTGGTGAGGCCATTCCGCGATCCGGCCTGAGTCGCAACGCATCATTGGCCATTCGCGAGCAAGCTCGCTCCCACAGCGACTTCGTAGCCCTCTGTGGGAACGAGCTTGCTCGCGAATGGCCGGGATCAGCGCCCCATTGGCGGCGCTGTCGCTTCCACGCATTGCGTGATCACTTCAACGACCAGATCCCGGCTCGGATCGGGCTGATCCCGCAGCCAGATGCACAGCGACTGATGATGAGCCGGGGCATCCTCGATAGGCAGGAACACCTCCTGGCGGAAGCGTGCTCCGGTCAGCGCCTTGGGCACCAGCGAGACACCCATGCCATGCGCCACCAGCGCCATGATGGTCAGCCAGTGCGTCACCTGGTGGCGGATTTGCGGCTCCAGTCCGGCCAGGTGGAATTGGGAAATGATGCGGTCGTAATAATGCGGCGCCAGATTGCGGCTGAACATGATCAGTGGCTCGCCGGCCAGATCCCGCAGCGTCAACGAGCGCCGTGAGGCCAGCGGGTGATGCGGAGGCAGACAGGCCAGGAAAGGGTCATCGGCAATGGGCAGCGAGGCGATGCCGTCCGGCAGCGGCATGGCATGAATGAAAGCCAGATCCAGTTGTCTGGCCTGCAGTGCCGCCAACTGTTCCGCCGAGTTACGCTCGATCAACTGAACCTCGATACCGGGGTGAGCGTCTTCCAACTGCCTCAGCATCGCTGGCAGGTGACGAAAAATCATCGCCGGCGTGAACCCCACCCGCACCACGCCGGAGGCGCTGGAAGCGATCCGTTGCACCAGGTTCTGGGAGGCTTCCAGATTCTCCAGCAGTCGCCGGGCCTCGCGCTGAAACACCTCCCCGGCGGGTGTCAGGGCCACGTGTTTACTGCTGCGTTCCAGCAGCTTTACCCCCAACTCTTCCTCCAACTGACGCAGACTGGCGCTCAGTGGTGGCTGGGAGATGTGCAGGCGTTTGGCGGCACGGCCGAAGTGCAGGTCCTCGGCGAGCACCAGGAAGTAGCGCAATTGGCGGAAGGTCAGGGCCATGGTCCGGCTCCCATTAAGAATACTTAAAATACTATTGATGAATAGAAAAATCGGATTGGAGGTCGGAAAAACCCCTTTATATCATGCGATAAATACTATGAATAAGAGAGGTTTGCCATGGCCAAGGCGATTTATCGCAATATTCCGGACAGCCAGGGGAACAACGCTTACCAACAGGACCCGGATTTCGCTCGTTTGTTGTCGGTGTATCTGCCCGCGGAACTGCGCGATCACCTTGAGCCGGTGTTTCAGGAACTGGGTGCCCTGACCGGGGATGAGCTGGAAGTGCTGGCCCGGGAAGCGGACCGCAATCCGCCGACATTGCGGTTCCGTAACCGGGATGGCAGCGACGCCCAGATGGTGGTGAAGCATCCCTCCTATCAGCGGTTGGAATACTACGCTTTTTCCCGCTTTGGTCTGGCCGCCATGTCCCATCGTGGCAATGTGCTGGGCTGGCCGGAAATCATGCCGCCGTTGGTCAAATACGGGCTTACTTATCTGTTCGTGCAGGCGGAATTCGGCCTGTGCTGTCCGTTGAGCATGACCGATGCGCTGACTCGCACCCTGCGCAAGTTCGGTGACCAGGAACTGATCAACCGCTTCATCGATGACCTCACCTCCCAGGACGAAGACACCCTGTTCCAGGGCGCCATGTTCATGACCGAGCAGGATGCCGGTTCCGACGTTGGCGCGATCACCACGGAGGCCCGTTTCGAGGACGGTGTCTGGCGTCTGTACGGTGACAAGTGGTTCTGCTCCAACGCCGACGCCGATCTGGCCATGGTGCTGGCTCGTCCCTCTGGCGGCGATGGCGGCACCAAGGGGCTGACGTTATTCCTGCTGCCGCGCCGTCTGCCCGACGGCAGCCTCAACCGCTATCGCCTTATCCGTCTCAAGGACAAGCTGGGCACCCGGTCCATGGCCAGCGGTGAAATCGTGTTGGAAGGCGCGGAAGCTTATGTGGTGGGGGAGCCGGGCAACGGCTTCAAGCAGATGACCGACATGATCAATATGTCGCGGTTGTCCAATGGCGTGCGTTCCGCCGGCATGATGCGCCGCTCCATCAATGAAGCCCTGTTCATTGCCCGTAACCGGGTGGCGTTCGGCCGCAAGCTGATCGATCTGCCGTTGCTGAAGCGGCAACTGGTGAAAATGATGGTCACCGCCGAACAGGGCCGCAGCATGGTGTTCCACACGGCGGAATGTTTGCGCCGAGCGGACCAGGGGGATGCGGTGGCGGCCAAACTGCTGCGCATCCTCACGCCGTTGATCAAGTTCCGCACCACCCGGGATGCCCGCAAGGTGGCCGCCGACGGCATGGAAGTGCGTGGTGGTTGCGGCTACATCGAAGAGTGGTCCGATGCCCGGGTATTGCGCGACGCCCACCTGGGCTCGATCTGGGAAGGCACCAGCAACATTGTCGCGCTGGACGTGTTCCGCGCGATCCGGCGGGAACAGACATTGCCGGTGTTGAGCGAGCATCTCCAACAACTGTTGTCGGAAAGCGCCTTGTCCGACAGCGAGCGCCAGCGTTTCGAGTCGGTGCTCGAACAGGTGACCGCCGCCGCTGAGCGGGTGGCTGGCGACAATACCCTGGAAGCGGATGCGCGCCGCATCGCCAGCGCGTTGTACAACTTCACCTCGGCGGTCTTCCTGGCCTGGGAAGCGGCGCGCATCGGCGATGACTTGCGCCGTCTGGCGCTGGCCAAACTGGTGTTGAGCCATAAACTGTTGCCACGGGATCCGCTCAAGCCGGAGGCCGGCGACGGTGACTGGTTAGCGGCCTTACTGGCGGAAACGCCGCTGTCCCGGGATCAGGTGGACGCGGTCTGGGACGAGGTGGATTGATACTTATGCGATTGGAGTGGATTCGGCTCTCCTGTGTTCACAAGTTCTGGTTTGTGAACACAGGCGCGCCGGGTGGTGGGGTTTACTGTCCGATGACCTCAATCTCTGAAACGTGTACGTTATGGGCGTTGCTCTCCATTTCCACCTGGGCGCGGAACGCCCTGGCGATTCGCGGCTCCTTCATTTCACAAGTAATCATGCCGCCGCCGATGGTGGCGGCATTGCAGTCATTGGTGAATGCAAAAGGCTCGAACGTTTCGCCATCCTCTGACAACCAGTAAGAGGTGTAGCCTGCGTTGTCGTTGCCGGTGAAATTAACGTAGACGGCAAACTCACTGATGGTGTAAGCCCGATCAAAGGTGATTTGCACGTAATCACCCTGGACATTGCCCTGCCAGTAGTACCCATCATACGGTTGGGTATCGCCGTCATTGACCAGACCGGCGGTTTCCTCGAGATAACTGGCGTTGGCTACTCCGCCATTGTCGGCCAGAGCGACATTGGTGGGTTCAGGCAATGGGCCGGGATCGCTGGAAGAGCCTCCACCGCCTCCGCCCCCGCAAGAGGCCAGCGCCATTGTCACTGCCACCAATGTCATTGTCCTTTTCGTCATTGAATTTCCCTCATTTTGATTTTTTTCCTGATAAACCAATGGCTCCGCCGACGATATGAGAACCGCTTTCGCTGACAACGAAAGCCGCTGCCGGATAAGACGGTTTCTTTCCTGTGAAACAGGTAAAGTCGCAACCAAACCCTCCCATTTGAGCAAAAACCTGCCCGGCAGTATGTAAAAGGAACAATAAGTGAGGAGGGGTTGGCAAAAATGGGATATTCCGCGCCTCCGCGCTGGCCCGGACCAAAGCCTCCGTCCCCGCCCATTCGGGCTGTTCGATGAAAAACCCTTTATTGTTATGTTATAACATGATAAAAATGCCCGGTCGTAATCCGCCTTCCCGCAAGGCCCTTATTGCCGTTTTCGGCACCCGCAGTCAGGAGCCCGCCATGACGCCAGCCCAACGCTTACCCGTCACCGTGTTGTCCGGTTTTCTCGGTGCCGGCAAGACCACGGTACTCAACCATATCCTCAATAACAGGCAGAACCGCCGGGTGGCGGTGATCGTCAACGATATGAGCGAGATCAATATCGATGCCGCCCTGGTTAACCAGCAGGTCAGTCTTAATCGTGCCGAGGAAAAGCTGGTGGAGATGAGCAACGGCTGTATTTGCTGCACCCTGCGCGAGGATCTGCTGGTGGAAGTGCAGCGGCTGGCCGGGGAAGGGCGCTTTGATTACCTGGTGATCGAGTCCACCGGCATTTCCGAGCCGTTGCCGGTGGCGGAGACCTTCACCTTCGAGGACGAAAGCGGCGCCAGCCTTTCCACGGTGGCGCGGCTGGATACCCTGGTGACCGTGGTGGACGGCGCCAATTTCCTGCGCGATTACCGCGAAGCCCGCTCGTTGCAACAGGTGGGAGAAAGCCTGGGCGAGGAGGATCAGCGTAATGTGGCGGACTTGCTGGCGGACCAGATCGAATTCTGCGACGTGCTGCTGGTCAGCAAGACCGACCTGATCGACGAGGACGAGCTCAAGCAAGTGGTCGCTTCCCTGCGGGCCTTGAATCCGGAGGCGGAAATCGTGCCGATCCGCCGGGGGCAGGTCGACCTGGATCGGGTCCTGGATACCGGCCGCTTTGATTTCGAACGGGCCAGCCAGGCGCCGGGCTGGCTCAAGGAAATGCGCGGCGAGCACACGCCGGAAACCGAGGAGTACGGTATCGCCAGCTTCACCTACAAGGCGCGCCGACCGTTTCATCCCAAGCGCTTTTTCGAGTTTCTTCATCAGGACTGGGAGCAGGGCAAGCTGCTGCGCTCCAAGGGCTTCTTCTGGCTCGCCTCGCGCCCGCGGTGGGCCGGCAGTTGGAGCCAGGCCGGCGGTATCGCCCATCACGGTCCCGCCGGTTTGTTCTGGAAGGCGGTGCCGCAAAGCCACTGGCCGAAGGATCCGGAGTACCGTGATAATATCCTTGCCAACTGGGAGGAGCCGTTCGGCGATATGCGTCAGGAGCTGGTGTTCATCGGCCAGGATCTGAGCCCCGAGCAGGCCCGCCGCGCGCTGGACGCCTGCCTGCTCGATGATGATGAACTGCGGGCCGGGCAAGACCATTGGCGCACCCTGGAGGACCCGTTCCCCGACTGGGGTGAGCCGCCGGTGGGGTAAAAGCGGCGGGGGTTGATGTAGAATGGGCGGTTCGCATTCCGCTCTCTGGAGCCCGCATGACGGAAACCGTGGAAAAGCAACTGCGCATCGCCGAGCAGCGCTGCGCCGAACAAGGCCTGCGGCTGACGCCGCAGCGGCGTCAGGTGATGGCACTGCTGCTGGAGCAGGACGGGCCGCGCAGTGCCTATGATCTGCTGGATGCCCTGCAAAGCCAGCATCACCCCGGCGCCAAGCCCCCCACCATTTACCGGGCACTGGACTTTCTGGTGACCGCCGGACTGGCCCATCGTCTGGCGTCCACCAACCGCTACCTCGCCTGCGGTCACCTGGCCTGTGAGCACGGCCATGACGGCACCCTGTTTCTGGTCTGTGACCGCTGCGGCGCGGTGCGTGAGGCACCGATGGAAGGCCGCTTCAAGCAGGCCCTGAACAACAGCCTGGCCCAGCAGGATTTCGTTGTCGGCATGCAACCGGTGGAAATCCACGGCCGCTGCCGCCAATGCCAGGACTGACTCCCTTCCCGATTCTCCACCGTTGAAGTCTCCGCGCGGCGCCCATAAGCGCGCGCGGATGCGGTAATACCGGTGGTTGTGTTTAGATAAATCGAAATAACACAGCAAATCGGGAGAGACGTATGAAAACAACAATGTCGGGTCTTCGGTCGGGATGTCGGTGTTTCCTGGCCGGCTGTCTGCTGGCCTCGGTGTCGCCGCTGTTGGCGGAAACCGCCATGGAGCGATTGCAAAAGGATGCCCCCAACAACTGGAGTAAATGGGGAGAAGATGATCAGGTCGGCGCGCTGAACTACCTTGCCGACGAGTCGGTGCTGACCGGACTCAAAGCGGTCAGCAAGGGGCGTGTCTTCACCCTGCAGATTCCAATGACCTCGGGGAGCGGGCCGGTATTCCCCGGGCGTATTCCCACCCAGCATTTCATGGCCAGTGACGCCAGTGTCTATGCCGCCGGCAAGGCCGATCCTCTGCCTGGCGGTATCAAGTATTCCGATGACGCGGCTTTCCTCTATCTACAGGGCACCACCCATGTGGATAGCCTGGCCCATGCCTGGTATGGCGAGCAGGTCTACGGCGGCAAGAGCGATCAGACCACGGTGCACGGTCACGCTCACGCGGACGTAGCGCAATTGGGCAAGAAAGGCATCGTCGGTCGCGCCGTGCTCCTGGATGTGGGCCGCCACCAGAACCAAAGCGCGCCGTTCCGGTTGCCGCCGAACACCTGCGTTGACCTGAAGGATCTCAAGGAGACCGCCGAGGCGCAGAAGGTGAAAATCAACAAGCGGGACATCCTGGTCATTCGTACCGGTTCCATCGCCCGGTTCTGGGAGGAAGAGCCCGATGCCAAGTGGGAGGCCTACACCGAGCCGGGTCTGTGCTACAGCAAGGAACTGGTGAGCTGGGTGGATGAGATGGAAATTCCGATGATCGCCTCGGATAACCTGGCCATCGAGAAAGTGTCCCAACAGATCGATGGCGAAACCATGATTATTCCCCTGCATGGTGCCTTCATGCGCGACCTGGGCGTGGTGCTTTCGGAGATATGGTGGCTTGATGATCTGGCGGCGGACAGCGCCAAGGACGGCAAATACGACTTCCTTCTGGTGGCGGCGCCATTGAAGATGGAAGGTGGCACCGGCGCGCCGGTGAACCCGGTGGCGATCAAATAGCTTGACATCCTCTCCGCCCTAAAGGGCGGAGATTTCCACTTCTGGACGGCGATGTCCCGCCGCGAGACTGAGGATATTCCGGGCGGCATTCACGTCCCGGTCGTGGAGCGCACCACACTCCACGCACTCCCAGTCTCTTACTCGCAGCCCGCTTACGCCTTGTGGCCCGCTGAGCGAGCCACAGGACGAGCAGGTGCGGCTGGTGTACGCCTCGCGAACCTCCTGGAAGACGATGCCTGCGTGATCGCACTTGTATTCCAGCATCGTCTTTAGTTGGCCCCAGCCAGCGTCCAGTACTGACTTGGCCATACGGGTCTTCGCGAGTTTCAGTGGGCTTACGTCGCCCACATAGATTTCGCCATGCTGATTAACCAGCCGACGGGAGAACTTGTGCAGTACATCCTTGCGCCGATTCGTGATTTTGGCGTGGATGGCCTTCACCCGACGCTTGTTGCGGGCGCGCTGAGCTGTGGCCAGCCTGGCTTCCAAGTCGCGGTAGAACTGACCGTTCTCCAGCTTCTCACCGTCGCTACAAGTGGCCACGTCCTTCAGTCCCAAGTCGATGCCGACGGCACCCTGTCCAGTCGAAGGCTGAACCTCTACTTCGACCACTACATTGAAGTACCAGCGGCCTCGGGTATCCTCGTTGAAGCTGCCGGAGCGGAACCTGTGCTGGCTCAACCCATAGCTGTCCCAAACCTTGAAGTAGCTGCCATTGTAGAAGACTTGCCCGTTTTTCCATTTGGCTGCCCCGGTCTTGAAAGGAACCCAGCCGAGAGAACGGCGGGTACCTCGGGACTTTCGCCAGGCAAGCCGTTGTTTCTTGAACTGTTGGCGGCGTGTCGCATACTCTCGGGAGACCTCTTGGAGCGTCTGCGAATGCAGGTTGAGGTCCTTGCTGGCCCCCTTGGTGTAGCGATCCATATCGTAGGCAGACAGAAAGACCCCGCGCTCACGGATCGACCGAGAACTCAGCTCGTTAAGGTAGTTCCAGACGAAATTCACGCTACGCGCCATACGATTGAGCTGGGTGGCGTGCTTGTCCTTCACTCGAACCTTTAGGGTCTTGGTTTGCTTCATGGTCCCGATTATACAATGTGTCGGTATCTTATTTGGTGAACAGCATGAAGGGTGTCTCCAGCTGGAGGCTTAAGCTGATGCCCTCCTGATCTGATGAAACCAGCCTACATGAAGAACGCCCTATGGAGCCCGAGCTATTTTGCCGGAAGCGTCGGCGGCGCACCGACCAAGGCATTGCGCGGCAAGCAAAACCGTACTAGGGGCCTGCTATCCATCCCCGCGCCCAAGTACGGGCCATTCCGCGAAATATTGGTAAACTGGGGCTCCGAGCCGAGAACGGAGCCCCGATGTCACCTGCCCAATTCTGGCGCGACCCGGCGCTGCCGTTCGTGGAGAGCCGGCGGGCCTGCCGCGGCCGCGCTTGTTATCGCGCCCATAGCCATCGCACCTGGTCCATCGGGGTGGTGGACGGCGGGCGCAGCCGTTTCACCAGCCTCGGAATCGGCCGTACGCTGCTGCCCGGCACCCTGATCAGTATTCCTGACGAACAGGTTCACGCCTGCAACCCGGTGCCCGGCGGAGACTGGAGTTACCAAATGCTTTATCTGGATCCGCAATGGCTCGGGCGGGTTCTGGGGGAGATGCCGCCGCGACGGGTGGAAGTGGGCCGGGACCCGGTGGCCTATGCCGCTTTCCGCAAGCTGAATCGATGTCTGTTCTCCGCTGCTTCGCCGGCGGTCAAGGAGCGTCACCTGACCGGTTTCCTGCGCGCTCAATGGTGGCGCGGCGAACCTCTGGAAGGGAAACAAACCGGTGAACCCGGAGAGCTGGAGGCCGCGCGCCGGGCATTGCGTGGCGCCGACCAGACCATTCCGCTGGAAGATCTGGCCGCCGCCAATGGCCTCAGCCGCTATCAACTGATCCGCCGTTTTCGTCGCCATCTGGGGCTGACGCCCCATGCCTACGGGCTGGATCAGCGTATAGATCGCGCCCGGGCGCTGCTACGGGCCGGGCTGGCGCCGGCGGAGGTGGCGCAGACGCTGGGGTTCACCGACCAGAGCCATTTTCAGCGGGCGTTCAAGGAGCGGGTGGCGGCGACGCCGGGGCAATATCGACGGGTGGCCGTGGACGACTGACCGCCGGGGGCCGGCACGTCAAACCCAAAGCCTGTTCGTGGGCTTTGCAGATGGAATTCCCTCCGTATTCGCTGCCAAGGCAGCTTCCCACAGCGGCTTCGTAACCCGGCTGTGGGAAGCTGCCTTGGCAGCGAAAGCGGGCTGGCCAAGAATTATTGGGCACCAGTAGTCCTCTTCATACAGGAAAGGACCGCGATCGACTGGCGCAATTTTCTACAATCCCGTCCGCTTTCCGCGCCGCTAGCATGTGCTTCCCTGTTGTTGGGAGGCGGTGTATTGGAACAGTTTCTGATGGTGGCCGGCGCCCATTTCCTGGCGCTGCTCAGTCCCGGTCCGGATTTCCTCTTGATTCTGCGGAGTGCCCTGGTGGAGGGTTGGCGCGGTGCCGCCGGTGTGTGCCTGGGAGTGGCCCTGGCCAACGGTGTGTTCATCACGTTGGCGCTGGCCGGTTTTGCGGTGCTAAGGCCGGGGAGTCCCTTGTTCGTGGCGGTGCTGTGGGCCGGGGCCGGCTACCTGTTTTACCTCGGCGTCCGTCTTATTCGCTCCGCCGCGCCCTTGAGTCTGTCGGTGGAGGCGCAGTCCGTGGCCGATATCGGCGGCCGCCTGCGCGGCTTTGCAGTGGGCTTTGCCTCGGCCATCCTCAATCCCAAGAACGCCCTGTTCTATGCCAGTCTGTTTTCGCTGCTGGCAGCCAGTGGCAGCGCTCTGGCGATACAAATGGGGTATGGGCTGTGGATGGTGGCGGTGGTGCTCGGTTGGGACTTGCTGGTGGCGTGGCTGGCGGCTCAACCACGCTGGATGAAGGTGTTCGGGTGTCGGTTGGCCTGGGTGGAACGGGGGGCCGGCGCGGCCTTGATTCTGCTGGCCGCCGCGGTGGCGTGGGAAGGTTGGGGTGGCGTGTCGTGACGGGCGCGGGGACTCAGTCGCCGCTGCCCACCAGTCCTTTCTCCTGAGCGGCGCGCAGGATCAGATCGCCGGTACTTTGGGTGCTTTGCACCGGACGGGCAAACGAGCGGTCATAATGGGCCTGGTTGAGGGCGTGACATTCCCGGCTGATGGCATCGTAAAGTTCCCGCGGGGTCAGGCCTTCGGCGGCGGGTAACGGTTGCAGCCCGTAATCCTCGTATCTGAGAGGCTGCCGGCCAGCCGCCTTGAGCAACTCCGGGACCCAGCCTTCCGCTGACATTTGCCGCTGGTAGCGCAGATTCTGATAGTCCAATTGCGCCGCCAGCCGCTCGCCATCCAGTACCTGGAAGTAGTTGCGCACCACCAGCGTGAGCAACTGGTCCAGACGGCGCCAGACGATACGTTTTTCGTCCTCGCTGTAGGCGTTCCAGTCCACCACCTCATGGCTGAAGCGGCGGCAGCCACGGCATACGGTGTCGCCGAAGACGGTGGAACAGACGCCAATACAGGGGGTGCGGATGCGGGAAGTGCTCATGACCCCAGTGTACTCAATCCGCCGCGGCCGGGGCAGGGGCAAAGGGCGCCTTTTACGAATTCCGGGAGTGTCTTTAACGGGAGCCGAGCGCCAGCGGGCTGTCGTCCTGTTCGGTCAGGCGGCGCTTGCTTTGCAGCAGGTTTTTCCAGTCCTGGACATAGTCCGGCAGCGCGGGGGAGCGTTGGTTCAGTCCGGTCATTTCCTGGAACGCCTGGGGGCTGATGGGCTTGCCGCCGTACAGGTGCGCCAGGCGCAGCAGCGCATGGGTATGCAATTTGCGCTGTGACTCAAAACGCTGATCGTAGTAGGTGTACTTGTCGTCCCAACCGAGAATGCGGGTGTGTACCTGGAAACGCTGATAGGGCCGCAGCTCGCGAATATAGGCGATCTCGGTGTTGGCGACGATGGTGTGGGTGCGCGCCTTGATCATACGGTCGAGCAGGCCGGTGACCACGCCATGTTCCAGGCGGCAGCGATCCATGATCTTGACGTACTTGCCGTTGTTCAGATGCAGGTTGATGTCGATGTCCAGCAGGCCGACACGGAAGTCCTGGCTGACCACGTCGAACAGTTCATGGGTCGGTGGCCGGCGGCGGCGCCGGGCGGCGCTGATCAACTCAAGCATGGGTGCATTCCGAAAAAGTCATGACCCCAGTATAGCCAGCTTGGCGCGTCGCTGTGGAGCCCGTTCATAATCTTTAAGGCCGCGCTTGGCTGGCCGCTGAAAAGCCGGGACCGCCGGAGCGCTCACGCGGCCCGGGCCAGATGCACGCTGAACAGGGCTTCATCGTCGAGCCAGCAGGATAGTGGCTGGAAGCCGGCGGTGACCAGCTCACGGCTGAATGCCTCCACCGAGAACTTGTAGGAGTTCTCGGTGTGGACCCGGGTCCCGGCGCTCAGTGTCAGGGGCTCGCCGGCGATGTGCACATGCTGGTCCCGGTGGCAGTGCAGGTGCATTTCCACCCGTTGTTGCTCTTCGTTGTAGAAGGCCTGATGTTCGAAAGCGTCAAGATCGAAGCCGCAGTCGAGGCGGCGGTTGAGGTGAGCGAGAATATTGAGGTTGAACGCGGCGGTGTGGCCGGCGCTGTCGTTGTAGGCCTGATGCAGCCGGGCCGGACTCTTTTGCAGGTCGGCGCCGATCAACAGGAAGCCGTCGTCGCCGGCCAGCCGCCGCAAGTCGGTGAGAAAGGCACGGCGGGCGGCGGGTTCGAAGTTGCCGATGGTGGAACCGGGAAAAAACACCAGCCGGGGCAACGCCTGATGGTCGATGGGCACGGTGAGGGCCTGGGAATAATCCGCGCAAACCGCCTGGAACTGGACTTGCGGGTACCGGGGCGCCAACTGGCGGGTAGCGTCGAGCAGGCACTCGCGGGAGATCTCCAGTGGCATGTAGCCGCGTGGCTGCCACTGATCCAGTAGAATCCGCGCCTTCTCGCAACCACCGGCGCCCGGTTCCACGATCGTCAGCTCAGTATCCAGGGCGCGCGCCATGGCCTGGGCATGTTCGTGCAGCAGGCCGGTCTCGGTGCGGGTGGGGTAATACTCCGGCGTCCGGGTGATGGCATCGAACAACGCGGAGCCCTGCTCGTCGTAGAAATACTTGGGATCCAGGTGTGGCGTCGCCGCGCTGAGCGAGGACAGCACTTCCCGGGCAGCGTCCGCCGCCGGCGGATACAAATCCAGAAAGGTCAGATTAGGGAGCAGTTGCCGAGGTTGCATCGGGTGCCTCCATGCTTTGGGCCAGCCGCACGCCGCTGAACTGCCAGCGCAAATGAGGGTAGAAAAAGTTACGGTAACTGGCGCGCAAATGATCGCGGCTGCTGGCACAGGAACCACCCCGCAGCACCATCTGATTGCACATGAATTTGCCGTTGTATTCGCCCACCGCGCCGGGCGCGGGTTGAAAGCCGGGGTAGGGCAGATAGGCGCTGGCGGTCCACTCCCAGACGTCGCCGAACAGTTGCCGTGGCCCCTCCCCGGGCGTGGCGATGGCGGGGTGATAGCGGCGGTTTTCCACGAAGCCGCCAGTCACCGGCCGGGCCGCCGCCGCGTGTTCCCATTCCACTTCCGTGGGGAGCCGCTTGCCGCACCAGCGGGCGAAAGCGTCCGCCTCGTAGTAATTCAGATGGGTAACCGGTTCCGCCAGATTCAAAGGGCGCCGGCCGGCCAGGGTGTAGTGCTCGGCCAACCCGTCATTCAGGAACCAGTACAGGGGGGCCCGTATCCGTTGCTGGCTGACCCAGGCCCAGCCGTCGGAGAGCCATAACTCCGGTCGCTGGTAACCGCCGTCCTCGATGAACGCCAGGTATTCGCCGCAGGTGGCCGGACGGCTGGCGAGAGCGAAAGGCTCCAGCCATTGCCGATGGCGCGGGGTTTCGTTGTCGAAATAAAACGAGTTCGTGGAAGAAGGACCGCCGGCGCCGATCGTCACCAGCCCGCCGTGATACTCCAGCCAGCTTAGCGCGGGAGCTTTGTCGGCCTGATCCTCGCGGGGCTGATATTGAGGGTACAGCGGATTATGAGAGAAATTGAACTTGAGATCGGTGAGCAGTAATTCCTGATGCTGTTGCTCGTGCTCGATACCGAGCCTCACCAGGGCAGCCAGTTCCGGGGTGGCCGAGCGGCTCAGCAAGTCCGCCAGGGCCTCGTCCACATGCCGGCGCCAGGCCAGTACGGTGGCGGTGTCCGGGCGCGATAGCAAATGCCGCCGTGGTCGCGGATATTGTTCGCCGACACCGTTGTAATAACTGTTGAAAAGGTATTCGAACCGGGGATCAAGAGGGCGGTAACCGGGAACATGGGGCTTGAGAATGAAGGTCTCGAAAAACCAGGTGGTGTGCGCCAGGTGCCAGCGCGGCGGGCTGACTTCCGGACAGGCCTGCAGACCCATATCCTCCGGCGTCAAAGGCGCGCACAGCGTTTCGCTGAAAGCGCGATTGGCTAACAGCGTTCCGGCCAGGTCGTCGTCCTGCAACCGGGCTTGGGGATAGCTCATAAGCGCTGCTCTCGTATGGCGAGCGGGTGAAATGAACCGACCCGTACAAGAATGCGTATGTTGACCGGAGGACGCAAGACTGCGGCCCTGTTCCGAGCTGGGTATACTCCCTGTTTCTGAAATCGAGGAGGATGTATGGATATCAAAAACAAAGTGGCGGTGGTGACCGGTGGAGCCTCAGGCCTGGGCCGGGCCACGGTGGAAGCGCTGGCCGCGCGTGGCGCCAAGGTGATGATTCTGGATCGTGACGCGCAGCGCGGGGAAGAAGCCGCCGCCGCCATCGGCCCGTCGGTGGCGTTCACTCAGACCGATGTCACCGAAGAGGCTTCCGTGCAGGCGGCCATTGATGCCACCCGGGATGCCTTCGGTGCGATTCATCTCTGCGTCAACTGCGCTGGTGTCGGCTCCGCCATGAAAACCGTGGGCCGGGACAACAAACCCCACGACCTGGGGGTGTTCAACACCGTGGTGCAGATCAATCTGATCGGCACTTTCAATGTGACCCGTCTGGCCGCGGCGGTGATGGCCGAGAACGAACCGGGCGAGGACAACGAGCGGGGACTGATCGTCAACACCGCTTCCGTGGCCGCCTTTGACGGTCAGGTGGGGCAGGTGGCGTATTCCGCCACCAAAGGCGCGGTGGTCGGCATGACCCTGCCCATCGCCCGTGATCTGGCATCCCTGGGCATCCGCTGCAACACCATCGCGCCGGGTATTTTCAATACGCCGCTGATGAACGCTGCGCCGGACAAGGTGAAAATGCCGCTGATCGAAATGACCCAGTTCCCGAAACGCCTGGGCCACCCGGAGGAATATGCCGCCATGGTCTGCCATATGGCGGAGAACCGTTTCCTTAATGGTGAAACCATCCGCCTGGATGGTGGTATCCGCATGCAGCCGCGGTAAAGGAGCGCAGCAAGCACGCGGCACGCCTGCACGCTTGCACGCAGAAGGAGGCGGCCTGGCTGGCCGCACTCTTGATCCGGAAAAGCATTGACAGGAGAGGTTGGTCTGGCAGTGTTTTTGTCAGCGTGTCAGCGTGTCAGCGTGTCAGCGTGTCAGCGTGTTCCTGCGCCTTGTGCCAGGCGGTCCAAGCGGCGATCAGATGGCAGACCCAGCCGAACAGGCCGCCGCTGCCGATCCATAGCCCCGGCGTCACGATCAGCCAGAACAGCGCTCGCCAGATATGGCCGTTATAGAGCTGGCCGGCCCCCGGGATGACAAAACTCAGCAGCGCGGCGATGGTGCTTGGTTTCATGAGCCCAGCCGGTAGCAGGGTTGATAATGGCTGCCGGGCAGCTTCATCCGCTGTTGTTCGACGAACGCCTTCAACAAGGTGTCCAAATGGGTCATCAGGCCCGGCTCCGCGTGCAGCTCATAGGGGCCGCGTTCCTCGATGGCGCGAATGCCCGCTTCCTTCACATTCCCCGCCACGATGCCGGAAAACGCCCGGCGCAGGTTGGCGGCCAGTTCGTGCACGGGCAGTGAAGTGCTCAAGCGCAACTCCGCCATGGCCTCGTGGCTGGGCTCGAACGGTTGTTGGAACTCCAGCGGCACGGTGAGTCGCCAGTTGAAGTAAAAGGCATCGTCGTTTTCCCGGCGAAACTGGGTCAGCTCCCGCACGCCCTCACGCACGGTCAGCGCCACCTCTTCCGGATCATCGATGATGATGCGATAGCGGCTGGCCGCTTGCTCGCCCAGGGCGTAACGGATGAACTGATCCACCTTGTCAAAGTAATCGGCGCTGTCCGCCGGTCCGGTAAAGAGCACGGGAACCGGAAGATGCTGGTTGGCCGGGTGCAGCAGGACACCGAGCAGATAAAGGATCTCCTCGGTGGTGCCGACACCACCGGGAAAAACGATGATGGCGTGGGCGACCCGCACGAACGCCTCCAGACGTTTTTCGATGTCCGGCATGATCACCAGCTCATTGACGATCGGATTGGGCGCTTCGGCGGCGATGATGCCGGGTTCGGAAATCCCCAGATAGCGGCCATTACGGCGGCGTTGTTTGGCGTGGGCCACATGGGCGCCTTTCATCGGGCCTTTCATGGCACCGGGGCCGCAACCGGTGCAGATGTCCAGATGGCGGAGCCCCAATTGATAGCCCACGCTCTTGCTGTAGTCGTACTCTTCCCGGGAGATCGAATGACCGCCCCAACACACCACCAGATTGGGTGCCTCGCCGGCATGCAGCACGCCAGCGTTGCGCAGGATATGGAAGACCGCGTTGCTGATGCCGTCGGTGCTGTTCAGGTCGAAACGGCCGCCGGTGTGGATCTCATTGGCCACGTAGACAATGTCGCGCAGCACCGCCGAGAGATGTTCCCGGATACCGCGGATCATGCGGCCATCGACGAAGGCGCCGGCCGGCGCGTTGTCCAGCTTGAGCATCAGCCCCCGGTCTTCCTGCATCACCTGGATATCGAAATCCGCGTAGGTTTCCAGCACCTGGCGGCTGTCGTCGGTGGGGGTGCCGGCGTTGAGCACCGCCAGCGCGCAGCGGCGCAGCAGATCATGCAGCCCCCGTGACGAGGTGTCGCGCAGGCGTTCCACCTCCTGCTGGCTGAGCACTTCCAGACTGCCTTCCGGGGCGACGATAGTGGACACGGTGGCCGGCCGCGTGGCGGTGGCCGCGTTGATAACGGTCATTCAGGGCGGTTCCTTGCTCCAGGGTCGAGGGTTCTAATCTGGGGGTTGGCGGGGGTGGAATCAAGTTTCCCGGATGCGACACATCGCGGTTCACCGGCCACTTCTGCCCCACGGTTGAGGGACGGCCCGCTTGCACGCAACACGCTGGCACGCCTACACGCTGATTCGCTGGCAAGCCAGCTTCCCACGGCGGCTCCGTACCTCCCGCTGTGGGAAGCTGGCTTGCCAGCGAATTATGGGACACCAGTGGCTCACCAGCCGCGATGACGTGTTGTTGGGAGCGGTCATTTCACTGCCGCTTTTCCCGCAGCGCCTGCTCCCGTTCCTTCGGGAACAGGTCCGGTTGCCGCGGAGACTTCAGATCACGCAGGCGGGCGCCGATGCCGAGCAGGCGCACCGGGGCCGAGTGCCGCTCCCACAATTGCCGCAGCAATTGTTCGAACACGGTTTTGTCCAGAACGGTTTCGCTCTGATCGGCGCTGACGATACGGAAGTCACTGTAGCGTACCTTTACGGTCAGGCCCTGGACCAGATAGTGGCTGTCGAGGCGCTCAAGGCGTTGCTCCAGACGGGGCATCAGGACGTCCAGTTCCCGCATCCAGTCGCTGAAATGAGTCAGGTCCTGGTGGTAGGTCTCCTCCACGCTGACCGATTTGCGCCGCCGGCTGGTCTGCACTGGCCGGTCGTCCTCGCCCCGGCACAAGTGGTACAGGCGCTCGCCGAAACTGCCAAACTGCTGGGCCAGTTCCAGCCGACTCAGTGGCTGCAGGTCGGCACAGGTGCGAATGCCCTGCAAGGCCATTTTCTCCGCGGTGACCCGGCCAACGCCGAAGATGCGGGTGACCGGCAGGGCCGCGACGAAAGCCGCCACCTGATCCGGCGCGATCACGCACAGACCGTCCGGTTTGCGCCAGTCGCTGGCCACCTTGGCGAGAAACTTGTTCGGCGCCACGCCGGCGGACACGGTGATGCCAACGTTCTCTCTTACCCGCTGGCGGATCGCCTCGGCGATACGGGTGGCACTATTGCTGTGCAGCGGGCTCTCACTCACGTCCAGGAAGGCTTCGTCCAGGGACAGGGGCTCGATGATCGGAGTAAAGGTTCGAAAAATATCCTGAATCTGCGCGGAGACCCGGCGGTATTTGTCGAAGTCCGGGCGCAGTATGACCAGTTCCGGGCACAGGCGCAGAGCATGGGCCGAGGACATCGCTGAGCGCACGCCGAAGTCCCGGGCCGGATAATTGCATGTGGCGATAACGCCCCGGCGCTGAGGATCACCCCCCACCGCCACTGGCCGGCCGCGCAGGCGTGGATCGTCGCGGACTTCCACCGCGGCGTAGAAGCAGTCGCAATCCACGTGAATGATTTTGCGGCTCATGGCGCTTCCAGGGACAGGAATGGACGGACCGCGACGCGCGGGCGGCCCTGGATGTGATACATTTCGTCGCGGTGCCGGTGGCGGGTTGCACGGGCATCCTCGGCGGCGGGGCCGCCGTCGCACCAGTTCCGGGGAGCCGGCCGCGCATGACGGCTTTTCATACACCGATTGTAGCATCGCATTCATGATCACGGGATCACGTCAAGCCAAAGTACTGATCGTCGGCGCCGGCCCCACCGGCCTGACCCTGGGCGTCAATTTGCTGCGCGGCGGCATTCCCTGCCGCATCATCGACCGTTTACCGGAGCGCCGGCCCTGGTCCCGGGCGTTGGGGCTGCACGCCCGCACCCTGGAATTCCTCGACGCCATGGGGGTACTGCAAACCCTGCGTGAACGCAGCCGTCCGATTCGCGCGGTGAACATCCATGGCGAGAAGGGGCCCCTGCTGCATTTGGATTTCGCCGCCCTGGAGACGCCGGAACCGGCCCTGCTCAGCTGTCCGCAGTCACAGGTGGAAGCCGTTCTGGAGGAACGTTTCCGCAGCCTGGGCGGGGAACTCTGGCGCGATGCCGAACTGCTGAACTGCTCACAGGATGGCGCCGGAGCGCGGGCCCGGATCCGTGTCGGCGAGCAAGTCACCGAAGTGGAAGCGGAGATACTGGTGGGCGCGGACGGTGCCCATTCCCGGGTGCGTGAATTGCTCGGCCTGCCCTTTGAAGGCATGGACTACGAGGAAACGTTCCTGTTGGCGGATCTGGATGTGGAACTGGGTCTGCCGGAGGATCAAAGCCACGGTTTCCTGCTGCCCGGCGGTGCCTTGTTGGCGATTCCGCTGCCGTCCGGCTGGCGTTTGATCACCGTGCTGGAAGAAGACGCGGAACCGGGGCCGGCGGACGCGGAGAGGGATCTGGCGTTGTTGAGTGAGCGTCTCGCTCAGGTACTGGAACCGGTGCCGGAATTGCCGGAGCCGATCTGGTTGACGCGCTTTTCGGCGCACCGCCGGCTGGTCAGCCATTATCGTCGCAATCGTATTTTCCTTGCCGGTGACGCCTGTCATATCCAGAGCCCGATGGGCGCCCAGGGCATGAACACCGGAATCGCCGACGCCGTCAATCTGGCCTGGAAACTGGTGCTGTTCCTGCGTGGCTACGGTGGTGGCGCCTTGCTCGACAGCTACCAGCAGGAGCGCCGGCCAGTGGCGGTGGAGATGCTGCGTGAAGTGAATTTGTTGTCACGGGACTCGACGTTGCGGCGGCCGTTTCTGCGTGGCGCCCGGGATTCGCTGTTGAAACTGACCGGCCAGCGTGCGCCCGCCGAATACAAAATAATACGCCGGGCCAGTCAGCTGGACATTCACTATCGCGCCTCCCCGCTGGTGGACGCCGGGCCGGACGCGGATCTGGGGTGGCGGCATCAGGGGCCGTTGCCCGGCGACCGGGTGCCGGATGTTGCCCTGGTATCGCTGCACGATGGCGGGCCCCGGCACCTGCACGGCTTGTTGCGCCAACCGGTGCATCACTTGTTGCTGCAATTGGGTGAGACGCCGGATCATCCCACCCGGGTTATCCTGCATGCGCTGCTTTCCAGGGTGCCGGACGAGTACCTCAACGAGTTGCGCATCACCCTGATCCTCAATGAGCCGCCGGAAGGGGCCGCGCCGGACATGGCGCCGGGACGGGCCCACCTTTGGCATGACAAGGACGGTGAGTTCGCCGAGCACTTCGGCAATGGCAGCCGCTTGTGGCTGATGCGCCCGGATGGCCACCTGGCTTACCGGGCGCCGCTGTCCGACGCGGACTTTCTGCTGGCTTATCTGGAGCGGTTGTTTCGGCGCGGCGGCTGAGCACGCAGCGCCAGCCCCGCCAGAGCGAGCAGCCACCAGCCGCCGAGTGAACCACCGCCGCCACCGCTGCCGCCTCCATCGGAATCACGTGCATTGCCACCGGAATAGGACACGGCCGTGTCGTGCTGGTTGTTATCCTGGGGGAAGTCTTCGCCATCCTGGTCTGTCACGGTGAGGGTCAGGGTACCGGTTTCCGGCGTTCCGCTGGTAAGCGTCAGGGTGAAATCGGCGCTGGCGCCGCTGGCCATGGGCCCTACCCAGCACAACGTATCGCACTGGACGGTATCGTCACCGCGGGCGGTGGTGCCGGCGGGCAGTGTCAGTGCCACGGTGGCGTCGTTGGCGGCGTTCACGGTGGACAGGTTGGTGACCCGTACCGCAACGGTGGCAATACCCTGGCCATCACTGTCCAGATGACCGGCGGTCTGCTCGGCGCTGACGGTGAGGTCCGACCGGTTGGAGAAGACCACGGTGATCGGGGCCTGATTGTTTTTGATCCGGTATTCGTCCTCGTCGCTGCCCACCTCCAGGGTCAGGGTAGCATCGGTTTCGGTGGCACCATTGTGGTTGACTTCCACCTGGCCGCTGCTGTCGGCCCCGGCGGTCAGGGGAGACGTCAAGGTGCACTGATCATTGCCCGCCAACAGGCCGCCGCTGCCACAGTCGCTCCATTGCAAAGAAGCGTCGGCGCTGGCGTCGTCGGTGTTCGCCTGGATCACGACGTTGTGGGCGGTGTTTCGCAGGCTGCCATTGGTGACCGTGGCGGGGACCGTGACCTGCCCTCCCGGAGAGCCGTAGTACCGTTGTGGGTCGCTGTTGACGCTTACGTCCACCAGGGGGACGTTTTCTTCCACGAAGTCCACCATGTTCAGCACCCGGGTGAACACCGTGGGCCGGCCGCCCTGGCAACTGTCGGCGGAGCCAAAGCTGGTCAAACCGACGATATAAGGCGCTGGATCGTCGCCCAGAATCAGCGGACCGCCGGAGTCGCCAAGGCAAGTGTTCTCGATTTCGTTGTCTTGCGGGTTCAGTTCAGCGGCGCAAATGACGCTGCTTTGAACCGGAATCAGGAAACCGTTCCAACTTTGATTGCAGGTGGAAAACGGCACGTAATCCAAAGCGACCTGCTGCAGAGTAGGGGAGATCGCTTGGTTGTTCCGATCGGTGGTGGTCGCGCCCCAACCGATGGCGGTAAGTGCTTCGTCACGGCCCGGGGCATCGCGGGTAAGTAGCTCGTCAAAATGAGCGCCGTCCACAAGGCTGGGCAGGGGAGAGACGTCGATGGCCGAACTCAATTGAATCAAGGCGATATCGTTGCCGATGGGATTGGCGGTGTTGTCGTAGCCGGAATGGAGATGATAAATGTCGGCCGCATGGGTTGAATTCGGGCCGTTGGGAGCACTGCCTACATGCACGGTGATCGCTGAGGCGTCGACCTGCTGACCGTTTTCATCGAAGAAACAATGCGCGGCGGTCAGCACCTGATCAGGACTGAGCAAGGAGCCGGAACAAGCCCCTCGTCCTTGCGCACCAAAATCGATTTCCACCAGCGCCGCCCAGGGCCAATTGGCGGTGGCGTCCTCGCCGCCGACGATATAGGTCTGGAAATCGTTGGCCACGACAGGAGCGGACAGGGCAAGCACGAAAAAACCAAGACGGTGGACCATGACGTTTCCCCTGTTGTCGACATGGGAGTAGGCGTGGTCGGGCTTCCCTTCCCGGGTTTCCTGTGTCTTTTTTAATCCAGCGGCGGCGCGTAGACCAGCCAGTGGGTGTCATCGTCCCGGCTGCGGGGCAGGGCCTGCTGTAAATGATGCAGCACCTGTTCCAGGGCCAGATTGGAGCTGTTCAGGGTCAGTACGGCCGCGCGCAGATCCGGCACCCGCTGACGCAAATGCTCGATCACCTGGCTGGCTTCCGAGCCGCCGGTGCAGGGCAGCAGCAAGGCCAGTTGATCATCGTCGTTGCGAGCCACCACATCGCTGCGGCGCAGTCTTTGCATGATCGCGTCCGCCAAACCATTAAGGTCCGGGTGTTGCAACAGCACCACGGTCAGCGGCGAGGACAGGCGATCGTGCAGAGGAATCATCCAGCCGGCGGTGCTGACCAGGGCGGCGCGGCTGATGAAACCGGTTTGAGGATCGTTCCAGGCCGCTTCCAGGGCGGACCGGCCCAGCACCTGATTGCGCCAGATCATCAACCCGAAGTAGATCATGCACACGGTCAGGGCGGCGAGCAGGAACAAGCTGGCGGAAGCTGGCTGCGTGACGTTCGCCGGCAGATAAGCCATGCGAATCGGTAACACGATGGCCAATACCACTTCGGCGGCCAACAGCATTACCAAAAACCGCTTCAGACCGTACAGCAGGCCGTTACTGAGTACCGCCAGGAACAGTAGCGCCATGGTCGGCGGCGGTTCGCCGCCGTCCAGCAGCATCACCACACCGAGCACCACCATGTCCAGGGTCGAGGCGAGAATCACCGCGTAATCGGCACGGCTGACCAACAGCAGTAACTGCAGCCCCAGGTAGGCGCCGGCGATCAGCCAGGGGGTGCTTTCCGGCACCGTGACGAAGAACCGGGGAGTGTGATGGAAATAAATCACCGCCAGCACGGCGAACAGGGCCCGGGCCAGATACTGCAGAATGATGGCGCCCTGTTCGGAGGACACGCGGTTGGTCGAGTTCATTGAGGTTCCGTGGATAACCAGATGCGCCTATGTTGCGGTAGCTGGCCGGGGGAATAAAGACTTGCAATGGGCGTAATGTTGTAAAAAGGTATTTTGTGCCGTCTTTTCCGCCACGGACTATAGTGCTATTGCCTGTGCCCCCGTTCCCGGTAGCATGAAGGAGCTCTATTAACGGAGAGACGTATTGATGGTACAGGATCAGCACGCGCCGTTGCGCGAAGATGTCCGTTGGCTGGGGGAATTGCTTGGCCACACGTTGCGTGAGCAGGTGGGAGAAAACCTGTATGAAACGGTGGAGAGGATCCGACTGGCGGCGGTGGAGACCCGCTCCAACGATGAAATGTCGGTGGCGCGCCTGCGCGCTCTGCTCGATCCCCTGGAGGATGACGCCCTGTTGGAGGTGGCACGGGCGTTCAGCCAGTTCCTGAACCTGGCCAACATCGCCGAACAGCATCACCGTGAACGTCTGCACCGTCAGCATCAACGGTATCCCGGTGATCCCGACAGCGATCAGGGTTTGCGCAATGTGCTGGAGCGGCTGTCCGCCGGACAGGTGTCGGCGCAAACCGTGCGCGATACCCTGACGGACCTGTCCGTGGAACTGGTACTCACCGCTCACCCCACCGAGGTGACCCGGCGTACCCTGATCCGCAAGTACGATCAGATGGCGGACCTGCTGGCTGAATCGGATCGCCCGGATCTGACCGCGGAGGAGCGGCTGCGTCTCGAGCAGCGTTTGCGCGAGCTGATTATCTCCGCCTGGAGTACCGACGAAATTCGTCGTGAGAAACCGACACCAGTGGATGAAGCCAAATGGGGTTTCGCCACCATTGAACAAAGCCTGTGGCGGGCGGTGCCGGACTTCATGCGGCAGCTTGATGAGGAACTGCAACGGGCCGGCTTGCCGTCACCGCCGGCGGACTGGGTGCCGATTCGTCTTGCCTCCTGGATGGGCGGTGACCGTGATGGCAATCCCAACGTCACCGCCGCGGTCACTCGCGAGGTTCTGTTGCTGGCGCGCTGGATGGCGGCGGACCTGTATTTGCGTGATGTGGAGAATCTGCTGGCGGACCTGTCCATGCACCGGGCCAGCGACGAACTGCTGGCCCGCACCGGGCCCAGCCATGAACCCTACCGCGTGGTGCTGCGTGATGTGCGTGACCGTCTCAAGGTGACACGGCGCCGCATGGAAGCACTGGTGGAAGAACGGCCGGTGCCGGATGGCGAGGGCTTTCTCAACGGTGCCCAGTTGCGTGACGAGCTACGCCTGCTGGACCGTTCCCTGCGCGCCGTCGGCCTTGAATCCATCGCCAACGGCCCGCTCAAGGACACGCTTCGTCGTCTGAGTTGCTTTGGCATCACGCTATTGTGTCTGGACGTGCGCCAGGAATCCGGCCGGCATGCGGACACCATCAATGCTATTACCCGTTACCTGGAGCTGGGGTCCTATCTGGAATGGGATGAAGCCGAGCGGCAACGTTTTCTGCTGAACGAGCTGGAAAGCCGCCGCCCCCTGGTGGATGACCTTTTCTACCAGAGCGAACAGTGCGATCCGCAAGTGCGTGAAGTGCTGGATACCTGCAAGGTCATCGCCGAACAAGGGCCGGAAGGCTTAGGCGCCTATGTCATTTCCATGGCGCGGGCGCCCTCGGACGTGCTGGCGGTGATGCTGCTGCAGAAGATTGCCGGGGTGGTCCAGCCGATGCGAGTGGTGCCGCTGTTCGAGACCCTGAACGATCTGGACAACGCCGGGGAAACCATGTCCGCGCTGTTGTCGATTCCGTTTTATCGGGAGCGGGTCAGGGGTGGCCAGGAAGTGATGATCGGCTATTCCGATTCCGCCAAGGACGCCGGTTTCCTTGGCGCCGCCTGGGCCCAGTTCCGCGCCCAGGAAAAACTCACTGGACTGTTCCGCGAGCACGGCATACCGCTGACATTGTTCCATGGCCGTGGCGGGTCCATTTCCCGTGGCGGCTCGCCCACGCGCATGGCGCTGTTGTCCCAGCCGTCCGGCTCGGTGGCCGGACGCATCCGTGTGACCGAGCAGGGCGAAGTGATTCGCTTCAAATATGGCCGCCCGTCGGTGGCCGCGTTCAATCTGGAGCAGTATGTGGCCGCCACCCTGGAAGCGACGCTGCTGCCGCCCCGTGAACCGCAGCCGCAATGGCGAGAGCAAATGGAAAAGCTCACCCGGGTGTCGGTGCAAGGCTACCGTCAGGTGGTGCGCGATGACCCGGCGCTGGTGCGTTACCTGCGCACGGTGACGCCGGAGACCGAGCTCAGCCGTCTGGCTCTGGGCAGCCGTCCGGCACGGCGTAAAAGCGACGGCGGCATCGAATCCCTGCGTGCCATTCCCTGGGTGTTCGCGTGGACGCAGATCCGTCTGATGCTGCCGGCCTGGTTGGGCACAGGCGCCGCTTTGGAAGCAGCCCTGGAAGATCAATCCGATACCGATCGGGTCCGGGAAATGGCCAGCCACTGGCCGTTTTTCCAGGGCGTGGTGGACATGCTGGAAATGGTGCTGGCGAAGGCGGATTCGCGGGTGGCCGCCTGGTACGAGGAGCGGCTCACCGATGACGCCGACCTGACGCGGCTGGGCGAATCCCTGCGCCAGCGTCTGGCCGGCACGGTGGGGGCGCTGGGCCGTCTGACCGGCCGTGGTGATCTGCTCGATAACAATCCGGTCATGCGCTGGTCGATCCGCGTGCGCGATCCCTATACCGATCCGCTGCACTTGTTGCAGGCGGAACTGATGGCTCGTCTACGTGACCGTGACTCCGACAGAGTGCTGGAAAGCGCCTTGATGGTCACCATCGCCGGTATCGCCGCCGGATTGCGCAACACCGGCTGAGCGGTTGTCTCTAAGGAAACCTTCGCTTGCAAGCAAGCTTCCCACAGCGGCTTCGTGGAGCATTTGTGGGAGGCTGTCTTGGCAGCGAATTGTTTTCCCGTCGTTAGATGTGAAGAGCGGATTACGACTCCCGCAATGTCTTCTCGAAAAACGACAGCACCCGACGCCAGCTGTCCTCGGCGGCGTCGGGATCATGCCGGGAGCGCAGCGGCGAATACCAGCCCAGCCGCTTGAAGGTGAATGTCTGATGGTCATTCATATAAGAATGGCCGGCATGCTCGTAGGTGCGTATGTCGTGGGGAACGTCCAGGCGGGTCAGATGGCCGGCCAGACGGTCGCCGTGCCCGCCGTAAATCAGATCCTTGCGTCCCCAGCCGCCCACCACCGGGCAGATGCCGCGCAGTGATTCCGTCGTTTTCGGTACACCGCCATAGAACGGCGCTACCACCTGTATCGGTGCCCGCGCCGCGAACAGCAGAGCAAAACGGCCGCCCATGCAAAATCCCATGACGCCCACCTTGGTGACCTCGGCGTCGCTTTGCCGCAACAACCATTGGCGGCAGGTTTCCAGCTGCTCGAAAGCGAATCCCCGTCCCCGTTCATGATCGCGCAGCGTTCTCACCACGCAGGACGCCTTGCCACCGGCCTGGTCATACAGGTCCGGCGCCAGCACCGGGTAGCCGGCCCGCGACAGCCGTTCGGCGATGCGCCGCACATCCGGGGTGTAACCGAAAATATCGTGGATCACGATAATGCCCGCCCCGAGACCGTTGTTCTCGGCGGGAACGATCCAACGCGCCCGCATCGGGTGCCCGTCAGGCAGAGAGAGACTCACTTGTTCGGTGGTCATGGCAACGTCCTGTTGGTTTCAGTCGCAAGAGACGGCTTCAACCGGAAAGCGATTGCGACATCGCCGCCATTATGGCGTGCCGGAAGCCCGGTTTCGCCCGCCAAGTAGGCCAATTGGCGTGGCGTTGATCGCAATCATGACGTGACCTGACAGGCGCTGGGCGAGACGGCTCCGTGTCGCGGAACTGTCACAAGGTTGTCACCGCGCCGACATGGCCGGCTTCCAGACTGCCGGAAAAAGAGCCATGGAGCCCGTTATGCTTGCGCAAGCCGCTGGAAAATTGAAAGCCTTGAAGCCGCAATGGCGGGTGGTTTTCCGCCAGCCTGCCCGTGAGCGGGAACAGGCGAATACCAATAACAGTCGTTTCAGCGCTTACTTCACCCGGTCTCGACGCGAGATCCTCAAGGTGCAACGCATGCGCTACCGGATTTTCTCCGAGGAATACGGTGCCAGCTTCCACGCGCCGTTCGGCCTGGACCGGGATCGCTTCGATCGTCATTGTCTGCATTTGGTGGTGCGCGATAACCAGACCGGAGAACTGGTGGGCTATACCCGGATATTGCCTGGTGACCGGGTGTCGCGCACCGGCGGCTTTTACTCCACGGGTGAGTTCCATATGCCGATGGTGCGGCATCTGGATGGCCAGGTGGCGGAGATTGGCCGCACCTGTATTGATCCCCGCCATCGCGGCGGCGCGGTCATCACCGTGTTGTGGGCGCGGCTGGCACGCTACATGATCGAGCAGAACACCCGCTACCTGATCGGCTGTGCCAGCATCGCTCTGGGCGAGGGCTACAACGTGGTCGCCATCGATCGGCATATCCGTGAGAATCACCAAACGCCGGCGCGATACCGGGTCTCACCAAGGTACCGTCTGGAAAGCCTGCCCGGCGATCCGATGGAAAATGGCAAGCGCATGCCGCCGCTGCTCAAGGCTTACCTGCGCATGGGCGCCAAGGTCTGCGGCGAACCGTGCTGGGATCCGGATTTCAACTGTCTGGACTACTTCATTCTGCTGGCGGTGGACGATCTGCCCAGCCGCTACGTGCAGCATTTCCTGCAACCGGCGCAGGCGGTGTAATGGAACGGTTGGAAACCTCCGCCGCCGCCAACCGCCATGGCTCCGCTCTGGCGGCGACATGGCGCCGTGCCTGGCGTTTGCCGCTGGTGGTTCTCCATATTCTGGCCGGGGTGCTGGAGGCGTTGTGGCTGCGTGCTCGCTATCCGCAATCTCATCCGGCCATGGCGATGGCCAAGCAACGTTGGTATTTGCGCCTGCTGTCCGTGCTGGGCGTGCGCTTGTGCGTGACCGGCGCCCCGGCCGGCGGCGCCACGCTGTTGATCAGCAACCATGTTTCCTGGCTGGACATTCCCGTGATCGGCGCGTTGCGGCCCTGCGATATGTTGTCCAAGGCGGAAGTGGCCGAGTGGCCGGTGATCGGCTGGCTGGCCCGCAACGTGGGGACCCTGTTCATTCGTCGTGGCAATGGAGAAGTCAGCCGCAAGGTCGAGGAAATCCGCGAGCGCCTGGCGGATGGCCGTTCGGTGCTGGTCTTCCCCGAGGGTACCACCACCGATGGCCGAGCCGTGCGGCGATTTTTCCCACAATTGCTGGCCGCCGCCGACCCGGCGCCGGTGCAGCCGGTGGCGCTGCGTTACCGGGACCATAACGGTGACTTTGACCCGGCGCTGGCGTTCATCGGCAACGACGAATTCCACCATCATCTGTGGCGGCTGCTGGGTCGTCCACGGGTCATCGTCGATCTGACCTTCGGCGCGCCCCTGCCGGCGGAGGACGACCCCAAGCGCCTGAGCGAACGCGCCCGGGAGTGGATTGGGGGGGAGCTTGACGCCGGACGCTAGACGCCGGACGCCGGACGCTAAAGTCAAAACCCGGGGCTACGAGCGTTGCGGAAATAAAAAAAGCGTTTTAGTGCTT